>CBIHOS010000081.1:0-18242 GCA_966211945.1 uncultured bacterium
GCCGCGGTGATGCCGAACTGGTAGAGGAAGCGTCCCGAGATGCTCGACATGAACGAGACCGGGATGAAGATGATGGCCAGGCTGAGCGTCGTGGCCATGACCGGCAGCGCGATCTCCGCCGTCGCCGCCTTGGCGGCGGCGAAGCTGTCCATCTTCTTCTCTTCCACCCACCGGAAGATGTTCTCGAGCACCACGATCGCGTCGTCGATGACGATGCCGACCATCAGCACGAGGGCGAGCATCGTCACGCTGTTGAGCGTGAAGTCGAGCGCCTTCATCACGCCGAAGGTGGCAATGACCGAGGCGGGAATGGCGACGCCGGCGATGACCGTCGACCGCCAGCTCCGCATGAACCCCATCACGACCAGGCAGGCCAGGATGCTGCCGAGCACCAGGTGGGTGTTGATCTCGTGCAGCGCGTTGTAGATGTAGCGCGACTGATCGCGGATGACGTCGAGCCGGACGTTGGCGGGCAGCTGCGCCTGCACGCGCGGCAGCACGTCCTTGATGCCCTCGATCACGGCGACCGTGTTGGAGCCGGACTGGCGGCGAATCTCCAGGATCACCGTCGGACGGCCGTCAAGACGCGCGAGGCTGCGCTGCTCCTTGGTGCCGTCCTCGACGCGGCCGATGTCGCTGATGCGCAGCGGCACGCCCGACCGCGTGGCAATGACGATGTTGTTGAAGTCGGCCGGGTTCTCCATCCGGCCCATCGTCCGCAGCACGCGCTCCTGGACGTCGGTGGTGACGTTGCCGCCGGGCAGGTCGGCGTTCTGCCTGACGAGCGCGTCGCGCACGTCGCTGACCGGGATGCCGTAGGCCGCCAGGCGGTTGGCATCGAGCCAGATGCTGATCGCCCGCTCCTGGCCGCCGACGATCAGGACCTCGCCCACGCCGGGCCGGCGTTCCAGCTGGATCTTGGCGACCTTGTCGGCCAGCTCGGTCAATTCGCGCACCGAGCGGTTGCCCGACAGCGCGATCGACAGCACCGGCTGCGAGTCGTTGTCGAACTTGGCTATGACGGGGGGGCGGGCATCGCGCGGCAGCCGGTTGAGCACCGTGGCGACGCGGTCGCGCACGTCCTGGGCCGCGACGTCGACGTTGCGATTGAGGTCGAAGGTGACGAGCACCAGGGACATGCCCTGGCCGGAGATGCTCCGCAGCTCCGAGATGCCCTCGACAGTGTTGATGACCTCCTCGAGGCGCTGGCTGACGAGGACCTCGACCTCTTCCGGCGAGGCCCCCGGCAGCATCGTCTGCACCCGCACCGTCGGCAGGTCCATCGACGGGAACCGGTCGACGCCGAGGCCGAGATAGGCGGCGGCGCCAACCACGACCAGCGACAGCACGATCATGCTGGCGAAGACCGGGCGACGGATACAGATGTCAGCGAGGGTCTGCATGGATCACTGGAACCTGGCTACGGCGTCACGGTGACGCGCTCGCCGTCGACCAGGGTGCCGGGCGCGACGATCACCGGTTCGCCGGCCTCGAGCCCCTTCAGGATCTCGACCGACGTGCCGGCCCGGCGTCCGAGCTGGACGCGCTTCTCCACGACCTTGCCGTCGGCCACCGTCAGCACCTTCTCGACACCGGCGAACATCACGATGGCACTCGCCGGCACGACGATGGCCGGCGCTTCGGAGGCGACGACGATGTCCGAGGTCGCAAAGGAGCCCGGCCGGATGGTGCCGCGTTCGTTGCCGACCTCGGCTTCGATGCGCAGCGACCGGCTCTGTTCGTCGATGGCCGGGCTCACGCGCACCACGCGGCCGACGTACGGGGTGCTGTCGCCCTCGACGCGTACGGTCACCGTCTGTCCGACCCGCACGCTGCTCGCCTCGCGCTCGGGGACGTCGGCCTGGAGGCGGAGCGGATGCATGCGGACCAGCGTCGCGATGGGCGCCCCCGCGTTCACGTACTGGCCCGGTGACGCGGCGCGTTCACGGATGACGCCGGCAAACGGTGCCACGAGCCGTGAGTCCAGCATTTCCTGCCGGGCCTGATCGAGCTCGGTGCGGCGTTGCGACAGCAGCGCCTGACGGTTGCGGACCTCTTCGACGGCGTCCTCGTAGCGCCCGTCGGCGACCTTCATCGCGGCGTCGGCCGTGTCGAGCTCGGCCCGCGACGAGATGCCGCGATCGACGAAGGTCTTGATGCGGGCGTAGTTCAACTTCGCTTCGTCCAGCACCGCACGGGCCTGTCGCACGACCGCCGTCTTGTCGGGATCGACGTGTTCGTCGGTGCCCTTGGGCTCGAGCCCCAGCCTGGCACGCGCCTGCTGGAGCGCGGCCTCGGCCTGCTGGACGCGCAGTTGGAAGTCCACTGGCAACAGCCGCGCGATCGCCTGCCCTTCCTGCACCCGGGTGCCGAGGTCGACGTTGAGCGTCTCGATGCGCCCGGCGACCTTGAAGCCCAATGCCACCTGGTCCTCGGCAGCGAGCGTGCCGGTCACGGTGACGGTGCGGGTCAGGTTGGTCTCGGTGGCGGGCCGTACCGCAACCGCGGTGGCGGCGTCGGCCTTCGCCCCCTTGCCGTCTCCGCCCTTGCCCGCTGCCGCCGACCCGCCGCCGCAGGCCGTGGCCGCGACCGCGAGTGCCGCTACGCCCGCGGTGGCCGCGGTGGCCGCGCGCCGACGCCACCGGCGGGCGCCGAGCCTCCAGACGTGCACGAAACCGGATTGCCAGATGAAGCGCGACATTTGTCCAGACAAGAGTACGACGGACGCGGCCGGCCTGCTTAGCGGGCGCGAGGGCGGGGTATCCCGGCGGTAGGGACGCGCCGCCGGCGCGTCCGAGATCAGTCGGCCGCAGTCGGACCGCTCAGCGAGCGGTCCCTACCCACGGAGCCGGCAGGTACAATCGGTGACCGTATGCACCCCTGGCACGACATCTATGTCGACGACCACCTGATCTCGAAAACCTTTCCCGTCGTCATCGAAGTGCCGATGGGCAGCAAGAACAAATACGAGCTCGACAAGGAATCCGGGCTCATGCGACTCGACCGGGTCCTCTACAGCGCCGTCTACTACCCGGCCAACTACGGCTTCATCCCCCGCTCGTTCTGCGACGATGGCGATCCGCTCGACGCGCTGGTGCTCGGCCAGGAGCCGGTCCACCCGCTGACGGTGGTCCAGGCCCGCGCCATCGGCGTCATGCGGATGCGCGACGAAAAGGGCCTGGACGACAAGATCATCGCCGTCAGCACGCTCGATCCGGCCTTCAACGACTACAGCGACCACACCCAGCTGCCGGGACACACGCTGCGCGAGATCAAGCGCTTCTTCGAGGACTACAAGACGCTCGAGAACAAGGCCGTCGAGGTCACCGATTTCCTGGGACCCGAGGATGCCGTCACCATCCTGAAGGACTCGCTCGACATGTACCGCCGCCTCCGACGCGGCGAATTGTACGGAAAGTAGCCCGTACGGATTGCAGCCGGGGACGACCGTGCTGAAAGACGTCTTCGCCAGTTACCCTTACGGCGTCCGGGCCGCGATCGTGGCCGCCATCGTCCTGGTGGTGGCCTACTTCATCGCGGAACTGGTGTCGCGCGTCCTCGTGCTGCTCGTCGAGCGCATCGACAGGCGCACGCCGGGCGACCTCACGCAGCGCAAGTCGACGCGGGCGGCGCTCCGCCTCGTCCGCCTGATCATCACGCTCCTGCTCGCGGCGGTGCTGATCTTTCCGGCGATGTCGCTGGTGGGCGTCAAGTCCCGCGTCGGCCTGACGCCGGAGCGGCTGGCCGAGTGGGCGACCGGGTCCGGCCTGCGCATCGCGCTGATTGCGCTGCTGTCGTGGCTCATCGTCCACGTCGTCGGACTGGTCGTGCGGCGCATCCAGGGCGAACTGGGGGCCGCCACCAACATCGACGTGATCGAACGCGCCAAGCGCGCCCAGACGCTCGGCTCGCTGATCCAGAACACGGTCTACACGCTCATCTCGACGATCGCCACGCTGATGATCCTGCGCGAGGTCGGGGTGGACATCACGCCGATCCTCACCGGCGCCGGCATCGTCGGCCTGGCCGTCGGCTTCGGCGCCCAATCGCTCGTCAAGGACATCATCAGCGGCTTCTTCCTGATCTTCGAGAACCAGGTCCGGGTGGGCGACGTCGCCAACATCGACGGCACCGGCGGCCTGGTCGAGCGCATCACGCTGCGGACGATCGTCCTGCGCGACGAGACCGGCACCGTCCATGTCATCCCGAACGGCAGCATCCAGCGGCTGTCCAACCTGACGAAGGACTTCTCGTTCTACGTGGCCAGCATCGCCGTCTCCTACAAGGAGGACACCGATCGGGTCACGCAGATCCTGGTTGGCGTGGCCGAGGAGATGCTCGCGGACCCGGCCTTCGCGCCGTCGATGCTCGGCCCGCTCGAAGTCATGGGCGTCGACCGGTTCTCCGATCCGGGCGTCGAAGTGAAGGTGCGCCTGAAGACGGTGCCGATCAAGCAGTGGATGGTGGGACGCGAGTTCCTGCGTCGCGTGAAGCATGCCTTCGACGCGGCCGACGTCGAGATCCCGACGCGGATCATCAGGACGGTGGTCGGCGCCCCGCTCGTCGCGTCCATCGACGGCGACGACGCGGCGAGCGCCGATCCGCGGGCGACGACGCCGCCCGCGCCACCCGGACCGCCCGCCGGACGCGCCTGAACGCCGCATGAACGTCGCCTCGCCCCTGCCCGTCCGCACGGCCGTCGTGCCGACCTGGACGTTCGGCGTGGCGATCGCGCTCGGTGCCTGCCTGCTGTTCCAGGTGCAGTTCGTCCTGGCCAAGCTGATCCTGCCGTGGTTCGGCGGCTCGCCATCGGTGTGGTCGACGGCCCTCCTGGCGTTCCAGACGCTGCTGCTCGTCGGCTACGCCTATGCGCACGCGCTCGCAAGCCTGCCGACGCCGCGGCAACAGGCGACTCGGCACATCGCGCTCATCGTGCTCGTCCTGGCGATTCTCGCGTGGCGTGCCCTGGCCTGGCCCTCTCCCATCACACCCGACGACACGTGGAAGCCTGACGCCGACGGATCGCCCGTCCGGCAGATCCTGCTGCTGCTGACGGGAGCCGTCGGACTTCCGTTCATCCTGCTCGCGAGCACGAGTCCGCTCCTCCAGCGCTGGTACGCCGAGGCCGCCCCGGGGCGCAGTCCCTACCGTCTCTACGCGCTCTCGAACCTCGGCTCGCTGGTCGGGTTGCTGTCGTACCCGTTCCTGCTCGAGCCGCGGCTCGACGTCTTCCAGCAGGGACGATGGTGGGCGCTCGGCTACCTGGCGTTCGCGGCCGTCACGGCGCTCTGCGCACGCGTACTCGTTCGTGCGGTGGACGCACGCGCGGCGGCTCCGGCGGCGACGAGTTCCCTCGACGTGCCGCGGCCGGCGGCCGGCGTCGATCAGATCGAGACACCTCCAGTCGCCGTCACGCCACCGCGGCCCTCGGCGGCCGACTACGTGATGTGGCTGCTCCTCTCGGCCGTGCCCTCCGCGCTGCTGCAGGCGGGCACCGCCAAGATCACGCAGGACATCGCCGCGGTGCCGTTCCTGTGGATGGTGCCGCTGGCGCTCTACCTGTTCACGTTCGTCATCGCGTTCGAGTACCCCCGCCTCTACCGGCGGCACGTCTTCGCGCTGCTCGTCGCGGCCGTCGCCACCGCGACGATGAACGAGTGGTCGACGCGAGTCGAACTGGCGGTCACGCTGGGCATGCTCACGATGGTGGGCCTCAGCCTGCACGGTGAACTCGCCGCGCGCGCGCCCGCTCCCGTCTTCCTCACCCGCTACTTCCTCGTGGTCTCGGCCGGCGGCGTGGTGGGCAGCGCGCTCGTGGCGCTCGGCGCACCAATCGCCTTCGACGGGCTCGTCGAGTATCCGGTCACGCTCGTCGCAGCGCTGCTCGTGCTCGGCGCGATGTACCTCGTGCGCCGCGACGCCGACGAGGACGGTGGTCGCGGGCCTGCCATGGTCGCCGTGGCGTTTGCGACGCTGGGCGGCCTGATTGGTGCCAGGACCGCCATCGAATGGGCGCACCTGACGTCGGACGCGGTGTTCACGTCGAGGAACTTCTTCGGCGCGATCCGCGTGCGGGAGCAGGAGTTCGAGGACACGCACGAGGGCTACCGCCGGCTGCAGCACGGCACCACGCTGCACGGCATGCAGTACCTGGCCCTCGCCAAGCAGTTGCGGCCGACCAGCTACTACACGCCCCAGAGCGGTGTCGGGCGCGCCATCGAGGCTGCGGCCGCCTCGGACCGGCCGATTCGCGTCGGCGTCGTCGGCCTGGGCACCGGCACGCTCGCGGCATACGGCCGGAAGGGCGATGCGTTCACGTTCTTCGAGATCGACCCGCAAGTGGTCGCCTTGTCGACGGCGCCGACGCCGTTGTTCACCTACCTGCGCGCCTCACCGGCGCACATCGACATCATCGGCGGCGACGCGAGACTGAGCCTCGAGCGCGCCGCGCCGTGGCGCTTCGACGTGCTCGCGCTCGATGCGTTCAGCAGCGACGCCGTACCGGTACACCTGCTGACGCGCGAGGCCTTCGCGCTGTACGAGCGCCACCTCCGCGACGAGCGCAGCGTGCTCGCCGTCCACGTCTCCAACCGCTATCTCGACCTCGAAGGCATCGTCGACGCCGCGGCCCGCACGGTCGGGTTCCACAGCGTCGTCGTCGAGCACGATGTGGTCGACAACAGCACCGAGCGGACGACCTGGATGCTGCTGGCGCGCGACCCCGCGGTCCTCCAGGACGTCGGCGAGCGCTACGAGGGCGCCGCCGTGGCTCCGTGGACCGACGCGTCGAGCCACCTGCTCGGAGTCCTGCGGCGCTAGGCGCGCGCCGCGTTCGCGGCCGGCAGCCGTCGCGTTGAACGAGAGGATGACCACACGGCTGGTGTTCGGCATCGCCATTGGACTTGGCGCCGGCCTGCTGTTCCAGGTGCAGTTCCTGCTGGCCCGCCTGATCCTCCCCTGGTTCGGCGGCGCGCCCGCAGTGTGGTCCACGAGCCTCGTCGTGTTCCAGGCACTGTTGCTCGGCGGCTACGCGTACGCGCACGCGACCGCCGGCCTGCCGTCGCGACGTGCCCAGCTGCTCCGGCACGCTGGCCTCGTTGCGCTCGTGCTCGCGGTCCTCGCGTGGCGCGCTGCCGCCTGGCCGTCTCCGGTGACACCCGGCGAGGCCTGGAAGCCGGCCCTCGATGCCGCTCCGGTGCCGCGGATCGTCTGGCTCCTCGTCAGCGCCGCCGGACTTCCCTTCCTGCTCCTCGCAACCACGAGTCCGCTGCTCCAGCGCTGGTACGCCGACTGGACATCGTCGCGCGGAGAGCAGGGATCGGCCTACCGGCTCTATGCCGTCTCCAACCTCGGGTCGCTCGCGGGACTCGTCTCGTATCCGCTCGTCGTCGAGCCGCGGCTCGATCTGTTCGAGCAGGGCTGGTGGTGGTCCGCCGCGTTTGCCGCCTATACGGTGGCGGTGCTGGCGTGCGCGCTGGGCATGCGGCGCGTCCCGATCGCCGGCCACGCGGCTCCCGTCAGCATCAGCTCACACGTCGCGCAGGCCGCCAGCGCCCCGACGGCCGGCGACTACGCGATCTGGCTTGCCCTGGCCGCGGTCCCGGCGATGCTGCTGCAGGCCTCGACGACCCGCCTCACGATCGACGTCGCGGCCGTGCCGTTCCTCTGGATGCTGCCGCTTGCGACCTATCTGCTGACGTTCATCCTCGCGTTCGAGTACAGGCGGCTGTATCGCCGGCGTGTGATGACGATGCTCGTCGTGCTGGCGCCGCTGGCAGCGATTCCCGAGTGGAGTGCCGGGCTCACCGTAACGTTGACGCTGCTCGCGCTCGGAGCGCTCGGTGTCGCGATGCACGGTGAACTGGCGGCGCGAGCCCCGGCGCCGGCGCACCTGACGCGCTACTACCTGCTCGTCTCGGCGGGTGGCGTGGCCGGCAGCGCGCTTGTCGCCTTCGGCGCGCCGCTGGCCTTCTCCAGCGTCCACGAGTACCCGTTGTCGTTCCTGGCGGCACTCGCGACGTTCGCGGCCGTGCATGCGATGGCGGCCCGCGCGCCCGGAGGCGCCGACACGACGGACGGCCTGCGCCTGATCGCGGGCGCGCTCGCCCTGCTGGCAGCGCTGGTCGGCCTGCACACGGCGATGGTGTGGCGACGGTCGAACGAGACGGCGCTGCATGCCTCGCGCAACTTCTTCGGCGCGATCCGGGTGAGCGACCGCAGCCTTCCCAGCGGCAGCCGCTACCGCCGCTTCGACCACGGCACGACCATGCACGGCGCCCAGTTCCTCGACGCCGCGCGGGCCCGCATGCCGGCCGCCTACTTCACGCGGGGCAGCGGCATCGGCCAGGCGATGACGCTCCTCGACCGGACGGACCGCCCGCGCCGCATCGGCGTGCTGGGGCAGGGGGCCGGGACGATGGCGGCGTTCGGGCGCAGCGGCGACGTCGTGACGTTCTTCGAAATCGACCCGGACGTCATCGCGCTGTCGGCCGGCGTCGAGCCGTTCTTCACCTACGTCCGCGATTCGGCGGCGACCGTCGCGATCGTCGCGGGCGACGGCCGGCTCGCGCTCGAGCGCGCCGCGCCCTACGGCTTCGACCTGCTCGCCATGGACGCCTTCAGCAGCGACGCGGTGCCGGCGCACCTGCTGACGCGCGAGGCGATGGCCGTCTACGTACGGCATCTCCGCGACGACCACAGCCTGCTCGTCGTGAACGTGACCAACCGGTACCTCGACCTCCACGACGTGGTCGCGGCGGCCGGGCGCACTGTGGGTCTCGAGGCCGTCCGCGTCGATCATCAGGCGGCTGGCGAGCTCGTCGAGGGCACCAGTTTCATGGTCCTGTCGCGCGACCGGGCCAGCCTCGGCGCGATCGGGCCCCGCTACGAAGGCCGCGAGGTGCGGCCCTGGACCGACGCCTTCAGCAACCTGCTCGGCGTGATCCGCTGGTAGCGCGGCCACCTGAGACGGTAGGCTACGGGTGTGCTGACCGTTCCCGAGAGCCTCGAAGGCTGGTGCCTCCTCCATCAGATGTTCACCGTGTCCTGGCCGGACCTCGCCCAGGCGGGCGCCGACGACCGGGCTGAACTGGCCGCCAGCCTGCGCGGCTGGCTCGAGGCGAGCGCGACCGCCGACGGCTCGTCGATTGCCGTCGCCATGCTCGGGCACAAGGCCGACCTCATGCTGGTGCACGCACGCCGGTCGTTCGACGACCTGGTGCAGGCGCAGCTGGACGTCGCGCGCCTGCCGCTCGCCGAAGTCCTCGACGCCACCACCTCGTACGTCTCCATCGTCGAGCTCGGCATGTACGAGATGACCGCCAAGGTGCACGAGCAGCTGACGGCGCGGGGGATCGCGCAGGACAGCGAGGAATATCGACCGGCGATGAAGGAGGCGATGCTGGCCCAGCAGCCACGCATCGCCGGCCGTCTGTTCATGCCGTTCCCGCACCGGCGCTACGTGTCCTTCTATCCGATGGACAAGCGCCGCGGCGAGACCAAGAACTGGTACAGCACGCCGTTCGAGAAGCGCGCGTCGATGATGCGCGAGCACGGGCAGATCGGCCGCCTGTATGCCGGCGAGATCACCCAGATCATCTCGGGGTCGATCGGGTTCGACGACTGGGAATGGGGCGTCGACCTGTTTGCCGACGACCCGATGGTCTTCAAGAAGTTGATCTACGAGATGCGCTTCGACGAGGCGAGCGCCGACTACGGCGAGTTCGGGCCGTTCTACACGGGCGTGCAGTTCTCGCCGTCGGACGCAGCCGCCTGGATCGACGGCCGGACGCCGGCCCTAGTCCCCGCCGCCGGCTTACGGCGGCGCCGCCTTCGCCAAGGCTCCGGCGGCCAAGGCCGTCTCCTTCGACTCCTGGACGATCCGCACGCCGGCGCTGGCGCCGATGCGGGTCGCCCCGGCCTTCACCATCTCCTGCGCGCCGACCAGGTCGCGCACGCCGCCGGCGGCCTTCACGCCCATCGCGGCGCCGACCACGCGGCGCATCAGCGCGACGTCGGCCGGCGTCGCGCCGCCCCTGGCAAAGCCGGTGGAGGTCTTCACGAAGGTCGCGCCGGCCGCCTTGGCCAGCGTGCACGCCGTGACCTTCTCCTCGTCGGTCAGCAGCGCCGTCTCGATGATCACCTTACTGACGACGCCAGCTGCGCGGCAGGCGTCGGCCACGGCGTCGATGTCGAGCTGCACCGTCCGCACGTCGCCGGACTTGAGCGCGCCGATGTTGATCACCATGTCGACTTCGGTGGCCCCGTCGAAGATCACGCGCCGCGTCTCGTATTGCTTGACGTCGGCCGTGGTCGCGCCGAGCGGGAAGCCGACCACCGTGCACACACCCACCGGACTGCCGTGCAGCAGGCGCGCCGCGAGCGGCACCCACGTCGGGTTGAGGCACACGGTGGCAAACGAGTACTCGCGCGCCTCGCGGCACAGCGTCTCGATCTCGGCCTGGGTGGCGTCCGGCTTCAGCAGCGTGTGATCGATGAGGCCGGCGACCGAGCCCGCCGGTGCGCCGGAGGCCTGGAGCCCGAGCCGGCTGGCGCCGGCGTCCAGCACGTCGCGCAGGCGGTCCGGGCAGCACTCGGCGTGCACGGCATGGCAGGCGCAGCGCCCTCCGACAGGGAGGCTGCCGGCGGCCTGCAGGACCTCCTCCGTGACGATCTGGACGAGGCGTTCGAGGTCAGCGCCCCACATCCTAGCGGCGCTCCGTGCGCGCAGCGTCCAGCCGCTGCAGTTTCGCGAGACGACGGATGTATCGCGGTTCGGTCATGGGTGTCGCCAGGAAGGTCTCGACGATCGACAGCGCGTCGGCAGGCGTCAGCAGGCTCGCGCCGAGCGCCAGCACGTTGGCGCCGTTGTGCTGACGCGCATAGCGCGCCAGCGTGTCGTTCAGGCACAACGCCGCCCGCACGCCGGCCACCTTGTTGGCGGCCATCGTCGAGCCCAGACCAGCACCGTCGATCACGATGCCGGCGTCGGCTTCGCGGCGAACGACGGTCAGCCCGACCTGCTCGGCGATGTCCGGATAGTCGGCCGGCGGCGGGGTGGCGCCTTCCGGGCCGACCTGTTGCACTGCCAGGCCTCGGCCGCGCAGTGCCGTGAGCAGGTACTGGCGCAGCGCGACACCGGAATGGTCGCTCCCGATGACGACCCGGCGGACGTCGGCGACAGGCACGAGATCGGCGCCGTCGCCGTCCGCCACCTGGTCGGCGCGCACGACGGTGATGCGGCGGTCGCGCAGCGTATCGGCCGCCAGCGGCGTCACGTGGCCGCGCGGCAACAACTCCACCGTGCTGCCCTCGGGCAGCATGCGGGCGTCGGCCTCCGTGATCATCGCGAAACGTGCCATGTGTGTGCTAGCCTGCGCGGTCCAGATGGCCCTCAGCCCAGAGTCCCTGCCCGACCACCCCACCCCGCTGCTGACGGAGGACGCCATCGCGGCGCGGGTGGCAGAACTGGCCGCCCAGATCCGCGCTGATTATGCCAGCACCAGCGACCTGCACCTGGTCTGCGCGCTGAAAGGCGCCTTCGTCTTCTTCTCCGACCTGGTGCGCCAGCTCGATCGCCACGTCTCGCTGGACTTCATCGTGGTGTCCAGCTACGGCAAGGCGACGCGCTCGTCGGGCGAGGTCCGGCTGATCAAGGACCTCGACACCGGCATCGAAGGCCGCGACGTGATCATCGTCGAGGACATCGTGGACACCGGCCTCACGCTCACCTACCTGCGGGAGATGATGCGGGCGCGCGGGCCGCGGTCGCTCAAGACGGCATGTCTCCTGAGCAAGCCGTCGCGCCGGCAGATCGAGGTGCCGGTCGAGTACGTCGGCTTCACGATCGAGGATCGGTTCGTAATCGGCTACGGTCTGGACTACAACGAGAAGTACCGCAATCTCCCCTACATCGGCGTCCTCGACGGTGAGGCAGGGAGATAGGGACGCTCTCCGAGCGGTCCGTCGTTTCCACGCGCGAGAGTGCCAGGAGGGCGGCAAGACCGCAGCCATGGACGGCCGTCCCTACCTCACTGCGGCGCGGACGCGGTCGGCCATTGTCGCGGCGGCGGCGAGCACCGCACGCTGGTCGAGCGTCCTGACCATGCGCTCGTGCATCACGATCCGGCCGTCGATCACCGTGGTACGGACGTCGCTCGCCTTGGCGGCGTACACGACCTGCGCGACGGGATCGAACATCGGTTGCAGGTGCGGACGCGTGGTGTCGACGATGATGACGTCGGCGCGACGGCCCACGGCCAGCTGACCGAGCGTATCGCCCATGCCGATGGCGCGGGCGCCGAGGCGTGTGGCCATCTCCAGCACCTGGGTGGCGGGCGCGGCCGTCGGATCGTTGCGCACGACCTTCTGCAGGAAGGCGGCCTGGCGCATCGCCTCGAACATGTCGAGGTCGTTGTTGCTCGCGGCGCCGTCCGTCCCGAGGCCGAGCGAAACGCCGGCGGCGAGGTAGCCGGCCACTGGCGCGGTGCCGCTGGCGAGCTTCATGTTGCTCTCAGGGTTGTGCGACATGGAAGCGCCGGCTTTCGCGACCAGCGCAATGTCCTCGGGCGCGAGCCACACGCCGTGCGCGCCGAGCAGGTGCGGCCCGAGCAGCCCGAGCTTCGCGAGATATGCGGTCGGGCTCATCCCGTGCGCCGCCATCGCGTCGTCGCGTTCCTTCTTCGTCTCCTCGAGGTGGATGAGGAGCGGCACGCGCTCGTCGCGCGCCAGCCTGTCTGCGGCCTGGAGGGTCGCGGCACTCAGCGTGTAGATCGAGTGCGGCGCAACCGCCGGCGTCACGAGCGCATCGTCCTTGTACTTCGCGATGAACGTCCGCGCCCGCGCCAGTGCGGCCTCGGGCGTCTTCGCATCGGCGACCGGGAACTGGATGACCGTCTGGCCGAGGACGCCGCGGATGCCGGCCTGCTTTGCCGCCTCGGCGACTTCCTCCTCGAAGTAGTACATGTCGACGAACGTCGTCGTCCCGCCGAGGATCATCTCGAGCGCCGCCAGCCGCGTGCCGGCGCGCACGAACTCCGGCGACACCGTTCTCGCCTCGGCCGGGAAGATGTACTTCGTGAGCCAGTCCTGCAGGTTCAGATCGTTGCCGAGGCCGCGGTACAGCACCATCGCCGCGTGCGTGTGGGTGTTGATGAGGCCGGGCAGCACCACCTGCCCCGTCGCATCGATCGTCTCGGCAGCCGTGTAGCGCGCCGCGATCTCCGCCGGGGTGCCGACGGCGACGATGTCGGTGCCGGCGATGGCGACGGCACCGGGCGACAGGACGCGACGCTGGTCGTCCACCGTCAGCACGGTGCCGCCCGTGATCACCAGTGAGGCCGCCTGCGGCGGGCCCTGCGCGAACGGACGCGCGCCGGCGAGCATCGCGAGGGCGCCGACGACGAACATCGCGAGGCACGAGCTGACGATGGTCCGTACTCTCTTCACGATTCCCCCAGGGACGTCTGGCCGGTGACCGCCGTGACCGCCGTGACCGCCGGACAAGGGCTTCATGGCTGCGGCCACCACGGGCCATGACGATGGTCGAGCAGCCTAGAGCCTGTAGCCTGCAGCCTACCTGACGCTGTAGGCCATAGGCTGTAGGCTGTAGGCCGACCCTCGGGACGTCATAAGAGTCCGGCGGCCACGAAAAGCCCGTACCCGGTACCCGGTACCCGATACCCGATACCCGATACCTGCCTAGACGTTGAACCGGAACAGCAGCACGTCGCCGTCCTGCACGACGTACTCCTTGCCTTCGGATCGAACGAGACCCTGCTCGCGGGCCGGCTTCCAGCCGCCAACGCGCACGAAGTCGTCGTAGGCCACCGTCTCGGCGCGGATGAAGCCCTTCTCGAAGTCCGTGTGGATCACGCCGGCGGCGGCCGGCGCCTTGTCGCCCGCATGGATGGTCCAGGCCCGCACTTCCTTCTCGCCCGCCGTGAAATAGCTGCGCAGGCCGAGCAGCACGTAGGCAGCGCGCGCCAGACGATCGAGCCCGGACTCGGTCAGCCCGAGCGACGCGAGGAACTCCTGGCGCTCGGCCGGTTCGAGTTCGGCGAGTTCGGCTTCCACCTTCGCGGAGAAGACGACCACACCGGCGTTCTCGTGCTCCTCGACGATGCGCGCCTCGAGCTGCTTCACGAAGGCGTTGCCCTCGGCCGCCTCCTCCTCGCGGACGTTCGCGGCGTACAGCACCGGCTTTGACGTCAGGAGGTTGAGGCCGAGGAACGCCGGGCGGAGTTCGTCGGTCGGCTGGTACAGGCGGGCCGGCTTGCCCGCTTCGAGCAGTGCCTTCACCGCTTCGACCATCGAGACTTCGGCCTTGGCCGCGGCGTCGCCCGATCGTGCCATCTTCACCGACTTCTCGAGCCGCTTCTCGACCGTCGAGAGGTCCGCGAGCCCGAGCTCGATGTTGATGATCTCCCGGTCGCGCACGGGATCCGGTTCGCCCATCACGTGCTGGATGTTCTCGTCCTCGAAGCACCGCACCACGTGGACGATGGCGTCGACCTCGCGGATGTTGTGGAGGAACTGGTTGCCGAGGCCTTCGCCCTGGCTGGCGCCCTTCACGAGCCCGGCGATGTCGACGAACTCCACCGACGCCGGCACCACCCGCTCCGGCGAGACGATCGTCGAGAGCCCGCCGAGCCGCGCGTCGGGTACCGTCACGATGCCGGTGTTCGGCTCGATCGTGGCAAATGGATAGTTGGCAACGAGCGCGCCTGCGGAGGTGAGCGCGTTGAAGAGCGTGGACTTGCCGACGTTGGGCAGCCCGACGATGCCGAGTCGAAGCATGGCGAGAGTCGTGCGCTCCTGGCAGCCCATCTGCGGAGGCGCAAACTCAGAAGTGTACGGCAGAAGGCCAAGGGGCGGGCCTTGGGGCGATTGCGCCGTGCCGCGGCACCGGATAGAGTCGGCCCCGTGCCGGTCCACCTCATCACGCATCCCGTCGCCCAGGATCTGTTGACGCAGCTGCGCGACGCCCGCACGCCGTCGCCGGCGTTCCGGCAGGCGGCGCAGCGCCTCAGCGTGCTCGTTGCCACCGAAGCGATGCGCGACCTGCCAACCGAGCCGGTCGTCGTCCAGACGCCTCTGGGCCCGGCCGACGGCACGCGCGTGAACGCCGACGTGGTCGTGGTGCCGGTGCTGCGGGCCGGCCTCGGGATGCTCGACGCGGTGCTGAGTGTGACGCCGCACGCACGCGTCGGCCACATCGGCCTGCAGCGCGACGAGACGACCGCGGTCGCCTCCCAGTACTACGCGAAGTTCCCGGCCGGACTCGAGACGTGCTTCGTCGTGCTCGTGGACCCGATGCTGGCGACCGGCGGCAGCGCCGTCGCCTCGCTCGACCTGCTCGCGGCGCGAGGCGCCCGCGCCGTGCGCCTCCTCTGCATCGTCGCCGCGCCCGAAGGCATCAGGGAAGTCGAGGCGCACTATCCCGACGTGCAGATCTACACGCCGGCCGTCGACAGCCACCTCGATGCGCACAAGTTCATCGTGCCCGGGCTCGGCGACTTCGGCGACCGCCTGTACGGGACGCTCTAGGCGTTCGCAGTAATGCGTGAATGCTGAATGCGTAATGTCGAACCCTGGAACCCGACATTCCCATCAACGGCTTCCCCGAATCGTTCGCCTTACCCTTGTCGAAGCTGGAAACTCGCCTGTCGTTGGCCGACGCCGCCAGTCCTGGTCTCGACATTCCGCATTGCGCATTGCGCATTGCCGGCCGGTCACGGCCGGCCTACGGTTGCGTGACCGGCGGCGGCATCTGCGCCGGCGCCTGCCCCGACTTCAGGAACGTGTCCATCCACGCTTCCATCCGCAGCGTCTGCTCCGGTGTCGTGTTGTGCCCCGTCGTGAGCGCGAGCAGCCAGGTCTTCGGTGCCGTGATGACGTTGAACGCCGACAGGATCGACGTCGGCGGACACGTCTCGTCGTTGAATCCCCACGTGTAGATGCCGGGCACCTTCAGGCGGCGCGCAAAGTTGACCACGTCGTAGTACGGCAGCGTGCGGAGCGCCTCAGGCGTCGGCTTGGGGCCGGGCCGCGTCGGGTGGAAGAAGTGCGGCCAGCCGCCGGCGCGGTTGTTGGCGTAGCCGGTGAGATCCGACAGCGCGGGATAGTTCGACGACAGGACCTTCACCCGCGGGTCGAGCGCGGCGGTGACGATGGCCAGCGCGCCGCCCTGGCTGCCGCCGACGACACCGAGGTGCTGGCCGTCGTAGTTGGGCAGGCTCGCGAGGAAGTCGTTGGCGCGCACCGTGGACAGGTAGACGCGACGGTAGAAGAAGCGGTCGCGGTCCTCGACGTTGTTCATGAAGTAGCGCGACAGGCTGCCGGTGCCCAGGCTCGTGTAGACAGCCGGGTCGAGCGTCACGGGCAGCCCGTGGATGCCGATCTGCAGCGTGATGATGCCGCGTTCGCACGGTCCCGTGAGGCCGCGATACGGACGTACGCCGGCGCCCGGCACCGACAGCAGCGCGGGGTAGCGCCCCGGCGCGGCGGGCTCGCAGAGGATGCCGTAGATCCGGCTCGGCGTGACGCCATTCGGATCGAGGCCGACCGTCTGGAAGCTGACGTGCGACACGACCGTCCCCGGCGGCGCATACGTCGGCAACGGCTCACGCGTGGCGTCGATGGGGATCTTCGCGAGGAGCGCCTTGCCGTCGTTCCAGAACTGGTCGAAGTCGGCCGGGTCGGTGACCGTCGGCGCGATCTTCTGCGGCTCGTACCCGGCCGTGCCGACGCCGCGATAGGGGCGTCCTTCGTGCGTGGCCGTGACGATGCAGCGCAGGAAGCCGGGGGCGGTGAGCGTCCCGCCTTCGAGCGGCAGCGGCGTGGTGCCGCTCGTCAGCTCGCGGGTGATGGTGGGCGGCAGCATCTCGGAGCCGCAGCGCGCGGTGAGGGCGACGCCGGGCAGCGGATGGCCGTCGCGCCGGACGTCCACGGTGAACGTCGCGGTCGCGCCGAGCGGGTACGTCCACGACGAACTCGTCGGCGTGACGATGATCTGCGGCGTCCCGGTCCAGAGGTCCTGGGCGAAGGCCGGGGAGGCGGCACCGGCGAGGCTGGCGCACGCGCACACGGCGGCCGTGGCGAGGCTACGAGTGAAGAGCGGCATGGGTGCGTGCATGCTACTCCGTCGTCAGCCCTTGACGACGAAGCCTTTGGCGGCGAGGTGCGGGCGCAGCCGCTCGCGGAGGTCGCCCTGGAGTTCGATGGTGCCCTCCGCGATCGCGCCGCCGGTGCCGCAGAAGCGTTTCAGGTCGGCGCACAGCGTCTTGAGGAACTCGGTGTTGCGCGGCAGGCCGTCGACGACGGTCATGGTCTTGCCGCCCCTGCCTTTCTTTTCCATGCGCAGCTTCGCAGTGACGCGGGCCGGCACGGGCTCCTCGGCCGCGGCGCGCGTGCTGCACTGGCAGTTGTTGGCAGGCCAGCCGCAGGTCGGGCAGGTCCGGCCCTTGTCGCTGGAGTACACGAGGCGGGATCCGCGATCGCTCACGGCGCGATCTTCCCACAGCGTTCTGCGGCGGGTGACGGGGCCGCGCGCGTTCTGTGGCACTCTTGGAGCGAGGGTATTCATGAACCGCACACATGTCGGCGTCGGTATCAGCGCGGGTGTCTGCTTCGGAGCAGCCCTGGGAGCGGCCCTGCACAATCTCGGCGTGGGCGCGGCTCTGCCCAACGCTGGCCTGGGGATCGCGCTTGGCGTCGCCCTGGGCGCGGCCTACGGTGCGGCCATCGGCCCGGCCTCGGGTGCGAAGCTTGCCGTCAAGGCGGTGGCCGTGGACACGCCGGCACGCCGTCCGTTGGGTTTGTAGGGCGGATCACGAACAAAAACCACCGACTCCCCGCTCTCGACTGGTTGCCCGCGCTCGGCCGTGTGCGCTATAGTCTGACGTTCGTATCGGCCGCGCGTGCGCGTCCGGTGCGAGGCACGCACCCACCTCAGCGTGCGCAGTTGGCTCAGCGGTAGAGCACCGCCTTCACACGGCGGGGGTCACTGGTTCGAATCCAGTACTGCGCACCACCTTCCGCAAAGAAGAATCCCTTCCCCGATGCGACAGCGGCCGGCCGTCACGCGACTGCCGGCCGTGCTGGACTCACCCTCGAACGCGTCGCCGCCGCAACACACCGAGAGCAATGGCGCCGCCGAGCAACATCATCGTCGTCGGCTCGGGCACTGGCGACAGGAAGCCACGGATCTCGCCTCCCGGGAACGTGGAGGTGTGCACGTTGAA
>CBIHOS010000082.1:0-18004 GCA_966211945.1 uncultured bacterium
TTTGCCTGGTCTCAGAACTGGAACCGCAGCCCCAACTGCACCCGCCGCGGGTCGCGGGCCAGCGCGCGGATGCGCATGAAGTTCGGGTCGGTCAGCCCGGTGACCGGATTGGCCCACTGCGCGTGGTTGAAGATGTTGGTGGACTCGGCCCGGAACTCCAGGCGGTAGCGGCCGATCGGGAAGGCACGGAACAGCGAGAAGTCCAGGTTCCAGTTCGACGGTCCGCGGAACGCGTTGCGGCCGCTGTTGCCCCAGGCGCCGCCTGGCTGGCTGAACTGCGTGGTGTCGTACCAGGCCGCGTCGGGACCGGCCTCGCCGAAGCCGCCGCTGATCTCGCCGGAGACGTTGGCGGTCTGCTGGCCCCCCTGCTGCTGGAGCACGCCGTTGTCACCAGCCACCGTGAAGGGCGTGCCGGCAAGCCAGGAGCCGATGCCGTTGACCTGCCAGTTCTTCACGATCTGCGGCAGCACGCCCGACGCCTCGCGGGCAAACGGCAGCTCGTACACGAATCCGAGCTGCACCATGTGCGGCCGGTCGTAGCCGGCGTAGGCGTAGTTGCGATCGAACTGCGACGGCTGGCTCCAGGTCACCACCGCGCGGCCGTCATCGTCGACCTGGTTGAGCGCCTTGCTCCAGGTGTAGGCACCCTTGACCAGCAGGCCGTTCTTGAACGGCCGGTTGAGCGCCATCTGCAGCGAGTGGTAGTTGGCGACGGCAAACGACCCCCAGTCGAGGATGTTGGCGTTGCCGGCCTGCGCGAAGTACTGGCGCGCCGCGTTGCCGCCCGACTCGGCGTAGTTCTGGTTGATGTCGGCGTAGCCGCCGCGGGTGGCGGTGGCGACGTAGCCGGCGCTGACCGCGAAGTCCAGCGGCAGGCGACGCTCGACGAACACGTTCCACGAGTCGATCGTGCCGCGGTCGATGTTATCCGGGTTCGGCGACCGCATCGCGACGCCGCGCGGCAGCAGCACGTTGCCGCTCGACGTATCGATGTTGGGCGCGCCCGGGATGCCGCCGGCCAGCGTGCCGGCCGACACGAAGCCGTTGGCGCCGGCGCCGCTGTAGGCGATGACCAGTGGATACGGGTCGCGAATCGGCCGCGACCAGGGCATCGGGTTGAACGTGCGGCCGTAGCCGCCGCGGACGACGGTGTCGTCGTTCAGGCGATAGCTGACGCCGACGCGTGGCGCGAAGAGCGTGTTGCTGGTCTTCAGGCCGAGATCGGTCGGGTTGTTGCCCAGGCCGCCCAGCGCGACGTTGAACGTCGTCACGTCGAGCAGCTCGATGCCGCGGTTGGCGCGGTGGAACAACGGGTAGTTCTCGTAGCGCAGCCCGAGGTTCACCGTCAGCTTCTCGTTGACCTGCCAGCGGTCGGAGACGTAGACGCCGAACTGGTTCTCGCGGCCAGTCATCTCCTCGAACTGGACGCTCTTGCCGTAGCTGCCGAATGCGCCGAGCAGGAAGCCGGCGTAGGCGTTCCAGCCGCCGACGCTCGAATACCCTGGAACGCCGGTCATGCCGCCGTTGAAGGTCAGCACGCCGCGCGGGTTGCCGATTTCCGGCTGCCAGTGCGTGAGCTGGAGGCGAACGAAGTCGAAGCCGCTGCGAATCTCGTGGCGGCCCGCCACCTTCGTGAGGTTGACCGAGGCGGTGTAGCTGCGTTCGTCGCGCCACACCGGCGTCCAGGTCGCGTTGTTGCCGAGAACGCCGAGACCGGTCTCGAACACCGGCAGGCCGCTGTGCCGCTCGGGCACCGTCGCGCTGTTGCCGGTGAGACCATCGGCGTTCAGGCCCGGGATGCCGAGGACGTCGGTGCCGTAGTTGACGCCGAAGTCGGGCCCCTGCGACTGGTGCGTCATGATGTTGAACCCGACGTTGCCGTCGAGGATCAACGTCGGACTCAGCGTCCAGGTCTGGCCGAGGGTGCCGAGATAGACCTTGGTGTCGCCGCCGCCGGCCTCCTCGAAGGGCAGGTAGAACAGGTCCTGCACCGACGCGTCCATCATCGAGTACTTCGCCCAGATCTGGTGCGCCGACGTGCGGTTCCAGTTGATCTTGAGGTCGTAGTTGTCGCGCGTCGCTTCGGGCGAGCGGGCCACGAACAGGTTGTTCTGCAGGCCGTTGTTGGTGCCGGCGTTGTTGGGCGCCGGATACAGCGCCTGGATCGCCGCGGCGATGCTGCTGATGCGGTCGGCCGGAACCACCGCGCCCGGGAACGCCTCGCGGCCAGCGCCGGTCGCCGCGTTGCCGGTCCGGGGGTCGTAGATGCGGAAGGCCGGATTGAGCGCCAGTACTTCGCTGAAGTCCCCCGTCCGCATCCGCGCCGTCGGCACCGTGTAGGTGTCGAAGCGGCTCTGGTTCTGGAGGTTGCGCTCCCAGCCGCCGAAGTAGAACAGCCGGTTCTTGAGGATCGGGCCGCCGACCGTGCCGCCCATGATGCTCGTGCTCGCGTCCAGCTTGACCGGATCGAAGTAGCCCTGACGGGCGTTGAACTCGTCCTGGTTCCGGAAGTAGAACGCCGAGCCGCGCAGCTGGTTGGTGCCCGACTTGGTTGCGACAGACATCGCCGCCCCGCCGGTCATGCCCTGCGACGCGTCGAAGCTGTTGGTCGAGATGTTGACGTTCTCGATCGTCTCGGCCGGCGCGATGTAGCCGGCGTGATGCGGCAGCCACACGTTGATGCTGGCGGCGCCGTCGATGCGCGTCGTGTTGGTGTTGCGCGCCGTGCCGTTGACGTTGGTGCTCAACGCCCGGCCGGGCGTGTCGGTCTGCGCGTTCTGGAGCGCCGGCGGCGTCGCGCCCGGCACCAGGTTCATCAGCGCCTGGTAGTTCCGGTACTGGTTCAGCGGCAGGTTGACGACCTCCTCCGGCCGCAGGTCGACGCTGACGTCGGCCTTGTCGGTCTTGAGCAGCGCCGCCTCGGTGGTCACCGTCACCGATTCGGTGAGCGACCCCACCTCGAGCTTCGCGTTGACCCGGACGATGCCGCCGGGCGTGACCGGAATGCCGGTCTGGACGTACTCCTTGAATCCCTGGAGCGAGGCCTTCAGCGTGTAGGGTCCGGCCGTGACGTTGCGAATCGTGTAGGTGCCGGTCTCGTCACTGACGCCTTCGAGCGTCAGGCCGGTGTCCTGATTGGCGACCGAGACCGTGACACCCGGCACCGCAGCGCCCGAGTCGTCGACGACCTCGCCGGTGACCGTGCCGTAGATCGCTTGGGCGGACGAGCTCGACGGCACCAGGAAAAGACCGAGCAACAGAACAACCACCAGCGGCCTCAGCCGTGGGCGAGCAGCAGACATCGTGGAGCCTCCGAGGAAGGGGGTCGGAAGGCGCCAAAGTAGTAGTCGAACCCGCTCGTGTCAATCTGAAACGCTGTTCCAGAATGCGTCGTATGCACATGGTCCGCGCGGGCGGGGACGAGTCGTCACACCTCGGCCGTTCACGGCGCGTCGAGGCCGTCGTCGAGTGGCACCGCACGCGCCCGAAGGCGCGCGCGGTGTCGATGTCAGGCGGGCATCTGGAAGGTCTTGCGCACGTACGCGACGTTGGCCTTCGTGTCGGCCACGAAGTCGCCGGTCGGCGATCCGGTCTCGAGCACGTACCAACCGCGATAGCCGATCGCGAGATACTCGCCGGCCAGGCGAGGCCAGTCGAGCAGTTCCGGGTCGCCGAGCAGCTTCTGCCCGTTCTTCACGTGGATCTGGTCGATGCGCTTCCCGAGTTTCCCCGGCTCGCCATACGGGTCGTGCAGACGGGACTTGATGTTGCGCGCGTCGTAGTAGACGCCGACGAACTCCGATCCGATCGCGTCGAGCAGCCGCAGGTTGTCCTCGGCCGAGATCCAGTCCTCGAGCGCGATCACCACGCCCGCCTTCTCGGCATAGCGCGCCACTTCCTTCATCATCGCGACGAAGGTGTCGACCTGGGCCTGGCTCGTCATGTCGATGTGGCTGTCGCCGAGGATCGGCAGCAGGATGTTCGTCGTGCCGAGGTTGCGGGCGACTTCCACCGCCTCCACCAGCAGCACCGCCGACGCCGGGTTGGTGTGGAACGGCAGCCGCGACTTGCCGGGATTGCCGATCGCCAGCGAGCAGATCTGGATGCCGTGCTTCAGCGCTTCGCGCTTGAACGCCAGCTGCGTCTCCGGCTGGCGGAGGTGCGGCGAGCCATCGGTCGGGAACGTCAGGCTCACCTGGATGCCGTCGAGGCCGAGTTCGCGGGCGAGCGCGATCTTCGTGATGTCGCCGCGCCGCCCGAGGTTCCAGTCGGTCATGCCGACGCGCACGGAGAGCGGCAGTCCGGCCGGGGCCGGATTGGGCTCCGCACGACGGGCCGGTGCGGCAGGTGCCGGCGTCACCGGCGCCTGCGCAGACAGCGACAGAGGGAGAGCGGCGGCACTGAAGGCCGCGGCACGGGAGAGGAAACCGCGTCGATGCATGCGCCGGACTCTACTGCATTCGGCGCCGCAGCGGCAGTGGCGCCGTGTAGTCGAACGCGACGTGCGTAAGCGTTGTAAGCAGTCGCACGCGTGCCGCGATTGTCGAACGCCCGGCGAGCCGTCCTTCTGGCGACGCGAGCTGCCTCCAATGCCTTGCCGCTGACCGTCGGATGACGCCGATGTCTGCGTCCGATGGTGGCCGACCAGCCCCGCAACGATCGCGGAGGCCGAAGGCCCAAGCCCCAAGCCCCAGGGCCCAGGGCCCAGGGCCCACGGCCCACGGCCCACGGCCCACGGCCCACGGCCCAAGGCCCAAGGCCCAAGGCCCAAAATGATGCCGCACCGAGCCGTCCCGCCTGAAGATGCCACGCGCTCACATCGCTGGCCCTCACCTTGCAAAAGGGCGCGGTGCGGATACCGCACCACGCAAGGAGCCGAACGACATGGCGCAATCAAGCCTGCACGACGCGTTCATCGACGAACTTCGCGACACGTACGACGCGGAGAAGCAATTGACAAAGGCGCTGCCCAGGATGGCCAAGGCCGCCTCGTCGGCCAATCTGCGGTCGGCGATCGAGGCCCATCTCCAGGAGACCCGCGGCCAGGTGGATCGACTGAGCCGGGTCTTCGAGAGCATCGGCGAGAAGGCCCGCGGCAAGCACTGCGACGGCATGGCCGGGATCATCGAGGAAGGCAAGGCGACGCTCGGCGAGGATGCCGACGATCCCACCATGGATGCGCGGCTCATCGCTGCCGCGCAACGGGCCGAGCACTACGAGATGGCCGCCTACGGCACGCTGGTCGCCTGGGCCCAGGCGATGGGCCACGACCCGGCCGCCCAACAGCTGCAGGAGACGCTCGACGTAGAGAAGGCCGCCGACGAGAAGCTGACGGCGCTGGCCGAAGGCGGCATCAACCGGCAGGCCGCGCAGTTGGCGCACGGCGGCACGGACGAGATGACGGAGCCGGCGAAGCAATCTGCGTCCACACGTGGCGCGAGCGCTCGCGCCGCGGGAACGTCCAGGGCGGCCGCGCCGGCCCGAAAGGCGGCCCGCCCGCCCGCGCGCACACCTGCCACCACGATGGCCCGCCGCCGCGTCGCGCCGCGCACGCGCTGACGCGCGCGATTGGGCTGTACGCTACGACAGCCCATGTCCAACCCTTTCAACGACGACGTGATGGCGGCCGGGTATGCGGCGGCACGCCCGGCAGTCCATCCGCGAGTGATCGCGATCCTCAGGAGCTGGCTCGGTCAGCACCGGCTCACGCGCGCCGCCGATGTCGGGTGCGGCGCCGGGCTCTCCACCCGGCCACTCCTGGGGCTTGCGGATGTGTGCGTCGGCTTCGATCCGTCCGAGGCGATGGTACGCGCCGCTCGCCGCGTGACGCCGGGGGCCACCTTCGTCGCCGCCGGCGCGGAGCGGATGCCGTTGCGCGCGGGCACCGTCGATCTGCTCGTCGCCGCCGGCTCGCTGAACTACACCGCGAGTCTCGCCGACGTGTGGCCCGAGGCCAGGCGCGTGCTCACCCGCCGTGGCTGCTTCGTGGTCTACGACTTCAGTCCCGGACGCGCCGCGACCGCCGGGCCCGCCCTCGCCGGCTGGTACTCGTCGTTCGTGAGCCGCTATCCGTATCCCCTGAGCCAGGCACGGCCGCTGTCACCGGGAATCCTCGACACCCTCGCGCAGGGGTTCGAGGTGGCGCGCGCCGAGTCCTTCGACATCGCCCTGCCCATGACCGCGAACGCCTACCGCGCCTACATGCTCACCGAGACGAACGTGCAGGCCGCGACACGTGGCGGAACCGCGCTCGACGAGATCGACGCGTGGTGCGCCGACACGCTCGCGCCGGTGTTCGCCGGCGAAACTCGCGACGTGCGTTTCACCGGCTACCTCGCGCAGCTCTCGCCGTCGCGCTGACGCGCTGACGCGCACACGGTCTACCAGGTCCAGCTGCCGGCGCGCGGCGGCCAGAGCTCCAGCAGCTGCCGCGCCGAGACGACCTGCCCGAGGTGATGCGAGTTGTGCTGAGCGATGTGCACCAGTGCATCGCGGCGCGTGTAGCCGGCGAGCGGCGGGAACTCGATCGCCGGCGACAGCGGCGCGTCCAGCCTCGCGGACTCATCTCCCAGCGCAATCGCCTCGAGCAACCCCTCCTCGAACCGTCGACGGAGCGCCGGCCAGTCGGCCGCGGTCACGATTGGCCAGCCGTCCGCAGCATGCGCCGCCATCGGCGTCGCCACGCCACGACAGCGGGCAAGGAACCAGCGCTGCCAGAAATCCATGTGCCCCACGAGGCCGGCCACGCTGTGCATGCGCGGTGCTGGCGGCAGGATGGCGTCGGCGGCCGAAAGGTCCTCGATGATCGCAAGCGGTGCGAGATGTACGACGGTGTCGAGCACCAGGTCGCGGATCGGCATGGGCCATCCTAGATCGACCCGCAGTCTCCACATCGCCGGTCGGACGTCCTGTCCTGGCCGCCACAGCCCTGCCGACGGCGGACGGTACGTCCCTGCCCCTGCCGTTGTCATCAGATGAGGTACAGTAGCGCTCCTCCACGCCGATGAGGTACAGGATGCCCGCGGGCCGCGCCCGGGGGCCGGAGGCGTTTCGCATGCGCTACTGGATTTCCGCCGCGCTGGTCGCGTCGTTGTATGCCGTCCCGCTGCCGGCTGCCGCCCAAGACACGGCTGCCGCCGTGGTCCCATCGTCGGCGCGCGAGGCCGCCGGCACTCCCGCGGCCGCCGCACTGGCCGACAGCCAGGCCGCGCAGCCGGGCCTGCTGCCGACGACGCCGCCCGCGGCACTGTCCGATCGCACCTCGCTCCAGTCGCTCGTGGGATCCCTGCACCGGGATCTGCGACGCGTCGCGACGCCCGATCAGGCGCTGATTCTCATGGGCGCCGGTGCAGCCGCCGCCATCGTCCACCCGTTCGACGCGCGGATGACGCGGCGCCTCTCGGCGGCGCCCGCCTTCGAACACGTCTTCGACGGTGGCCAGATCGTCGGCGGCACGCTGGTGCAGGTCGGTGGATCGATCGCGACGTTCGCCATCGGCCGGAGCCTGGGCAAGCCGCGCGTCACGGCCATCGGCGCCGACCTCGTGCGCGCGCAACTCGTGAACGCGGTCTTCACGCAGGGTCTGAAGCTGGCCGTGAACCGCGCACGACCGGATGGCGATCCCTTCTCGTTCCCGTCCGGGCACAGCTCCGGCACGTTCGCGAGCGCCACGGTCCTGCAGCGGCATCTGGGATGGAAGGTCGGCGTGCCGGCCTACGCGGTCGCCGCCTACGTGGCCGGCTCGCGCCTCCAGGAGCAGCGGCACTACGCCAGTGACGTGATCCTCGGTGCCGGCATCGGCATCGTGGCCGGCCGCGCGGTGACCGTCGGCCGCGGCCAGCAGCGGTTCGCCGTCGCGCCCGCGCCAGTGCCGGGCGGCGCCGTCATCACCTTCACGCGCCTGGGGAGCTAGGACCGTCCCGCGGTCCCGGTCCGGCCGCGACAAGGCCGGCCGCTACGACCTTCATCGATTCGTAGACGCGGGATTTGTCCCGCGTGAGCGCCAGCGCCGCTCTATCGACTCCGACCACATGACGATCAGCGGACGGCCCGGCGGCCGGCGATGCTTCTCCGGCGGCCGTGGCGGCGGCCGGCGGCCCCCGAGCGATCGCGCCTGCGGCGGGGCGTGCCGCGCGTAGGCGCGGGCCAGCTTCACGTCGTACTGGTTCTTCGCATAGGCGGGCCCGTTGTAGCGCGCCGCGAACGTCGCCCAGTCGCGCGCACGCAGCGGCGCGAGGTACCAGTCGCGGCCGATGAAGCGCGTGAAGCATTCCAGCTGCGCATCGGCACTCGCCTCCTGCATCCTCACGAACTGCTCGACGTCATCGCAACTGCACTGGCGGTAGTTGGCGCCCATGATCTGGAAGGCGCCCCAACTCGCCGACTGCAGCGCCGCGCCGCGGTCGAGCCCCACGGCCTGGTCCAGGCGCGCCCATTCGCCTTCGCCCGTCCGCGCGTAGTGCGTGCGGGTCCAGCGCGGAAAGCTCAACGTGGGATGCGACGTCCCGAAGCGGCCGCCCGTGAGCTTGTGGAAGTAGTGGCCTTCGAACAGCACCTTCGGGCGCGGCGGCGTGGTCGCGAGAAAGCCGGCGCCTCCGGACTCGACGTCTGCCACGGCTCGCAACACGGCCCGGTCGACGCCCAGCACGGTGGCGAGCGCACTCCACGTGTCGTCGGTGATGGTCAGCATCACGGTGCCCCGGTGGGGTGAAACGGCGGGAGAACCGGCACGGCCGCGAGGCCCGTCCGCAGCGCCGCGCCGAACTCCCGCGCCGTGGCGAGCCTCTGCGCGCGGTCCGGATGCAGCGCTGCGGCGATTGCATCGGCGACCGGCGCCGGCGTCGCCGGTGCCCAGGTCCGGACGTCGATGGCATCGGTGCGACGCACCTGGCGCAGCACGTCGTCGAACGTCGTGGCCCGCCAGGGATGCGTGCCGGTGATCATCTCGAACACGACGAGCGCGAGCGCCCACACGTCCATGTCCTCGCCCGCCGCCCGCCCGTCGAGTGCCTCGGGCGACAGATAGAGCGGCGTACCGGCCAGCGGGTGCCCCGGCGCATCGAGATCGGCGGCCTCCGCGGCCTCCGTGTCCGTCTCGCCCGGCGACAGATGCGCCACGAGCCGCGTCAGTCCGAAGTCGAGGAGCTTCGGAGCATCGCCGCGACCGATGCCGATGTTGCTCGGCTTGATGTCGCGATGCAGCCAGCCGCGCGCATGGAGATCGGCGAGCGTGTCGGCCAGCGCAATGCCCGCGTGCAGCGCGTCGTGCAGGGGCATCGGCCCCTGGGCGAGCCTGTCCGCCAGCGTGCCGTGCGCGAGGTACTCGGCCACGAGCACGGGCGTTTCGCGCCACAGTTCCAATCCGTAGACGACTGCAACCGACGGGTGTTCGAGCGCCGCCATGGCCTGCGCTTCCGCCTGCAGGTCCGTTGCGCCACGGGCCGACAGCCGCGGGAGCGTCTTCAGCGCGACGAGGCGGCCGAGCAGGCGATCGACGGCGAGATAGACCACGCCCATCCCGCCGCGGCCGAGACACCGCTCGAGCCGGAACTTGCCGCCCAGCTGCATCGGCAGCGCCGCGAGTTCCCGCAGCGCTCCACAGCGACAGACGCCGGGCAGCGCGTCGATGCGGCCGCAGGCGGCGCACTCGAATGCGAACTCGTCTTCCACGGCGTGCGCGCCGACCTCGCGTCCGGTGCGCGCGCAGGCGTCCAGGGCGATGGCGGCGGTGGCCGCCGCGGCGGTCACGAACACGAGATCCCGCTTGCCGTAGCGACGATGGCCGGGACGACCGCCGACGAGCAGTCCCGCCATCGTGCGTCCGTCGGTGGCGGACAACCGCACGACCGCCTCGATGCCGGCCGACTCGAGCCAGGCGCGATCGCGCCGCGGCAGCAGCGCGAACAGCGGCGACCGTCCGTCCACGCGCACAGGCAGGTCGGCGCGCTCGATGATCGCCGCCAGCGCCGAGTCGGGTTGGAGCGTGAGCCCCGATCCGTCGAGCGGCGTCCACCCGTCGTCGCCGCTGGCGAGGACGGCCGCGACGGGCGTGCCGAGCGCGTCGCGCAGGCCTCGCGCCAGCGTCGCAGCGACTTCGCGCGGCGAACGCGCCCGGTGGATCGCGGTGGCGAGCCGCGCGAGGTCGGCGTCGCGGTCGCGCGAGCGGCGGCGCAGGACGCTCGTCGAGCGCGAGCTGCCCGCTGCGGTCGTCGTGAGAGGCGCACAGGCGCGGGCCGCGAGCCACGGCATCGCTGCGGCCGCCACCCAGGTGAGGGTCGCCGCGGCGACCGGCGGCAGTCGCGCGGCGATCAGCAACAGCAGCGCCGCTGCCACTGCCACCACGAGGCCAACGCGTCGCACGCGCTGAACATCGTCGGGCGAGGCGCCGCGCGATCGCACGGCCATCACCGTCAGCGTCACGGCGGTCCAGGCGCCGGTCAGGCCCCACAGCGCGAACGGGCCGATCGCGACAGCCGGCAGCCCGGGTACAGCGGCAAACGGCACGGCGTGCATCGCCAGCACGACACCGCCGACAACGACCGTGGCCCACTGCACGCGCCGCGAGACCGCCTCGAAGCGCGTGAACCGCACGACCTGCGGTCCCTCCAGCGCCAGACGCCACAACGCGAACGGCAGGAAGCTCTCGATGGCGTACACGCGCGCCGCGGCCCCCAGCCACGCCGGCGCGATCGCGGCGTCGACGAGGATCGTTCGCGCCAGACCGGCAGCGGCCAACCACAGGACGAGCGCGATCGCTGGCGTCGCCTGCCAGTGCCCGGCCACAACGGCCGCCACCAGCGCAGCCACCGCGGTGCCGAGCATGCCTGCCACCACCGCCGGTGCGGCCGCGGGAGCCAGCGCGATCGCGGCCGGCATCGCCAGCACCACCTGCGCGATCGCGGCGACCGTCAACAGCGCGACGATCGCGCGCAGCCCGGGTGACGTCCCCACGGCTGACGCGTGAGCCGCCGTACGTTCCGGCTCGCCGGCCAGCGCCGCGACCAGCCGCAGTTGTTGCGTCACGCGGCGTGCCCGCGCCGAACGGGCCAGTCGCTCGGCCGCCGGCCAGTGGATGGCGTCGCCCGCCGCGAAGGCGTCGGTCACCCGCCGCACGGGCGAGCCGGTCCGGCGCGATACGCTCGGCCGCCGCGTCCACGCGAGCACACCCGGTTCAGGCACGGGTCATCTCCAGGGCCAGCCGTTCGAGCGCGCGCCGCAGCGCGACGCGGGCGGTGTCCACCCGGGATCGGTTCGTGAGCAGCGCGAGCTGCTCGAGCGAATACCCGAGCTCGACGCGGCCGACGACGAGACGCCGGTCACCGGGACGCAGGCGGGCCAGCGCCGCGCGGTAGCGCGCCTCGGTCTGCCGCGCGACGGCTTCGTCCAGCGGCGACGGCCGGCCGTCGGGCTGCCCGTCGTCCAGCGCGCCGGCCAGACCCCGCCGCGCGATGCGGCGGAACTCGTCGTTGATCCGGTTGTCGACAGCCCGG
Organism: uncultured bacterium; assembly: GCA_966211945.1. Lineage (GTDB taxonomy): Bacteria > Acidobacteriota > Vicinamibacteria > Vicinamibacterales > Vicinamibacteraceae > Luteitalea. The sequence continues at coordinate 11,490 of CBIHOS010000082.1, forward strand.
CGCAGGTACGCCTGCAGGGCGCCGTGCCCCTGCGGCTCGAAGTCGTCCAGGCGCCGCAGCGTGTGGACGAGCGCTTCCTGCACCAGATCCGCGGTGTCGGCAATCGTCCGCGCCCAGCGCGGCAGCCGGCCGCGCGCCCATCGCCGCAACGGCCCCATGTGCCGCACGAAGAGCGAGGTCAGGGCAGACGGATCTCCACTGCGGGCACGTCTGACCAGTCGCCCGAACGACTGGTGCGTGATGGGCCCCGAAGCCGGGACGTCGGGCGGACATTCTGAAGGTACGCTCACGGATCCTCAGCCATCCGGCTCGATCGGATGGTTGGACGGACGGATCGCTGCTGATTTCCGAGGAACTACAGACCTAAACGCAGCTGAGCGAAGAAGTGAACCTCAGCCGTGCGAAGGAAGGTGGGATCAGCCGAGACGGACCGAACCGCCTTCGCGGTGCGACTGGTAAGCGCCGAGTGCCATGACGAACGAGGCACGGGCGTCGCGGATCGTCGCGACCGGCGGCTGGCCGGTGTCGAGGCAGGCGATCAGGTGGTCCAGCGGCGAGGGCGCCGGCGTCGCAAACGGCTCCTCGCTGCGGCGCTCGTAGACCCAGTCGGCGGCGCCGGCGCCGAGCACGGCAATGCCGGGTGCGCGAAACGACTGATCGTGCAGTTCACCAGCCGTGCCCACCATCTCGAGGCGCACGACGCTGTTGTACTTGGGCGAGGGACCGGTCCGGCGCGGCGCGCAGATCGTCCACGACGCCTCGAGCGTCGCCGTCACGCCGCTTGCGAAGGTGTAGAACCCGAAGCCCCAGTCCTCGACCGGGATGTCCCGGTGCACGATGTTGCGCATCCGGGCGTCGACCGAGACGGCTTCCGACCCGGTCAGCCAGCGAAAGAGATCCAGGCAGTAGATCCCTTCGTCGATGAAGGCACCGCCCGGCACCTGCGCCGGGTCCACGAACCAGCCTGGCGTGCCCGATCGATACGCATCCTCGGCGATCGACCAGCGGCTGGTCTGGTGCAGCACGGCGAGTTCACCGATCTCGCCCGCGTCCAACCTCGCCTTCAGATGCTGATGGCGCAGGCGCATGATGCCCTGGAACGGCACGCACACGACGCCTGACGCCTCCACGGCCTCGACCATCGCGTCGGCCTCGGCCAGCGTCATCGCCATCGGCTTGCCCATGACGATGTGCTTGCCGGCCCGGGCGGCCTGGATCGTCAGCGCCGCGATGTCGCGGACCGGCGCCGCGATCTGCACCACGTCCACGTCGGCGCGCGCGATGACCGACGCGTAGTCGGAGCTGGCGTCGATGCCGAACGTCCGCGCGTAGGTCTCGCGCCGGACCGTGTCCGGCTCGGCGACCGCCACGAGCTCCGCGCGCGGATACTCGGGCAGCGCGCGCGCCAGTCCGTAGGCGGAGTACCAGTGGCCGAGGCCGAGTACGGCCACGCGATAGCGATGGGTTGAATCAGGCATCGTCGAGGACATCTCCAGCCTACGGCCTACGGCCTACAGCCTACATGCAGGCTGTAGGCTGCAGGCTGCGTGCGCTACTCGAGGAACGGCGCGACCAGGACGTTCCAGAGCGCGTAGCCCTTCGGCGAGAGGTGCAGGCCGTCCTTGACGAACAGATCGGCGCGCGGCTTGCCGTTCCAGCCGAGCATCGGCCCATCCACGTCGACGAACCCGAGGCGGTCGTCGGCATCGCAGAACGCGCGCACGAGGCGATTTGCCTCACGCACCTGCGCGATGCGGGCCCATCGCGCCAGGCTCGGCTTGATGGCGACGAAAGCGATGCGGGTCGCCGGCAGGGCCGCATGGACCTTCCCCACGAACGCGCGAAAGTCCTGATCCACCTGCTGCGGCGTGCGGTCGCTCGCGATGTCGTTGTCGCCCGAGTAGAAGATCACCGTGGCCGGACGATGACGCAGTACCAAACGGTCGATGTGCGTGATCGCGTCGACGATCTGGGTGCCGCCGAAGCCGCGGTTCAGGAAGCGCCTGCCGGGAAAGGCGGCGCCGAGGTCCCAGAGCCGGATGCTCGAGCTCCCCACGAACACGATGCCGCCCTGCGGAAACGGATGGGCCTCGTCGTCCTCGACGAACGCGGCGATCTCCTTGGCCCAGCGATCGGCCGGCGCGGCCGCCGCGGCCGGGGCCTGGCCCCGCAGCCGCACCGACGCCGCCGTCATCGTCGCCGCGAGGAGCGCGGTGAGTGCGTGGCGGCGGGTCATCGCGCCGCCCTGTCCGGCGCGATCATCTCCGGCGCGATCACGCCGCCGGGCAGTTCCATGATCGACAGGTTGCGGAAGTGGATGGCCGCCCCTTCGGCTTCCATGCAGAGGTAGCCCTTGCGCCGCGACGACTCGCGCAGCCCGTTCACGAACTTGCCGTTGACCGACAGCTTCACGACACCGCCCACCGCGACGACGTCGTAGGTGTTCCAGTTGCCGCGGCCGAGGGCGCGCTTCTCGACCGAACTGCTGCGGGGGCCGGTGGGGTTGTCGGGCGTGATCTTCACGCCGTCGACGCCGAACAGCTGGCCGTGCACGTAGTCGTCGCTGGGCCGCGTGCCGTTGCGCAGGTTGAGGTTCGGCCAGTCGAGCTCGAGCATCTGCACCTCGACGCCGTCGGGCAGGCGGTCGTCGGCCGACGGCGCCGCGTTGCTCCAGATGAAGACGCCGGAGTTGCCGCCGGGATCCAGGTGCATCCACTCGACGTGCAGCACGAAGTTCTCGTACATGCGGTCGCTGCACATCACGCCGAGCGGCTTGCCGGTCGTCTGCAGCATGCCGTCGCGCCACCGCCAGGTGTCCGGCCCGGTGTTGATGTTGGTCCAGCCGGCCAGGTCCTTCCCGTTGAACAGGGGCGTCCATTCGGGCCGTGCCTGGGCATGGGTGAGGGTCGTGGCGAGAAGACAGCAACCGGCGAGGAGGAGGGTGCGCATGGGCTGCCGCACACTATACTCGCGGCCGGAAGGACAGATCACGATCGGGTACCGGGTACCGGGTACCGGGTACCGGGGGCGCAACAGTAGGGCGCGCTCGCCGAGCGCGCCTGATTGTTCATGCCCGGGCCGTTCACGACGGAGATGGCCAACCTCATGGCGAACAGATTGATCGACCGTCGTGGTTTCATCGCGGCTTCGGCTGCGGCCGCCATGGTTCCCCTCGTGATTTCGGCCGATCCGGCGCGCGCCTCTGTCGTGCCGGGCCTGCCCTCGCGCATCAAGACCAGCTGCAACCTGTACTCGTTCAACGGACCGCTCACCCGCGGCGAGATGACGCTGGAACAGGTGTTCGAGTACTGCGCGGAGATCGGTTTCGACGCCGTCGACCCCACCGGTTACTACTTCACCGGCTACCCCGCCGTGCCCGACGATGCGCGGATCTTCCGGATCAAGCAGCTGGCGTTCAGCCTGGGGCTCGACATCAGCGGCACCGGCGTGCGGAACGATTTCGCCCTGCCCGATGCCACAAAACGCGATGCCGACGTCGGGCTCGTCGAGCGCTGGGTCGAGGTCTCGGCCAAGCTCGGGGCGCCGGTGCTGCGCGTGTTCGACGGCCGCGTCATGCCGGAGGGCCATCCGAAGGCCACGGTGATGGACTGGATCGTCGACGGCATCACGCGCTGCGTCACCGCCGGCGAGCGCCGCGGCGTGATGATCGTCCTCCAGAACCACAACGACGCGCTGAAGGTGGCCGGCGACTACCTCGAGATCCGCACGCGCATCCCGTCGACGTGGTTCGGGCTGAACGTCGACATCGGCAGCCTGCGGACCACGGCCGACCCATACGCCGAGATCGCGCAGCTCGCGCCGCACGCGTACACGTGGCAAGTGAAGGAACTCGTCTACCGCCGCGACAAGGAGGAGCGCGTCGACCTGTCGCAGATCGCGCGCATCCTCCGCGACTGCCGCTATCGCGGCTACGTTCCGATCGAGACGCTCGGCCCCGGCGATCCCAGGGTGAAAGTGCGGAAGTTCCTCGACGAGTTCAGGGCAGCGATCGCGTAGTTGGTTGGTCACCCGAAGTAGGGTTCGAGCACGTTGCGCGCGACGCGCAGCGCCTGCTGCCGCCCTTCGAGCGTGTTGCCGAAGGTCGCGTCCTCCACCTCGATGCACACCGGGCCGCGGTAGGTCGTCTCCATGAGCCCGCCCATGAAGTGCGCCCAGTCGATCTCGCCGTACCCCGGGATGCGCGGCTGGTGCCACTCCAGCGGGTGCGCGAAGATGCCGACATCGTCGATCCGATCGCGCCGGATCCGGATGTCCTTGGCGTGCACGTGGAAGAGGCGATCCTGGAACTCGCGCAGCGGGCTGACCGGGTCCATGTGCTGCAGCGCGAAATGCGACGGGTCGTAGTTGAGCCCGAGGTTCGGCGAGCCGAGATCCTCGAACGCGCGACGCCAGATCACCGGCGTGGTGAACAGGTTCTTGCCGCCCGGCCACTCGTCCTTCGTGAACGACATCGGGCAGTTCTCGATGCCGATCCGCACGCCGTGATCCTCGGCGAGCTTCAGCAGCGGCTGCCAGACCTCGAGGAAGCGCGGCCAGTTGTCGTCGACGCTGCGCGTCCAGTCGCGCCCGACGAACGTGGTCACGGTGTTCAGGCCGAGCAGCGGCGCGGCCGCGATGACGCGTGCGAGGTGCGCGCGCGCGACCTCGGCGGTGGCCGGGTCGGGATCCAGCAGGTTCGGGTAGTAGCCGAGCGCCGACAGCGCGACGCCATGCTTGCCGCACAGCGCCAGCACGTCCTCGGCTCGGGCGCGCGTGAACTCGGTGACGTCGACGTGCGTGACGCCCGCATACTTGCGCTCGGCCTTGCCGACCGGCCAGCACATGGCCTCGACACAGGCGAAACGTTCCGCGGCAGCGAAGGCCAGCACCTGATCGAGATCGAACTCGGGCAGGATGGCCGTGACAAATCCCAGTTGCATCTCAGTCCTCGGCATGAGTGCCAGTAGTTACTCGTACGTAGACGTCTTCCCTGCCTGCCGTCGACCGTCGGATGAATCCGACGGCTACGTCCGATGGTCACGCTCGTAGGGCACGTTCCCCGAACGCGCCATGAAGACGGCGCGGCCGATCACGCCGCGACGATTACGAAGGCCCAAGGCCCACGGCCGGGCGACGTTCAGTTGGGAATGCGCGTGCTCTGCCAGCTGACCATCTGCCAGCGCCCATCACGCAGCACCCACACGTCGGTGTACCGCAGCTGGCTGCTGGCCGTCGTCCCATTGGAGATCGACGTCACGGCGGCGGTGGCGTTGATGATCGCGGTGGTGCCGTACACGCGGACCTGCGTGTCGCGCGGCTCGACGCTCACGTACTTCAGGCGGCCGCTCGAGATGCTCTCGATGTACGACGCCTTGCTGTCCACGAGCGCGTTGGAGTGCGTGTAGACCAGGTCGTCGCCGAGCAGCGTCGCGAGCCCCTTCAGGTCGTTGGTGGTCATCGCCTTGAAGCGCGCCACTTCGGCGCTGCGGACGGCTTCCGCTTCAGGCGCGGTGGCCGGCACCGTGCCGGTCTTGATCGGCGTGGGCGGTTGGGCAGACGACAGCGACGCCGCGAAGAGCAGGGCGAGACCCGAGACAGCAGCGGTTTTCAGCATCCGCGCATCTTAGCAATGGCGGTGGCGGCCGGGCCGGCCATAATGCGGCGAAATGGTCGACAACGGCACGCGGGCCACGCCCGGCAACCGCGGTGCCGACGCGGCGGCGCGCTATCGCGGCGACCGCGAGGCAGCCAGGCAGGGACCTGGCCGGCGCGCCCGACATGTCATCGAGGTCGAGGACGTCCTGCTCGCGGCGTGGGTGTTCGCAAGCGAGGAAGTGTTCCGGCGCTGGGCCGGCGAGCCGTTCGGGATGATGTCGGGCTATCCCGGGCAGCCGGACGGCAACGGCGGCGGGATGGCGTGGCTACTGGCACTGCCGCCGGCCGGCTGGGCGATCCTCGGCCTCTTCCTGTTCGTCCTCCTGACGCGAGGCCCCGAGGACACCGACCGCGACGTGGCCCTCGGACGCCGCTGGCCGATGCTGGCGCTGGCGTTGCCGCTGCTGTCGGTCTACGCACTCATCGCCTCGGCCGTGCAGGAGGCCGTCTTCGGCATCCGCCACTGGCCGGCAAGCGGCGAGCCGCCCTGGCCCGGTCCGTACGTGCCCAACGTCGTCCGCCGCACCGCCGCGGTCCCGCTCGCCTTTCTCGGCGACGCGCTCTTCCGCCAGGAGCTCGCCTACGCGGGACTGCACCTCGATGCGGCCGGCTGGCAGCCGGAACTGTCGCCGACACTGCTGCTGACGATCGTCGGCTCGGCGTTCCCGTTCATGATCTTCGTCGCCGGCCCTCGCATCGCCGCCGGAGACGCGCTCGCGTGGCGCCCCTGGATCGTGCGCTTCCTGTTCTTCTACGGGTCGGTCTTTGTCAGCCTCGTCACGAACTGGTGACGGCTTGCGTTCGTCGTTCAGCGTTCGGCGTTCGGCGTTCGGCGTTCGGCGTTCGGCGTTCGGCGTTCG
>CBIHOS010000083.1:0-17937 GCA_966211945.1 uncultured bacterium
GCTACAATGGACGGCTATGCCTCGTCGTTCCGTCTCCAGCGTACGGTGCGCGCTCTGCAACGCGAAAGAAGTCTCCGAGCCGCGCGGGGACGAGAAGTACTGCCGTGACTGCTGGGACAAGAAAATCGCCGTCGAGGAAATCGTCGCGCGCGAGTTCGCCCTCAAGCGCTACATCCGCGCCCACAGCGCCGAGAAGTACCTCATCTACCACTCCACGATGAAGCGGCCCTGCGGCCAGCTCATCGTCGTGGACGACGGCTTCGACCTGTTCCTGACGCTGGTGCTCTATCCGACCTTCGGGTGGGAGGAACCGGCGTACCACCTCGAAGGCGATCCCGAGACGCGCAGCTTCCACGAGGTCCTGGTCGATGTCGTCGTCGCCGAGGTCATCGAACCCTGGGGCGGCGGCAAGTGGCACCTCGAGATCGTCCGTGCCGCCGGCGCCGAGCCCGAGGAGTGGAACGGGGAGCTCTGACAGCCCCTATCTGGGCATGTAGCGCCGCCGCGCGCGGACGTCGACGTCACGCCGCGTGACCGACACCTCGATGCGGCGCGGCCGGCCCAGTTCGCTGGCCGGCACGTCGGGCTGATGATAGGCAATGCGGTAGTACTGCCTGCTGTCCCGAATCAACTCGCCGATGCCTCCCGCGAGATCGTTCCGATCGGTCCTCAGCGTGCCGCCGGTGCTTGTCGCCATCAGTCCCAGGCTTCCGTGATATCGCCCTTCCAGGGCATCGGTGGCGGCGCCCGCCATCTGGCCGGCCGCCGCGACGACCTCGCGGTCCGTGGGAGCCGAGATGACGGGAATCGACACGGTCAGGCCCCGTGGATCGATGCCGTAGACCGCCGTGTTGGTCAGCGCGGTCGCGGCAACGACGTCGTCGTAGGCCGTGCGGGCTTCGAGGCACCTGTCGGCGTTGCCGGAGCCGAACCATGCCCCGATGTAGACCTGCTGCCCCTCGCTCACGACGAGAATCGTCCGTCGCTCCAGCGGACCGCGGCCCATCACGCGGGCCGCGTGGCTGATGACGCGCAAGTTGATCGCCGCTGCGTGGCAGGCCTCCTGCGCGAAGGCCATCCGCTTCTGACCGCGAAATCGCCGCACGAGCGAGCGGGCGGCATCACGATCGGTCGAGAGTTGCTGGACCAGTTCGAACGGCCCGGTGTTGAGGATGGCCAGGCGGTCGTGCGCGCCCAGTTGCTGGATCAACGCCAGCGCGACGTTCTGCGTGGCGCGCGTGTGCTTCGGCTCGGTGCCGAGGTCATCGAGCACGACCACGAAATCGCGGCGTTGCTCCGGACTGTCGGATTCTGCCGTGAGGTCCACGAACTCGAAGGCGACGATCGGCTGCGGCGTGCCGTTGTCGCGGACGACGACCTCGTCGGCACGCAGGTCGGTCACGACCTCGCCACCCCTCGTGGCAATCGCCGAGACCTCGATGAGCGTCGTGCCGGTCCGGAAGGCCGGCTGCGCAGGTCGGGCGGGCCCCTGCGCGCGCAGCGCCACGAGCGTCGCGCCGGCAAGCGCCACGGAGACCGCAACGAGGATTCGCGACGACGCGATCCACTGGCGAGCGCGGCGTACCGGCACGTCCTGGGTCTCTACGACGGCTTCGAAACCACGGGGGCGTAGCGCTGCCGCGCCCGCACCTGCAGACCGGGCCGTGACACCTTCACCGAGATCTTCCGGGTGGCAGGCTGGCGTTTGCCGGGCGGCGGGTCCGGCTGCGCGTACGCCAGACGGTAGTACTGCCGGCTGTCCTGCACCAGGCGCGCGTAGTTGGCGGTGAGGTCGTTCGTCCAGCGCGTCTGGATGCCGCCCGTCTCGCTCGCCAGGGCGGCGCTGCTGCTCATCAGATCGCCCGACAACGAGATGGCATCTGCAGCGGGCGTCACAGTACGTGTCGTGGTGCTCGCCAGGCCCGGCGCGCGGAGCCCGCGCGGATCCACCGTGTAGATCGCGACGTTCGCGATGGCCGCCTGGCGGAGAACCTCGAGGAACCGCAGGTACACGTCGTGGACGTCCTGGCGGCTGTTGATGCGCGGTTCGAGCATGAACGCGGGGTGGCCTTCGCCGAACAGCAGCATCGCCCGGCGTTCCACGGCGTCGCCGCGCATCGCCTCGGCCACCTGCGCAATCACGTCGAGGGCCGCGCGCGCCCTGATCTGCCGCTCGCCGTCCAGCGTTGGACCACTCAGCTTCTGTCCGCGGAATGCGGCGATCGCGGCGCGAGTCCGGTCGCGATCGACGTGGAACTCGATCGGCTCGTCTGGCGGCCCAGTGCGGACGACGGCGACGCGATCGTGTGGGCCGAGCCGCTCCAGGAACGACGTGGCGGCCCAGATCACCTGCGACGTCTGCACCGGATCGACGTGCAGGTCGTCGAGCACGACGATGAAGTCGCGGCGTTGTGCGGGGCCGGCGACGCCGCCGAGATCGACCCGCTCGAAGGCGACGACGGGCTGGGGCTTGCCGTTGTCGAGGACGGTGAAGTCCTCGGCGCGCAGGTCGGTCACCGGCCGGCCGTCGCGCGTGACGATGGCCGAGACCTCGACGAGCGTCGTCCCCGCCCGGAACGACGGCTGCGGCGCTTGCGTCGGCGGCGCCTGCGCGTGGACGGCGAGAGACGCGGCAGCGACGCAGGCCAGGGCCAACGCAGAAACGGACGCAGGACTGAGCGACATCATTCCCTCCGGGTGGTGCCGACAGCTTACGCTGGGTAAGGACTTCCCTGCCAGTGCGCCTCCGGGTGGACGGCGAGCGGCGCCAGCGGCCGGCGGCGCCAGTGGTGCGTGGGTGCGTCGCTGTGAGCGGGCGTCGGTGTCAGCGGGCGTCGGGATCGGCCGCCGGGGCGAGCGCCGAGAGCCGCTCGGTCCAGCCACCCAGCCCCGGCCAGCGCGGCTCGCGGCCTCGCGCCACCTGCGCAAGCGACCAGATCCAGAGCAGCAGGCCGATCGCGATGAGCGCCTGCGCCGCCCAGAGACACACGCGGAACAGCGTCAGCGACGTGAACAGGCTCAGGCCGGCCAGGCCGAGCAGGGCGACCGCGACGATCGTGAGGCACCCGAAGCCGAGCAGCGATTGGGCCGCATGCCAGCGCACCTCGCGGTCCGACGGTTCGAGCGTGAGGATCACCAGGCCGCTGATCCAGCCAGCCGAATAGGCGAGGAGCGAGGCCTGCCGCCGCGTGACGCCGAGCGCGGTGATCGCCGGTGCGAAGGTCGCCGGCGGCCGCCACATCGACGACGCCTCCGGATCACCGGAGGACGGGGACGGGGCGGCGGGCGCAGGCATGCGGGACATCATGCCTCATGCCTCGTGCCCGCGAGCGACACGCGCCGCGCGGACACGAGGTGAGGCCGCGAGCTAGCTGCCGGCCTTCTCGAAACGGATCGGCCCGTCGTGGCGCTCGATGCCGGCCAGCGCAAAGGGCGAGGTGACCGTCGCATTGACGCCCGCCCCCTCGGCCGGCGCGACTTCGCGCCAGGTGACGACCAGGTCGGCGCCCTCCTTGCGAGCGCCGGTGATCTCCACCTTGTAGCCGGTCGTCGGGCGGTTGCCGAGGAAGACGCCGACGACCATCATCTGGTCGAAGGCGACGTCGGGCGCCGCCTGCTTGGTCGGCAGCGAGGTCCACATGCTGGTCCACTCCTCGGGGCTGCGAACAACGGCCTGACGGGCCGTCGATCCGTTGCTGAGGGGGCCGTGGGCAATCGGCACGATGCGCGGCGCGGCGGCGGCGCTGTCCGTCGATGGCGGTCCGTACACGGCGAGGGTCAGTTCGCGCGACACCGCCGGCTTGTTCAGCCGCGGCTTGGCCTGCACGCCGAGCACGTACAGCCCGGGCGCGACGTCCTTCAGCGGGATCTCGAACTGCACGCCGTAGCCGCCCTTGCCGCCGCCGAACTCGGACGACTTGCGCTCCTCGGTCTTGCTGAACACCTTGGTGCCGTCCACACCGGTGACCGTCGTCGTGATGTCGACCGCGTGCGCCGGCGTCAGCGCGTCGTAGACGTCGACGTACCCGAAGATGCTCTCGACGTTGGCAAAGCCCCGGACGGTGGTCGGCGGCGCCGGCATCAGCTTCTGGAGTTCCGGGTCCATGCGGGGCGTGGGCGTGAGTGAGGCGCCGCTGGACGTGAGCAGGATGCCGCTCATCGTGAACGGGTCGGAGAAGTCCGGCACGATCAGGTCGGTGAAGACCGACCCCACGGTGCCGTTGTTGGACTCGCGCGCGGCGACCCGCAGTTGGTAGCGACCGGGCGGCAGGTCGAGCGTGGCGACCGAGCGGATGCCGGTCTGGCTCATGAGATCGCGCGTCTGCTTGCGGAGCTTGAGATCGAGGTTGGCGCGATCGCCGTCGGGCACCTTGCCCTTCAGGTCCATCGCCATCATCGAGATCTCGAGCGCGTTCGTGAACACGTCACCGGCCGGCTTGAAGTCCAGGCGATCGCCGTCGACCTGCACGGTGACCGCCACCGACGCGGTCTTGTTGGCGCCCTTGAACGGGGCGGCGTGGACCGACAGGTTGAGGCCGGGGGTCGGCAGTGCCGCGTTGAGCGCCGTGCGGACCGCCGCCGACGTGCCTGCGGCGGACTCCTCGAGCCGCTTGTCGTCTTCCTTGTCCTTGGGGGCCTGATAGGCCTTGCGCGCCAGCACGCGCGTGTTCGGCCGGTTGACCTTCACCTGGATGCGGCGGACGCGGCCGTCGCGGCGCTCGTTGGTCGGGTAGTAGCCCAGCAGGTAGTAGTTGCTGCTGTCGCGCACGATGCGGTCGTAGATGCGGCTGAAGTCGTTGCTGTTGACCGAGGCGGCGCCGCCGGTTTCGTCGGCGAGCGTCCGCAGCGAATCCTGCGCGAGCCGCTGCTCGTCGCGGATGTTCCATGGATTGAGGCCGAGTGTCACGTCCTGCGGCGGTGCATCCATGTCCATCTCGTCGTCGGACACGCCGACGAGGCCGCGCGGGTCGATCGTGTAGTAGGCGACGTTGCTGCGAGTGGCGGCGCCGATGGCGTCACGGATCGCGAACAGGACGTCGCTGGCGTAGCGCGAGCCGTTGCTGCCCATCACGTCGGTGATGTCGTAGTCGAGCCCCTCGCTGTAGAACAGCACCGTCTTGCGGCTGCCGTTGACCGTTTCGAGCAGCCGCGACAGGTTGCGCAGCGTGTCCATCGCCGAACGGGCGTTGAAGGCGCGCTGCGGATCGGCCAGGTCCCTCGCCCGCTCACGCTGCTCCGATTCCGAGCTGCTCTGCTGCAGCTGCTGGACGCGATTGCGGTAGTCGTCGAGCTTTTCGAGCGTGGCCGAACGGAGCTTCATGCCAATCAGCTTGTCGACCGCGGCGAGCATCAGTTCCTTGTTGCTCGTGAACTCCTGCGACGCGTCGCCGCGTCCGCTGGCGTGGATGATCGCGACCTGGTCGTTGGCGGCGACATGCTTCTCGATGAACTGCCGGACCGCGACCTTGACCGAGTTCGAGCGCAGCGGCGTGATGTGGTAGTCGTCCAGGACGATCACGTAGACGCGGCCATCGCGCACGCCGGTGTTGGTGGCGACGTCGAACTTCAGCGGCCGGCCCTCGATCAGCGTCCGTTCCGGCGTCCTGAACGGAATCTTCACCGGCGTGAAGACGGTGATCGTCTGCGGCTTGCCGTCCTCCATGATCTGGAAGTCGGCCTGTTTCAGGTCGCTCACCATGTTCCCGGCATCGTCGGTGACGATGGCCGAGACCTCGACATAGTCGATCTGGGCGCGGAAGGTCGGGCGCTGGCCGCCGTCGGCCGCCGGGGCGGGTTGGGCGGCGGGCGCGGACGGCGTCCCTCCACCCTGCTGGGCGAGCACGGCCGCACCGGCCAGCAGCGTGAGCAACGTCGTGACGGACACGAATCTACGCATGGTGTTCCCGGATGGAGCCGAGGCGGGTGGGCCCGGGGCAGGACCCGCGCACCTCGGACTTGGCACTGGCATGGCGCACGAAGGCAACTCGGGATTATAAGACGCGAGCCCATCGTTTGCGGCCGAGCCGCCGTTATACTTGCCGGATGCCCCTCGACATCGGTGCCGTCCAGGCAAGCCTGCGGGCCGCGGGTCTCGACGGCTGGCTGCTGTACGACTTCCACGGCTCCAACCCCGTGGCGCAGTCGCTGGCCGGCCTCACGAGTGCGCCGAAGATGACGACCCGGCGCTGGTACTACTTCATCCCCTCGACCGGCGAACCCCGGGGCCTCGTGCACGCCATCGAGCGTCACAATCTTGACGGGTTGCCAGGCGTGATGCGCGCCTACGCCGGACGACGGTCGCTCGACGACGGCCTCGACGCCCTCCTGTTGGGCGCCGGGCGCGTGGCCATGGAGTATTCGCCGGGCTGCGCGATCCCGTACGTCTCGCGCGTGGACGCCGGCACCATCGAGGCCGTGCGGCAGCGCGGTGTCGACGTGGTCTCGTCTGGCGACCTGATCCAGCAGTTCGAGGCGGTCTGGGCGCCGGCCCAGATCGCGACGCACGAGGCCGCGTCGGCCGCCCTGTACCGCATCAAGGACCGCGCCTTCGAGGTGCTGCGGCAGGTGGCGGCCGGGACGCCCGGCACCGAATACGCGCTGCAGCAGCAGATGGTCGGCTGGTTCGCCGAGGAGGGTCTGGTCAGCGACGATCCACCGGTGGTGGCGGTGATGGCCAATGCCGGCAACCCGCACTACCTGCCGACCGCCTCGTCACATCGGGCCATCGAGCGCGATCAACTCGTGCTGCTCGATCTGTGGGGAAAGCAGGCGGCGCCAGGGTCGGTGTTTGCCGACATCACGTGGGTCGCCTACACCGGCGCGGAGGTCCCGGCCGAGATGGCGCGTGCCTTCGCGGCGATTGCCGCGGCGCGCGACACCGCCGTCACGACCGTACAGGCGGCGCTGGACGCCGGCCGGGCCGTGCGCGGGTACGAGGTGGATGCGGCGGCGCGTGCGATCCTCGAAGGCGCCGGCTACACGGACGCGATCTTGCATCGAACCGGCCATAGCCTCGGGGAGAGCGTCCATGGAAATGGCGCGCACCTCGACGATTACGAGACGCGCGACGAGCGCCAGTTGCTGCCGGGCTCGGGTTTCACGGTCGAGCCGGGGCTGTACTTCGAGAGCTTCGGCGTGCGCACCGAGATCAACGTCGTCATCATCGGGGCCGAGGCGCGGGTCAGCGGGCCGCGCCAGTCGGCCATCACTGCCCTGGCATCTTGAGGCGTCGGGTGTCCCCGCCCTGATCGCGGGACGGCACGGCTGTACGGAGAACACGCATGTCCACTCGGAAGACCACGCTTTTCTACGCCGTCCTGCTCGCGATCGCCTCGGTCGCGATCGGCATGGTACTGGCGTCGCGCCTCGATTTGTCACCCACCTCGTCGGCGCAGCCCCTGATGGCCGCGCCGCCGGCCAACAGCGCGCCGATCACCGGCAGCGTCGACGCCACCACGTTCAGGACCATCGCGCGCGAGATGTCGCCGGCCGTGGTCAACATCCGCACCGAGTCCACCCCGCGCACCGAGGAACTCACCGAGTTCTTCGGCGGCGAGGACTTCCTGCGGCGCTTCTTCCCCGACCAGGAAGGCCAGGGGCCGGGTCAGCGGCGGCAGCAACCGCGCCAGCGGCCACAGCCGCAGTCGCAGGGCGCCGGCACCGGCTTCATCATCGACGCAGCCGAAGGCCTCATCCTCACCAACAATCACGTCGTCGAGAACGCCAACAAGATCGAGGTCGCGTTCTTCGGCAACGACAGCGACGTCGAGTACGAGGCGAAGGTCGTCGGCCGTGACCCGCTGACCGACAGCGCGCTGATCCAGCTGCTCAAGAAGCCGGCGACCTCACTGCAGCAGGTGAAGTTCGGCGACTCCGATCAGATGCAGCCGGGTGACTTCGTCGTGGCCATCGGCAACCCCTTCAACTTCAGCCACACCGTGACCGTCGGCGTGATCAGCGCGCTCGGGCGGCCGTTCCCGGTGGCGCCGCAGCGCAGCGTCAACATGCTGCAGACCGATGCCGCGATCAACCCGGGCAACTCGGGCGGACCGCTGCTCAACGTGCGCGGCGAAGTCGTCGGCATCAACACCGCGATCCTCAGCGACCGTGCCCAGGCGTCCAACATGGGCATCGGCTTCGCGGTGCCGATCAACCTGGTGCGCGAAATCGTCCCGCAGCTGCGCGCCGGCAAGGTCACGCGCGGCATGATCGGCGTCCAGATCGCGCCGGTCGACGCCGAGGCGTTCGAGGACCTCGGACTCACGAGCCGCGCCGGGGCGATGGTGTCCGTGGTCACGCCGGCCGGCCCGGCCGCCAAGGCGGGCCTGAGACCGCTCGACGTGATCGTCGAGTTCAACGGCAAGCCCGTGAAGAACCGCGACCAGCTGGTCGACATGGTCACGCGCACCAAGCCCGGATCGAGCGTGCCGGTGCGCGTCCTCCGCAACGGCAAGAGCACGTCGCTGAACGTGACGATCGGCGAGCTCGATCTCGAGGCCGAGGCCGGCACGCCCGAGGAAGACAGCGAAGCCGAACCGACGACCACCGGCTTCGGCGTCCGCCTGGACGACATCACGCCCGACGTCGCCCGCCGCCTCGAACTGCCGCGCACCACCGCTGGCGCGCTGGTCACCGAGGTCGAACCCGGCAGCACCGCCGGCGACGCCGGACTCCGCCGCTTCGACGTGATCACGCAGGTCAACGGGGAGCCGGTGACGAGCGCCGCCGACGCGCAGCGCAAGCTGCAGGCCGTGGCGAGCGGCCGTCTCGCCCGCCTGCTCGTCGTCCGCGGCAGCCAGGAACTCGGGCTCGCCATCCGCAAGGAATAGTGGTCGAGCGCGAGATCAAGCTGGAGTTCCCGTCCGTGGAGGCCGCGCGCGCCGCCGTCGGCGCGCTCGGCCTGCCGCGCCTCCATGCCCGCCGGCTCCAGGACGACGCGCTCTACGACACGAGCGACGGCGCCCTGCGGGCGCGGGGATGCGCGCTGCGCCTGCGCCGCGACGGCGAGGCGACGGTGCTGACCTACAAGGGGCCGGTCGAACCCGGCCCGATGAAGGTGCGGCCCGAGTTCGAGACCGGGGCGAGCAGCGCGACGGCCATGCGCGCCATCCTCGACGCGCTCGGCTACGGGGTCGTCTTCCGCTACCAGAAGTATCGGGAAGAGTTCGGTGACGCGTCCTGCGTGGTGGCGATCGACGAAAGCCCGGTCGGCGTGTTCGTCGAGCTCGAAGGCCAGGCCGACCGCATCACGGAGATCGCGTCGGCGCTCGGGTTCGCCCCCGAGGCCTACGTGACGGCCTCCTACGCGCGGCTGCACCAGGAACGCGGCGCGGCGCGCGGCCTGGGCGCTCACATGCTGTTCCCGGCATGAGCCACTGGCCGCCTCCCGCCCTGGTGCTGACGGCAGGCCTGGGCACGCGCCTGCGGCCGCTCAGCGACTACCGGGCCAAGCCGGCGATGCCGGTCGGCGACGAAGCGCTCGTCTGCCGCATCCTGCGGCATCTCGCGGCGTCCGGCATCACCGACGCCGTCCTCAACCTGCACCACCTGCCGGCGACGATCACGCGCGAAGTCGGCGACGGATCGCAGTTCGGCCTCCGCATCCGGTACTCCTGGGAACAGCCGCGCGCGCTCGGGTCGGCCGGCGGTCCGCGGCACGCCCTTCCCCTGCTCGACGCCGACGATCTGCTGATCATCAACGGCGACACGATCTGCGACCTGCCGTTGCGCGCGCTCTGGGACGTCCATGCCGCCAACGGCGCACTCGTCACCCTCGGCCTGATGCCGCATCCGGCCCCCGGCCGCTACGGCGGCGTGGTCCTCGACGACGCCGGCCGGGTGACCGGGTTCACGCCGCGCACCAGCGCCGTGCCGAGCGTGCACTTCCCCGGCGTGCAGATGGTGCGCCGCGACGTCCTCGCGCCGCTGCCCGACGACACCGTCACCGAGACCGTGCTCGGCGTCTATCCGTCACTGATCGCCGAACGCCTCGGTACGGTCTGCGGAGCGGTCTTCGACGTGCAGTTCGACGACGTCGGCACCGTCGACGACTACCGCCGCACCTGCCGCGCCTACGCCGGCGATGCCGACGGCAACGTCGTCGACGCGACCGCGCGCGTCGCGCCGACGGCGAGGCTGCGCGACACGATCGTCTGGCCGGGCGCGGCAGTGCCCGACGGCTGCGTGCTGACCGGTGTCGTCGTGACCGGCCACGCCCCGCTGACGGCCGGACTCCAGCTCGACGGTACGGTTGCGTAAGCAGGCGGCGTCCGCCGCTGGTTCGCCTGCGGTAACGGCGGCACCCGTCGCTGCGCTACGATGCTTGGCGCGTTTTCGTTGATCGCGTCGCAGACAGGATGTGCCGGTGGTCGATTCGTTTCAGGACCGTGTCGAGGAGTATCTCGGAAGGAACGGGCAGCGGGATCGCGGTGTGCGCGTCGTGCCGCTCACGGGCGACGCGTCCGATCGACGCTACTTCCGGCTGATCGAGCCCGATGGGCAGACGAGCGTGCTGGCCGCCTATCCGGCCGCCTTCGACGACACGCTGCCGTTCCTGAACGTCACGCGCCTGCTCGCCCAGATGCCGGTGCCGGTGCCCGACATCCGCGACGAGGCGCCCGACCTCGGCCTGCTGCTGCTCGAAGACCTCGGCGACGTGACGTTGCAGGCGCACCTCGGCCTGGCGAGCACCGAGGAACATGGCCAGCTGTATCGCGAGGCGGTCCGCCTGATCGCGGCGCTGCAGCGGCGCGGCGCAGCACTCGCGTCCGACGTCTTCCTGCCGTACGGCGTCGCCTTCGACGAGGCGAAG
Source organism: uncultured bacterium (assembly GCA_966211945.1). GTDB lineage: Bacteria > Acidobacteriota > Vicinamibacteria > Vicinamibacterales > Vicinamibacteraceae > Luteitalea. The sequence goes on from CBIHOS010000083.1 coordinate 10,811, forward strand.
CTCGGATGGGAGATGGAGTTCTTCCTCAAGCACTATCTCCTCGGCTACCGCGGCGTGCCGCTGGACGACGCGACGCTCGATGCGATCCGGGTCGAACTGAGGTTGCTGGTCGAGCGCCTGGCCGCCGAGGAGCGCGTCCTCTGCCACCGCGATTACCACAGCCGCAACCTGATGCTGCACCGGCAGCAGCTGTATCTGATCGACTACCAGGACGCACGCCTCGGCCCCGACACCTACGACCTGGCCTCGCTGCTGCGCGATTCCTACGTCGATCTGTCGGACTCGATGGTCAACTGGCTGCTCGCGTACTTCCTCGCCCTCACCGGCCGGCCCGAATCGGAAGCGGCGTTCCGCGAACGGTTCGACCTCATGTCTCTGCAGCGCAACCTGAAGGCGCTGGGCACCTTTGGCTACCAGACCCTCGCCAAGCAGAATCCCGTGTACATCCAGTACATGCCGCGCACGCTCCGGTACGTGCGCACCAACCTGGCGCGCTACCGCAGCTTCGGCCGGCTGCACGACCTGCTCGCCGCGCACGTCGACGAACTCAGGTAGCGACCTGTCAAGGCGGAAGACTTCTGCCTTCCGACTTTTGACTTGTACAATCGGGAAGTTGGACTTCGGCCTTTCGACGCACCTGTTTCATGCCGAGCCGCTCGGGCCCGGGCATTTCGACGCCGCGGCGGCGCACGGGTTCGCGGCGGTCGAGGTCTTCGCCACGCGCTCGCACGTGGACTACCACGAGCCGCAGGTGGGGCGCGAGCTGGCGGCGTGGAGCGCGGCGGCGGGCGTCCGCCTGCACAGCGTGCACGCGCCGATCACCGCGTTCCTGCACGGCACGACGTGGGGGCCGCCCTTCTCCACCGGCGCGGCACAGGCCGCCGAGCGGGCCAGGACGATCGACGAGTGCACCCGGGCGCTGGCGCTGGCCGAGCACGCGCCCTACCGCTACCTGGTGCTGCACCTCGGCGTGCCCGACGAATACGCGCCGCCGAGCGGTGACAACCAGCGCGATGCGGTGCTGCGCACGCTCGAGGCCCTGTCCCCTGTCGCCGCGCAGGTCGGCGTGACCATCGCCGTCGAGGTCATTCCCAATGCGCTCTCGACCGCGCGTCAACTCGTGAAGCTGATCGAGGACGAGGACTTCCCCGGCCTCGGCATCTGCCTGGACGTCGGCCACGCCCGCCTGCAGGGCGACGTCGTCGACGCCCTCGAGACGGTGGCCGGCTACCTGGTGACGACGCACCTGCACGACAACGGCGGCCGGCGCGACGACCACCTCGTGCCCTTCGACGGCGTCATCGACTGGGCGGAACTGGCGATCGGCTTCCAGAAGGTCGGATACGACGGCACGCTGCTCTTCGAACTGGCGGCCGGCCCCGACGGCGCGGCCGCGACGCTGCGGCGCGCCGCCGCGGCGCGCGAACGTCTGGCGTCGCTGCTCGGCAGCGACGGTTTCACGTTCAGCGACGAGTAGTTTCAGCCGGGGATCGGGGATCGGGGATATGCCACCTATCGCCTACATCGAAGACATCGCGAAGTTCGACGGCCAGGAAGTCACGCTGCGTGGCTGGCTCCACAACCGCCGGTCGAGCGGCAAGATCCACTTCCTGATCGTCCGCGACGGCACCGGCTTCGTCCAGGTCGTGATGTCCAGGGCCGACATCGGCGACGAACTGTTCGCGAAAGCCGACCACCTCTCGCAGGAGACGGCGCTCACGGTGACCGGCATCGTGCGCGCCGATGCCCGCGCCAAGGGTGGATTCGAACTCACCGGCACCGGGTTCGCGGTCGTCGCCGAAGCGCACGACTATCCGATCACGCCGAAGGAACACGGCGTCGACTACCTGATGGATAGGCGCCACCTGTGGATCCGCTCGCAGCGGCAGCAGTCGGTGCTGCGCATCCGGCACACGGTGATCGATGCGGTGCGCGACTTCTTCAACAGCCGCGGCTTCATCCTCGCCGACACGCCGATCTTCACGCCGTCGGCGTGCGAGGGCACGACGACGCTGTTCCCGGTCCAGTACTTCGAGGACACGACGGCGTATCTGACGCAGAGCGGCCAGCTGTACAACGAGGCCAACGCGATGGCGCTCGGCAAGACGTACTGCTTCGGGCCGACCTTCCGGGCGGAGAAGAGCAAGACGCGGCGCCACCTCACCGAGTTCTGGATGGTCGAGCCCGAGGTCGCCTACGCCGACCTCGACGACACGATGGCGCTGGCCGAGCAGCTCGTCGAGGCCGTGGTCGCCCGCGTGCTCGAGACGCGCCGCGCGGAACTGGCGCTGCTCGAACGGGACGTCGCGAAGCTCGAATCGGTGAAAGCGCCGTTCCCGCGCATCTCCTACGACGAAGCGATCGAACGCCTGAAGGGCGCCGGGCTGCCGGTCGAGTGGGGCGGCGACTTCGGCGGCACCGATGAAACCGTGCTCTCCGGCCAGTTCGACCGGCCGGTGCTCGTCCACCGCTACCCGGCCGCGATCAAGGCGTTCTACATGAAGCCCGACCCGGCCCGGCCGGACCTGGCGCTCTGCGTGGACATGCTGGCCCCGGAGGGCTACGGCGAGATCATCGGCGGCGGCCAGCGCCTCGAAGACTACGACCTGCTCGTCCAGCGCATCGAGGAGCACGGCCTGCCGCAGGAGGCCTTCGAGTGGTACCTCGACCTGCGCCGGTACGGATCGGTCCCGCACGCCGGTTTCGGCATGGGCATCGAGCGCGTTGTATCGTGGATCTGCGGCCTCGAACACGTCCGCGAGACGATTCCCTACCCGCGCATGCTGTACAGGCTGTATCCCTGACGGCCTTCGGCCGCCACAATGCCAAATGCTCGATGCGGAATGTCGAAGGCTCGACGTCCCGCGGCGAGGTGGCTCTCGACATCGAGCATTGCGCATCGAGCATTGCGAGGCGTCAGCAACAATGAAGATTGGTCTTGTTTCCCTCGGATGTCCCAAGAACCTCGTCGACTCCGAGGTGATGCTCGGCCTTGCCGAGCAGGCCGGACACGAAATCACCGGTGATGCCGCCGACGCCGACGTGCTGGTGGTGAACACCTGCGCCTTCATCGACTCGGCCAAGCAGGAATCGATCGACACCATCCTCGAGATGGCGCAGCACAAGACCGGCGGCCGGGCCCGGCGCCTCGTGGTGACCGGCTGTCTCGCCGAGCGGTATCGCGAGGAGTTGCGTGCGCAGATCCCGGAGATCGACGCCGTCCTCGGCACCGGCGAGGTGGACGCCATCGTCGGCGCGCTCGACCCGCCTTCGCCCACGGGCTTGGGCGGGCCAAGCGTCGAAAGCGGCGGTGATTCAGTCCGGCCGGTGGGGTTGTTCACACGCGGCGCTGACGGCGCGCCGCAAAAGGTGACGCGTCAGGGTTCGCGAAGCGACCCCGCCGAAGCTCCGGAGGAGCGAAGGCGGGCGGCGAGGCACCGCGACGCCGACGCCGCTCTTCCCACCTACCTGTACGACGCGACGACGCCACGCCGGCTGACCACGCCGGGGCACTATGCGTACGTCAAGATTGCGGAAGGCTGCGATTACAACTGCGCCTTCTGCATCATCCCGAAGCTGCGCGGCGCCTACCGCAGCCGGGCCGAAGCGTCGATCGTCGCCGAGGCGCGGGCGCTGGCGGCGCGCGGCGTGAAGGAACTGCTGCTGGTCTCGCAGGACACGACGTTCTACGGCATCGACCGCGACCGGCAGGACCGCGGCGCGCTCGCCCGCCTGCTCCGCGCGCTCGACGCCATCGACGGCCTCGAATGGATCCGGCTGCTCTACCTCTACCCCACCACCATCACCGCCGAGACGATCGAGGCGATGGCCGCGTCCAGCAAGGTGGTGCGGTACATCGACCTGCCGCTGCAGCACGCCTCCTCGGCGGTGCTCAAGCGCATGCGCCGGCCGGGATCGCGGGCCAGCTACGAAACGCTGCTCGGCCATCTGCGCCACGCGCTTCCGGGCGTGACCCTCCGCACCACCTTCGTCGTCGGATTCCCGGGTGAGACCGAGGAGGACGTGGACGAGCTGCTCGCGTTCATCAAGGCGATCGAGTTCGACCACGTCGGCGTGTTCACGTACTCGCACCAGGACGGCACGGGCGCGGCCGCGCTCGAGGACGATGTGCCGGAGGCGACCAAGCGCAAGCGCCAGCGGCGCATCATGCAGGCACAGCAGCGCATCGTCGCGCGCAGGCAGAAGGCCCGCATCGGGCAGCAGGTGCGCGTGGTGGTCGACGGGCCGTCGAAGGAGCACGACCTCGTGCTGCAGGGCCGGCTGGCTGGGCAGGCGCCCGAGGTGGACCCGGTCGTGTTCTTCACCGATTGCGACCCGACCGAGTTTCCGCCGGGGACGTTCATGGACGTCGAGGTGGTGGACGCAGCCGGGTACGACCTGATCGTGCGTCCGCTCGAAGTCGGCGTCCTCGCCTGAGGGCGCGCCCTGCCTTGCCGGTCCGAAACCCTCCGTGGTACAGTCCACGATTGGAGTTCAGGCTACCCTTCCGGAGTGGGCCGCTTTGCCCACTCTTTGTGTTTCAGGGGTTGCCGTCTCGTCGACTGTGACAACCGATACGCGCCTGGAGCGCGTCCGGACAGCGGCCGAGCGGGTCGCCGGATCTTTTGGCCTCGATATCTTCGACATCCAGCTCAGGCGGGAGTCGAGCGGCTGGGTGCTGCGCGTCGTGATCGACCGCCCGCTCCAGCGCGATGCCGAAGGAACCGTGGTCATCGAGACACCCGACCAGTCCATTGGCATCGAGGACTGTCAGCGGGTGAGCACGGACCTGAGCACGATTCTCGACGTCGAGGACGCGCTCGAGCACGCCTATACCCTCGAGGTGTCGTCACCGGGCCTCGACCGCCCGCTGCGCCACGCCGACGACTATCGGCGGTTCAGCGGTCGGCTCGTGAAGGTCGTGGTGCCGGCAGGGGTCGAGGGCCAGACGCATTTCGAAGGCCGTATCGCCGGAGTGGAGGATGAGGCCGTCATCCTGCAGGTGGGCCGTCGCAAAGAGCGACGGATTCCGTTTGCGGAGATCAGCCGGGCCCGCCTCGAGGTGGAGTTCTAGACGCGATGAGTACCAACCCGCTCGTGCAATCGATCGAGACGCTCGCCAAGGAGCGCGGCATCGATCCGACCATTGTGATCACGGCGATCGAAGAAGCCGTGCTCACCGCCTCGCGCAAGTCGTACGGCAAGGACGGCGAAAACCTGAAGGCGCGCCTGAACTACGAGACGGGCGACGTCGAACTGCTCGCGGTCAAGAAGGTGGTCGAGACGGTCGAGAACCCGGCCATCGAGATCTCGCTCGGCGAGGCGCAGGACATCTACCGCGTCTACGGCGAGGAGTACGCCGCCGGCATCGAGCTCGAGGACGAGATCGAGTTTCCCAAGAGCAAGGAGAAGCTCGGACGGATCGCCGCGCAGACCGCCAAGCAGGTGATCTTCCAGAAGGTCCGCGAGGCCGAGCGGCGCAACGTGTTCGACGAGTTCTCGTCGCGCGTCGGCGAGGTCGTCACCGGCACCGTGAAGCGCTTCGAGCAGGGCGACATCATCGTCGAACTCGGGCGCATCGAAGCGAGCCTGCCGCGCAAGGAACAGTCGCGCGCCGAGAACTACGCGATCGGCGACCGCGTGCGGACGGTGATCAAGAACGTCAACGAGAACCTCAAGGGACCGCAGGTCATCCTGTCGCGGACCGACCCGGCGCTGCTCGTGAAGATGTTCGAGCAGGAAGTCCCCGAGATCTACGACGGCACCGTGATGATCCGCGGCGCCGTCCGCGAGGCGGGCGACCGCGCCAAGGTCGCGGTCTACAGCCGTGAACGCGACGTCGATCCGGTCGGCGCCTGCGTCGGCATGAAGGGCACGCGCGTGCAGGCGATCATCCGCGAGCTGCGCGGCGAGAAGATCGACATCGTCGAGTTCTCGGAGGACCCGGTCGAGTTCGTGATGAACGCGATCAGCCCGGCCCGGGTCCAGCGCGTGACGATCCTCGACGACCAGGACCGCGTGATGGAAGTGGTGGTCGAGGACAAGCAGCTGTCGCTGGCGATCGGCAAGAAGGGCCAGAACGTCCGTCTCGCCGCCAAGCTGACCGGCTGGAAGATCGACATCAAGAGCGAGGAAGAGAAGCGCAAGGAAGTCGAGGCGCAGCTGGCCGACTTCGACTGGAACGCGGTGGCCGACGGCCAGGCGGAGGTGCCGCTGACCGGCGCCGCCGCGATGGACGCGCTCTTCGATCCGAACCTCGGCGTGGAGACGACCACCGAGGCGCTGGACGCGGAGACCGCGACGCCAGGCGCCGACGAGCCGCCGGGCGACGGGTCGCCGTTCGGGCTCGATGCGGCGCCCGAGACGTCCGAGACGTCCGAGACGTCCGAGGCGGCTGATGCGCCCGTGACGCCTGAGACGGCCGTGGCGCCCGACGCGACGGACGAGCCGCAGGAACGATAGACATGCAGGACCGGTGAGCCTGGGCTCGCCGGAGTAGTTGCGCGGCGCCCGAACGTGGCGCACGCGCGTGAGCGGTGCCGGCGGGGCCGATGGACGGACCATCCGGTTTGCACGAAGGGGACACGTTGTCGACTGTCCGGATCTACAAAGTCGCGGAATTGCTGAACGCACCCAGCCAGGAGGTCATGGATCTCCTGAAGGTGGAGGCGGGCATCGAGGTGCGGTCTGCCTCGAGCACCATCGAAGAGGTGGTGGCCAGGCAGTTCGTCGAGCGGCATGCGCGCAAGCGCAACATCTCGCTCCCGCCACCGGCGCAGATGTTCAACGAGGGACCGGCGCAGCGCCCAGGTGCCGGCGGCAAGAAACTGCCCGGCAAGGGACCGGTCGTGCCCGAGCCGCCCAAGGCGGCGCCGTTGCCGCCCCCGCGCCTCGTGAAGGCGTTGAAGGTGCCCGGCGCCGTTCCAACGGCGCCCGCGGCTGACGCCGCGGCCGCACCGCCAGTCGCGCCAGCCGTCGTCGACACGCCGGCGCCAGTGGCTCCGCCGGCCGCCGCCGAGACACGCGCGCCCGAACCACGCGAGCCCCGGCCCGAGGCCGAGCCGGCGGCCGCGCCGACGCCGGCCGCCGCCGATGCCGCCCCGGAACGCGAAGCCACCGCGGGCGCG
>CBIHOS010000084.1:0-17911 GCA_966211945.1 uncultured bacterium
GGCCCCGCTGCCGAGGCCGACAGGCCGGCGACAAACGCCGCCGAGAACGCCAGCAGCACCGCGGCGGCCTGCGCGAGCCGCAGTTCTGCCACCACGCGGTGGGGCGCGTGAGCCGGAATCCGGACGGTCTGCCACGTCAGCACGCCGAGTGCGAGCAGCAGCGTGAGGGCGCCGCCGGCCAGGGCCCGTCCGGCCTCAGAGGCCATCGCGGTGCGTGATGCGCCCGCCACGCATCGTCAGCAGCGGCCGCGCCTTCAGGATCCGCGCGGGTTCGATCTGCATGATGTCGTCCGAGAGGATCAGGAGATCGGCGAGCGTGCCGGCGCGCAGCGTCCCGAGGTCCCGTTCGAGATGCGCGGCGAAGGCCGCGCCGGCCGTGAAGCTGTGAAGCGCCTCGGCCCGCGACAGGCGCTGATCGGCCGTCCAGCCACCGGGCGGCCGACCGTCGCGATCCTGGCGTGTCACGGCCGCGTAGAAGCCGAACATCGGGTTGGGCTCCTCGACCGGAAAGTCCGACCCGTTGGCGAGCACGGCGCCGCTCCTGCGGAGCGACTGCCACACGTAGGCGCCCTCGCGCGTGCGGGCGCCGCCGATGCGCCGCGCCACCCATGGCATGTCCGATGTCGCATGCGTCGCCTGCACCGACGCGATCACGTCGAGCGCCTCGAAGCGTGGGATGTCGGCGGCCCGCAGGATCTGGGCGTGCTCGTTGCGCATCCGCAGCGCGCGGCTGCCGGGCACCTCGCGCTGCAGGGCCTCGAACAGGTCGAGCACCGCGGTGTTGGCGCGATCGCCGATCGCGTGGATGCACGGTTGATAGCCGGCCCGGACCGCGGCAAGGGCCTGCGCGTGCAGCTGCTCGGGTGGGGTCACGAGCAGACCTCGCGTGCCGGGCTCGTCGGCGTAGGGCTCGTGCAGCGCCGCGCCGCGCGATCCGAGCGCGCCGTCGGCGACCAGCTTCACGGCGCGGACCGTGAGCAGCTGCGATCCGTAGCCGATGAGCGGCGGCGGCAGCGATGCGCCCGCGGCCGGCGGCGCGAGCATGACGTAGAGCCGTGTCTTCAACGCACCCGCGTCGACGACCTCGCGGTACATCGCGGCGTTTGCCTGCGACACGCCCGCGTCGTGCACCATCGTCAGTCCGAGCGAGGCCGCGAGGTTGTCAGCGAGCGTCAGCTGCTCGCGGCGCGTCGCCCGGTCGGGCTCCGGAATCTGCCGCGACACCAGGCCCATGGCCCGGTCCACGAGCACGCCTGTCGGTTCGCCCTTCGGCGTCCTGAGCAGACGGCCGCCCTCCGGGTCGACGGTGGCGGCGGTCACCGAGGCGGCTCGAAGCGCCGCGGTGTTGGCCCAGGCCGCGTGTCCGTCGACGCGGGACAGGTAGACCGGATGGTCGGGCGTTGCGGCGTCGAGTTGTGCGGCTGTCGGCCACGCCGGATCGGGCCAGTCGTTCTGGTCCCAGCCACGACCGAGGATCCAGCGGCCCTTCGGCAGCTGCGCGGCCCGGGCGCGGACCTTGTCGAGCACCGCGTCGACGCTCGGCGTGCCGCGAAGGTCGATCTGCTGCAGGCTCTCACCGAGATTGAGCATGTGACCGTGCGCGTCGTGCAGCCCGGGAATCACCGCCCGGCCGCCGGCGTCGATCACCTGCGTGCGCGGCCCCCGCAACCCCAGGGCCTCGGCCGTCGATCCGACCGCGACGATGCGGTCGCCCCGAATCGCCACGGCTTGCGCCTCGGCGCGCTGGGGGTCGACCGTGTAGACGCGGCCATTCACGACGATCACGTCGGCCGGCGCCGGCGCGGGGGCCGATTGGCGAGCCTGGAGGGCTGCGATGGCGGCCGCGCCAGCCAGGGCGAAGGCGAACAGGGACACGCGCATCATGCGGAGGCGTCAGTATACTGGCCCGTCCGATGCGTACCGTCGACATCATCCGTGCCAAGCGCGATGGCGGCGCACTGACGCGCGAACAGATCGCCTGGATGGTGCGGGGGGCCAGCGATGGCTCGATTCCCGACTACCAGCTGTCGGCCTGGCTGATGGCCGTTTGGCTGCGAGGGATGACGCCGGCGGAGACGGCGGCGCTCACCGAGGCGATGGTCGAGTCTGGCGTGCGTGTCGACCTCTCGCATGTGCCCGGCGTGAAGGTGGACAAGCACAGCACCGGCGGCGTCGGCGACAAGACATCGCTGATTCTCGCGCCACTCGTCACGGCCTGCGGCGTACCGGTGCCGATGATGTCGGGCCGCGGGCTCGGACACACCGGCGGCACGCTCGACAAGCTCGAAAGCATCGCCGGCTTCCGGACGCGGCTCACGCTCGACGAGTACCGCGCGCAGGTCGCCGCGATCGGCTGCGCGCTGATCGGCCAGACCGATGAGGTCGCACCGGCCGACCGCACGCTCTACGCGCTGCGCGACGTGACCGGCACCGTGGAGAGCCTGCCGCTGATCTGCGCCTCCATCCTGAGCAAGAAGATCGCCGAGGGCATCGACGCGCTCGTGCTCGACGTCAAGACCGGCAGCGGCGCGTTCATGGCGCGCGAGGACGACGCGCGTGCGCTCGCCGATGCCTTGGTCGGCCTGGCGGAGCGCTCCGGCTTGAAGGTCGCGGCGCTCCTGACGCAGATGGACGAGCCGCTCGGGCGGATGGTGGGCAATGCCCTCGAGGTACGCGAGTGCGTCGAGATCCTGGCGGGGGCCGCCGGGCCGTCCGATCTCGCCGATCTCTCGATCGAACTCGCCGCGCTGATGGTGTGGCTCGGCACGCCGGGGTCGTCGCTGGCCGAGGCACGTCAGGCGGTCCGCGGCGCCCTCGCGAGTGGGAAGGGACTTGCGACGTTCCGGGCGATCGTCGAACGCCAGGGCGGCGACGTCCGGATGATCGACGACGTCTCGGCCCTGCCGGCGGCGCCGGTCGTCCGTCCGTTCGTCGCGACCCGGGCGGGCCACGTCGCGCGCATCGACGCGGGCCTGGTCGGCCGCGCCGCGGTCCAACTCGGCGCGGGGCGGGCGCGTGCAGAGGACACGGTCGATCCCGCCGTCGGCTTCGAGATCGTCGCGCCTTCGGGGACCGCCGTCGCCACTGGCGATCCCGTGATCGTCGTGCATGCCCGTCGCCCGGAAGACGCCGACGCCGTGCAGGCCCTGCTCGCACAGGCGGTGACGATCGCCGACGCCGCCCCGCCGCGCCCGCCGCTGATCGTCGATCGCCTCGGCCTCGCGCGAGGAACGACCTAGTCGCACGTACCAACTGCCGACTGCCGACTGCCGAACGATGTCCACGATCCTCGAAACCCTCGATCCCGCGGTGTCCTTCCTGCGCGAGCGTGCCGGCGCCGTGCCCGACGTGGCCATCGTGCTCGGCTCCGGTCTCGGCGACTTCGCCGACACGCTGTCGGCGCCGGTCGTGTTGCCCTTCGTAGTCGTGCCCGGCGGGCGGTCGTCGGCCGTCGTCGGCCCCGCCGGCCGGCTCGTGGTGGGCGCGCACGCGTCGGGAGCGCGGGTCGCGGCGCTGGCGGGACGCGCCCACCTCTACGAAGGCCATCACGTCTCGCGCGCGGTGTTCGGCGTGCGCGCGATGGTGCGCTGGGGCGTGCCTCGCATCGTGCTCACCAACGCCGCTGGCGGCATCAACACGGCGTTCACGCGGGGCGCGCTGATGCTGATCGAGGATCACATCAACCTGCTCGGCGCCAACCCGCTCGTCGGCCAGAACGACGAGGCGCTCGGCCCTCGCTTCCCGGACATGACCTACGTCTACGACCGCCAGTTGCGAGCCATGGCGATCGAGGCCGCCCGTGAGGCGGGCGTTCCGCTCGAGCGCGGCGTCTATCTGGCGACGCTGGGCCCGAGCTACGAGACACCCGCCGAGATTCGGGCGTTCCGCGCGATGGGGGCCGATGCGGTGGGTATGTCGACGGTGCCCGAAGCGATCGCCGCCAGGCACATGGGCGCCGCCGTGGCCGGTCTCTCCTGCATCACCAACCCCGCCGCCGGCGTGGTCGACGAGCCGCTGCGCCACGACGAAGTGATGGAGACCGCGGCGCGCGTGCGCGGCCAGTTCATCGCGCTGCTCGACGCGTTCATCGCGCGCCTGGTGTCGCGGTGAGCCCGATCGACGAGGCGCTGGTCGAGGCGGCGCGCGCCGCCCGTGCGCACGCGTGGGCGCCATTCTCGCGGTTCGCGGTCGGTGCCGCGGTCCGACACCGCGACGGCCGCATCTTCACCGGCTGCAACGTCGAGAACGCGACCTACGGCCTCACCGTCTGCGCGGAGCGCGTCGCGGTCTTCAAGGCCCTGTCGGAAGGCGCCCGCCCCGACGAGTTCACGGCGGTTGCGGTCGTCGCCGACACCGCCGACCCGACGCCCCCGTGCGGCGCCTGCCGGCAGATTCTCTGGGAGTTCTGCGGCGACGTGCCGGTCGTTCTCGCGACGCCGGCCGAGGTGAAAGCCGTGCACCAACTGGCCGATCTGCTCCCGCACCCGTTCGACGCACGATTGCTCGGGCCGCGGTTGCGGTGAGGGTCGGCCGGACACGTCCGGCCGTCCGTGCCGCGGACCCCTTACAATCGGAACCGATGCTTCCGACGATTGCCTGGCAGGACGATACGGTCGTGATGGTGGACCAGCGCAAGCTGCCGACGCGCGAGGTCTACGTCACGCTGAAGACCCCCAATGAGGTCGCCAAGGCGATCAAGACGATGGTCGTGCGCGGGGCGCCGGCGATTGGCGTCTCGGCGGCGTACGGCCTGGCTCTCGGCGTTCGGCGCAGCACCGCCGCTGGCACCAAGCAGCTGACCACGGAGTTCCTGCGGAACTGCGAGCTGCTCGCCGGCACCAGGCCGACGGCGGTGAACCTGTTCTGGGCCATCGACCGCATGAAGCGGGTGTTCTCCGAGCGCGTCATGGCGGGCGCCAGCGTCGACGACCTGCGTCGGATCATGCTCGACGAGGCGCAGGCGATCCACGACGAGGACGTCGCGAGCTGCCGCGCCATCGGCCGGTTCGGCGGCGCCCTCGTGCCGGCCGACGCCGGCATCCTGACGCACTGCAACGCCGGGGCGCTCGCCACGGCGGGCTACGGCACGGCGCTCGGCGTCATCCGCGGCGCGATCGAGCAGGGCCGCACCGTGCGTGTGTTCGCCGACGAGACGCGTCCGGTGCTGCAGGGCGCCCGGCTGACGGCGTGGGAGCTTGTCCGCGACGGCATCGACACGACGGTCATCAGCGACAACATGGCGGCCGTCCTGATGCGTCAGGGCCGCATCAACTTCATCGTCGTCGGCGCCGATCGCATCGCTGCCAACGGCGACGCGGCCAACAAGATCGGCACCTACACCGTGGCCGTGCTCGCCAGGGAGCACGGCATCCCGTTCTACGTGGCGGCGCCGCTCTCGACGATCGATCGCGCCACGCCCGACGGCGACGCGATTCCGATCGAGGAGCGCCACCCCAAGGAAGTGACGCACGTCGGCACGACCCAGATCGCCCCGGCCGGCGCCAAGGTGTTCAACCCGTCGTTCGACGTCACGCCGGCCCGGCTGATCGCCGGCATCATCACCGAGCGCGGCGTCGCGCAAGCGCCGTACAACGAGTCGCTGCAGGCGCTCTTCGAACAGCCCGTGGCGGCCGGCGCGCGCTGATGCGCGTGCTCGGCATCGAGAGCAGCTGCGACGAAACCGCCGCCGCTGTCGTCGAGGCCGCCGACGGCGTGCGCTGGCATCTGCGTTCGAGCATCGTCGCGTCGCAGGTCGAGATCCATCGCGAGTGGGGCGGCGTGGTGCCCGAACTCGCGGCCCGGCAGCATCTCCGCGACATCGTCGGCGTCGTCGACGAGGCCCTGACGGAGGCCGCCTCGTCCTGGAACGAGATCGACGCGATCGCCGTGACACAAGGCCCCGGCCTCGTCGGATCGCTGCTGGTCGGCGTGGCATTCGCCAAGGCGGCGGGCGCGGCGCGCGGCATCCCGGTACTGCCGGTCCATCACCTCGCGGGCCACATCGAATCGCTCGCGCTGCACCATGGCGATCTCCCGCTGCCCGCCGTGGTGCTGGTCGTGTCCGGCGGGCACACCAGCCTGTATCACCTGCCGGAGCCCGGGGTATACCGTCTGGTCGGGCGCACCCGCGACGATGCGGCGGGGGAGGCGTACGACAAGGTCGCCAAGCTCGTCGGCCTGGGGTATCCCGGCGGCCCGGTCGTCGACCGCCGCGCCAGGGCCGGCAACCCGCACGCGATTGCCTTTCCGATCCCCAAGCTGACGCACGACGACCGCAACCAGGGACCGCAGACGCACCTGCCGGCCGGCTTCGAGCAGGCGCTGAAGCGTCGCGCCGACTTCAGTTTCAGCGGTCTCAAGACGGCGGTGCGGCGCCACGTCGAACTCGTCACCGGGAATGGTGAGCGAACGCTCACCGATCGGGAAGTGGACGACATCTGCGCCAGCTTCCAGCGGGTGGTGATCCAGACGCTGCTCGACCGCACGTTCACGGCGGCAGGCTGGTTCGGGGCCCGCGCCATCGGCATCGCCGGCGGCGTGGCCGCCAACAGCGGGCTGCGCGCCGAGGCTGAGCGCCGCGGCGCGGCGGCGGGCATTCCGGTGTTCGTGCCGAGCGTGGCGCTGGCCACCGACAACGCGGCGATGATCGCCGCGGCGGGGCTTCGCCGATGGGCGCTCGGCGAGCGTGGCGGCGCGCTCGATTTCAACGCCGACGCCAGCCTCGCGTTGTAGGAAGGGCCGCCGCCGGTTGGGGGCGCCGGTCGGTAGGGGCGCCTCCCCGAGGCGCCCTGACGTTACCTGACCTCGTAGAAGTCGTACGTGATGCGCCAGGTCGTTTCCTGGCCGGCATCGACGCTCGCGTCGATGTAGGGCTCGGGGCAGACCGTGCGCGGCGCCGACCAGAACACCATCTTGACGATCGGGCGATCGCCGCGGATCCGCACCGCGGCGCGCGTCTCGTGCTGTTCGAGCCGGACGTCGTAATCGGTGGCGGCCGGGCCGAAGCCCCCGAGTTCGGCGAAGACGTGCTCGCGCGCACCGAGCGCCCGGGTGAAACGCAGGGTGCGCCCCGCGATCGCGCCGAGCGGCGCGATCGGCCGGTCGGCGGTCGGCTCGAACCCGAACGTGACGACGACCGGCGGGGCGGTGGGCGCGCGATCGAGCGTGAAGAAGTTGTGGTTGTAGACGCTCGTCTCGAGACGTTTGCGGCCGGTGTTGCGCAGCGAATGTTCGAGCACCAGCGTGTCGCCGTCCAGCCGCAGCGTCTTGCGGTAGACGTACGCGTAGCCGTTGGCCTCGGCGAGCGTGTGGACGAACGTGATCGATCCGTTGCCCGGTTCCACCGTCCATTGTCCGCCGTCGACGATCTCGTAGGTGGCGAAGCGGCGATAGGCCGGTTCGGCCGGCTTGCGCACGTGGCCGACGCCGATCCGGACGAACGTCCCGCCGGGCGGCGCCTCGGCGTAGCCGACCGACGAATCTCCGGTCAGGAACTCCTCGACCGGTCCGGTGATGCCGTCGTGGCCGAGCGGGTCGTGGGTCGTGAACCACGGCCCGAAGTACTCGTGGCCGTTCCAGCGCAGGCTGGCGATGACGCCCGACCAGTCGAAGCGGGTGCCGCGGTAGTAGCCCCTGGCCGGGTCGGGGAGCAGCACCGTCATCTGCAGCCGGGGGCTGTGGACCTCGACCTGCGGGAACCCGGCGGGCACGTCCTGGAAGGCAGTCATCAGCGCGATCAGCAGCAGGTGCAGCACGTCGACATCACTCCTGGACGGCGAAGGCGAGGATGGCCGGTCCGGCCGCCACGGCGATGTACTGGCGCCCGTCGAACTGGTAGGTCATCGGTGACGCTTTCCACTCCTGGTTGGTCTCGAACGACCACAGCGGCGTGCCGGTGACGGCGTCCACCGCCATCAACGCGCCGCCCTCCACTCCAGCGAACACCAGCCCGGTCGCTGTCGTCAGGACACCGCCCCACGAGTGGGCGGGCCCTGGCTGCGGCAGCTCCCACTTCACGGCGCCGGTCGCGATGTCGAGCGCGCGGAGGATGCGCTGCGGCACCGGATCGTCGGCGGTGCGCTGCGTGCCGCCGAGGTACGACTTGCCGCTCTGCCACGGGCCCTGTTCGCGCGTCGTGTAGATGCTGCACTTCTCGAAGGTCTGCACGTAGTACAGCCCGGTGTCGGGATTGAAGGCGGGTGAGAACCAGTTGGTGGCGCCGTCCTGCGACGGACAGACCTTGGTGCCCTGCGGCGAGGGTTCCTGGTTGGGCAGCCGCACCGGCCGTCCATCCGCACCGATGCCGCTGGCCCAGGTCAACTGCTGGACGAACGGCGTCGACAGCAGACGCTCGCCGGTGGCGCGGTCGAACACGTAGAAGAAGCCGTTGCGATTGGCGTGCAGCAGCAGCTTGCGCGGCCGGCCCTGCCACGGCGCATCGACGACGACGGACGTCTGCGTCGCGTCCCAGTCCCAGAGGTCGTGCGGCGTGAACTGGTAGTACCAGCGCAGCGCGCCGGTGGCCCGGTCGAGCGCCAGGATGCAGCTCGCGTAGAGGTTGTCGCCGAGGCGGTCCGATCCGTCGTACTCCTTCGACGGGTTGCCGGTCGGCCAGTACACGAGATCGAGGTCGGGATCGTAGCTGCCGGTGAACCACGTGGGTGCGCCGCCGTGCTCGATGTCCTTGCCCTTCCAGGTCTCGGACCCGGGTTCGCCGGGCCGCGGCAC
Organism: uncultured bacterium; assembly: GCA_966211945.1. Lineage (GTDB taxonomy): Bacteria > Acidobacteriota > Vicinamibacteria > Vicinamibacterales > Vicinamibacteraceae > Luteitalea. The sequence continues at coordinate 8,728 of CBIHOS010000084.1, forward strand.
CGTGCGGAACCGCCACACTTCCTTGCCGCTCGCCTGGTCGAGGGCGGCCACGAAGCCGTTGGCGCCGTGCTCGCCGCCGCCGACGCCGGTGATCACGAGCGTGCCCGCCGTGAGCGGCGCCGACGAGGCGCCGTAGTTCTGGCGCCAGTCGGCCAGCGTGGTGTCCCACAGCAGCTCGCCGGTGAAGCGGTTCAGCGCGATCAGGTGCGCATGGTCGGTCACCATGAACAGCCGATCGCCAGCCACCGCGACGCCGCGGTTGGCGTGGCCCGACGTCACGCCGCGCGTGCGCGGCCGCTTGTAGTGCCAGAGCCGCCGCCCGCTGCCGGCGTCGAGCGCGACGCACTCGTTGGGCGAAGTCACGTACATCACGCCGCCGACCACGACCGGCGTCATCTGCATCGTCGCGGGCTCGGGCAGCGTCGCCATCCACTGCGGGGTGAGCCGCGCGACGTTGGACCGATCGATGCCGCGCAGCGGCGTGTGCCGGTTGCCGCCGGCGACGCCGTTGTACGTCGGCCAGTCGACCTCCGACGTCACTTCGCGGACCTGGCCGCCCTGCTTGCGCAGCAGGTGGATGCGCGCGTCGGCGGTGCGCACCTGCAGGTCGTCGAAGCCTTCGCCGAGCACCTCGCCATCGAGCGTCCGCCCGTCCACCGTGCGGACGGAGGTCTTGCGCAGCGGCGCCTCACGGCGCTCGATGGTGCGCAGGTACCGGATCAGCGTCGTGAGGTCGGCGGCCGGCATCACCTGCGGCGGCATGCCGCGCGCCGGCCGTCCCTGTCGCACCAGCGTGGTCAGGTCGGTGTCGTTCAGCGCCGGCAGCCGCGTGAGGATCGGCGGTCCCATCTCGCCGCCGTTGCCGTCGCCGCCGTGGCACACCGCGCACCGCGCCTCGAAGACCGTTCGACCGCGACCCGGCGTCTGTGCGGCCAGCGGAGCGCTGGCCGCCAGCAGGAAGAAGGTGCTTCCCAGGACCAGCAGGCGATGCATGTGCACAGCATCCTAAATCGAGGCCGGCTCCGGGAGCGAGCCGGCCGGGCCGCCGGTCAGTGGTTGCCCGGACCGAGGAGCACTGCGAGGGCGGCCGGGTCCACCGGTTTGATCAGGTGGTGATTGAAGCCGGCGTCCTCGCTGCGGCGCTTGTCCTCGTCCTGCCCCCAGCCGGTCAGCGCCACGAGCACGGTTCCGTCGGCCCACGGCGCCTGGCGGAGCCGCCGCGCCGCTTCGTAGCCGTCCATGCGGGGCATGCCGATGTCCATCAGGATCAATTCGGGACGGAAACGCTCCGCCTCGGCGAGCGCCTGCTCGCCATCGTGGGCCGTGCGCACGGTATGGCCCATCAACTGGAGCAGCAGGGACAGGCTCTCGGCCGAGTCCGTGTTGTCGTCGACGACGAGCACGCGCTTCATCGGCGGCATCCGTGGCAGGTCGTGCGGGCCGGCAGCATGAGCTCCAAGCATATACGCCGGACGCGTTCGGGTACGCTGTCGGGCATGTCGCAGCGACTCTATCCGGCGCGGCCCATCGTCGGCGTCGGTGGCGTGATCGTCGATGGCGACCGCGTGGTGCTGATCAAGCGCAAGTACGAACCGCTGGCTGGCCGGTGGAGCATCCCCGGCGGCACGCTGGAAGTGGGCGAGCCGCTCGAGGAAGGCACGGCCCGCGAACTGCTCGAGGAGACGGGGCTGTCGGTGCGGGTCGGACCCGTGATCGAGGTCTTCGACCGCATCCTCCGCGACGAGACCGGCCGCGTGAAGTACCACTTCGTCCTCGTCGACTATCTCTGTCGTCCGGCCGCGGGTGAACTCCAGGCCGGCGACGATGTCTCGGATGCCGTGTGGGTGCCGTTTGGCGGGCTCGTGCCGTTCGACCTGACCGACAAGGCCATCGAGGTCGTCCGCAAGGCCGAGGCCATGTCGCAGGATTGGTAACACGGCTGGCCGGCGCCGCCCCTACCTTTGCCTTCGACATTCCGCATTGCGCATCGCGCATTCCGCATGGTGTGCCGACCCTGATGCCCGGGAGGTCTGCGATATAGTGCCCGGCGTATATGCAGAGCATTTCGCCGGCGGACGTCCGCGACGCCGGACTCGACAGCGAATTCACGCGCGGTCTCGGGCTCTACGACGCCACCATGGTCGTCGTCGGCTCGATGATCGGCTCGGGCATCTTCATCGTCTCGGCCGACATGGCCCGTCTCATCGGCAGCCCGGGCTGGCTGCTGCTGGCGTGGGTCCTCACCGGCGTGCTGACCGTGGGCGCGGCGCTCGCGTACGGCGAGCTGGCGGCGATGATGCCGCGGGCCGGCGGCCAGTACGTGTTCCTGCGCGAGGCGTTCTCGCCGCTGTGGGGCTTCCTCTACGGATGGACGCTGTTCACGGTGATCCAGACCGGGACGATCGCCGCCGTCGCTGTCGCGTTCGCGCGCTTCACCGGCGTGCTCGTGCCGGCCATCGCCGAGGACCAGTACCTCATCGCGCCGATTCACATCACGTCCGGGTACGCGCTGTCGCTGTCGACGGCGCAGTTGCTCGGCGTGCTGCTGATCGCGCTCCTCACGTGGACCAACACGCGCGGTCTCGAGTACGGCAAGATCATCCAGAACGTCTTCACGACCGCCAAGACCGGATCGCTGGTGCTGCTCATCGCCGCCGGGCTGCTCCTCGGCTGGAACGCCGAGGCGGTCAGCAGCAACTTCGGCGACCTGTGGACGCCGCGCGGCAACGTCGAACTCGCCCCTGGGCTGACCGCGGCGACCGCGTTCGGCCTCTTCGTGGCGATCGGCATCGCGCAGACCGGATCGCTCTTCTCGTCGGACGCCTGGCACAACATCTGTTTCACGGCCGGTGAGGTCAGGAACCCGCGCCGCACGCTGCCGCTCGCGATGGTGCTCGGCACGGCCATCGTCACCGGCCTCTACGTCCTGTCGAACATCGCGTACCTCGTCGCGCTGCCTCTGGCGTCGATCCAGTCGGCGCCGTCCGACCGCGTGGCGACGCTGCTGCTCAACAGCGTCTTCCCCGGGCTGGGCGCCGGCGTGATGGCGGCGGCGATCATGGTGTCGACGTTCGGCTGCGTGAACGGCCTCGTGCTGGCCGGCGCGCGGGCCTACTACGCGATGGCCCGCGACGGGCTCTTCTTCCGGCGCGCCGGGGAGTTGAACGCGGCGCGCGTGCCAGCCTTCGGGCTCGTGCTCCAGGGCCTGTGGGCCGTCCTGCTGGTGCTGCCGCGCACCTACGATGTGACGACCGGCCGCTACGGCAACCTGTACGGCAATCTGCTCGACTACGTGATCTCGGCGGCGCTGATCTTCTACGGCCTCACGGTGGCGGGCCTGTTCCGGCTGCGGGTGACCCGCCCCGACGCGCCGCGGCCCTACAAGGCGTTCGGGTATCCGGTGGTGCCGGCCCTCTACATCCTGGGCGCCTCGTCGATCCTCTACGTGCTCTTCGCCTACCGGCCGGCGACGACGTGGCCGGGGCTGGCGATCGTGCTGGCCGGCGTCCCGGTGTATCTGCTGGCGCGGGGCAGCCGGTCGTGAGCTGGAGGCCCGATCGCGCGGCGGCGCTCGCGCTGCTGCACGAGTACACCAAGGGCGAGAGCCTGCGGCGACACGCCTACGCCGTCGAGGCCGCGGTCGTCGGCTACGCGCGGCGCTTCGGCGAAGACGAGATGTTGTGGAGCGTCACGGCCCTGCTGCACGACTTCGACTACGAGCAGTGGCCGTCGCTCGACGTCCATCCGTACAAGGGCGTGGAGATCCTGGCGGCGCACGGCTATCCGGAGGTCGTCACGCGCGCGATCCTGTCGCACGCCGACTACAGCGGCGTCAGCCGCGACAGCCTGCTGGAGAAGTCGCTGTACGCCTGCGACGAGATGTCGGGTTTCGTGACCGCCGCAGCGCTCGTGAGGCCCTCGAAGAGCGTGATGGACCTCGAGGCCGGGTCGGTGAAGAAGCGGATGAAGGACAAGGCCTTTGCCAAGGCCGTCTCCCGCGAGGACCTCCTGCGCGGCGCCGACGAACTCGGCCTGCCGCTCGAGACCCACATCGCCAACGTCATCGGCTCGCTGCGTGAGCGCGCCGACGACCTGGGCCTGCGCGGAACCCCTTCCGACTTGTGACTTGTGACTTTCGACTTGTGCCGTGCTGTCCTCGGACCCGTCCTGAACCGCCGTTCGTCCCCGTCCGTATGTAGGCTGTAGCCGGGCAGACCCCGAAGCCCGATCCGAGACACGATGCCGACATCCACTTCCAGTTCGTTCCTGGCCAGGTACCACGCACCCGGTACCCGGTACCCGGTCTGACCGCCGTGGCCACGCCCGAACCGTCATCGGTCGTCTCCCTGAACGACGTCAGCGTCGTCTACGGGAAGAACGAAGCGTTGTCGCGCGTCGCGGTGCAGTTCCCGCTGGGCGCGGTTGGCCTGCTCGGCCCGAACGGGGCGGGCAAGAGCACGATGATCAAGGCCCTGCTCGGCTTCATCGTGCCGACCACGGGGACCATGCAGGTGCTGGGGCTCGACGTCCGGCACAAGGCGCAGGAGATTCGGGCGCGCATCGGCTACATGCCGGAGAACGACTCGCACATCCCCGGCATGAACGCCGTCACCTTCGTGGCCTACTGCGGACAACTGTCGGGGCTGCCGCCGGTGGACGCCATGCAGCGGGCGCACGAGGTGCTCTACTACGTCGGCCTCGGCGAGGCGCGATACCGCCAGGTCGAGACCTACTCGACCGGCATGAAGCAGCGAATCAAGCTCGCCCAGGCGCTCGTGCACGACCCCGACCTGCTGTTCCTGGACGAGCCGACGAACGGCATGGACCCGAAGGGCCGCGACGAGATGCTCGCCCTCATCCACGACCTCGGGCACAACAAGCGCGTCAACCTGATCCTGTCCTCGCACCTGCTGCCCGACGTCGAGCACACCTGCGATCACGTCATCGTGATGGACAAGGGACGGATCGCGACGCAGGGACCGATCGCCACGCTGAAGGGGACCGGCGGCAGCGTCTTCGAACTGCGGATCAAGGGCGACCTGCCGCGCTTCGTCGACGTGCTGCGCGGGCAGGGACTCGAAGCGCACGGCACCGACGAGGACGTGATGCGCGTGCTGGTGCCGGCCGGCCGGAGCGCACGCGACGTGTTCACGCTCGCTGCCTCGCAGGGCATGCAGGTGCGTCACCTGCGCCCGAGCGTGCCGACGCTCGAGGATGTCTTCATCGACGCCATCGAAGGAGGCACCCGTGCCCATTCATGACCAGTCGTACCGGCACTACACGGGCGAGCGGCGTCCGGTGCGCAGCGCGTGGCTGGTGATCGCGCGCGCCGGCCTCGTCACCTTCCTGCGGCGGCGGGCCTTCCTCGTGCTGCTGATCGTCGCCTGGGTGCCGTTCATCGTCCGGGCCAGCCAGTTGTTCGTGGCCACCAACTTCTCGCAGGCGGCGACGTTCCTGGCGGCGACGCCGCAGACCTTCCGCGACTTCCTGTCGCAGCAGAGCATCTTCGTCTTCCTGATCACGGTCTACGTCGGGTCCGGCCTCATCGCCAACGACCGGCGGGCCAACGCGCTGCAGCTCTACCTGTCCAAGCCGGTCACGCGCGCCGAGTACATCCTCGGCAAGATGTCGATCCTCGCGACGTTCCTGCTCGGCATCACGTGGCTGCCGGCCATCCTGCTCCTGCTGCTGCAGATTGCCTTTTCGGGCAGCTTCACGTTCATCAAGGCGAACTCCTCGCTGATCGCCTCGGTGACGCTCTACTGCGTGCTGATGGTGCTGGTCATCACCTTCGGCATGACGGCGCTGTCGTCGCTGTCGCGCAGCAGCCGCTTTGTCGGCATCCTGTTCGCGGGCCTGCTGATCTTCTCGGACGCGATGTTCAACGCGCTGCGCTTCATCACCGGCAGCACGGCGATCTCGTGGGTGTCGATCCAGGCGAGCCTCGACCAGGTCGGCGATCTGATCTTCCGCCAGGCGCCGCGTCACCAGACGCCGGTCGCAGTGTCGCTGCTCGTGCTGCTGGCGGTCATCGTCATCTCGGCGTCGGTGCTCGAGCGTCGCGTCCGGGGTGTCGAGGTCGTGGCATGAGCACGGCGATCATCACCGCCGATCACGTCTCGAAGTGGTATGGGCAGGTCATCGGGCTCAACGACGTCTCGGTGAACATTCCGCCGGGCATCACCGGCCTGCTCGGGCCCAACGGCGCCGGCAAGTCGACGTTCATGAAGCTCATCACCGGTCAGCTCCAGCCGAGCAAGGGCGCGGTGACCGTGATGGGCATGCCGATCTGGAACAACCCGCAGGCCTACACGCGCATCGGCTTCTGCCCCGAGCAGGACAGCTTCTACGAGCGGATGACCGGGCTCGAGTGGGTGTCGGCTCTGGTGCGGCTCAACGGGTACTCGGCGGCCGAGGCCAAGGACGCGGCGATGCGGGCGCTCGACGCCGTCGACCTGGTGCCGGCCGCGGCCAAGAAGATCGGCGCCTACAGCAAGGGCATGCGGCAGCGCGTCAAGCTGGCGCAGGCGCTCGTGCACGATCCGGAACTGCTGATCCTCGACGAGCCGCTCAGCGGCATGGACCCGCTGATGCGGCGGCGCACCATCCGCATCATCCGCGAGTGGGCCCGCGACGGCCGCAGCGTGCTGGTGTCGAGCCACATCCTGCACGAAGTGGAGTCGATGACGAGCAACGTGCTCCTCATCAACAACGGCCGCATCCTGGCCGAAGGCGACGTCCACGACATCCGCGCGCTGATCGACCACCACCCGCACACGGTGCACATCCGCGCCGAGCGCCCGCGCGAACTGGCGCGCGAGTGCCTGTCGTACGACTACGTGCGCAGCCTCCGCTTCGAAGCCGACGCGCTGGTCGTCGAGACCGATCAGCCCGACGTCTTCTATACGCAGCTGACGACGCTGGCGGCGCAGGAGACGTTGGGCCGGATCGACGAGGTCACCTCGCCGGACGACAACCTCGCCGCGGTGTTCGGGTACTTGGTCAAGTGAACGGGTAGCGGGTAGCGGGTAGCGGGTATCGGGTATCGGGTATCGGGTATCGGGTAATCGGGTAAGGATAACAAGGCAGCGGGGTCGCACGAACGCCTTGGTTCATAGCCGCCGGACTCTGATGAAGGTCGTTGCCGCCGGACTTGTCCGGCCGGAAGCAGCACTCAATGTCGGAGCGAGACCATCAGGCGGTAGAGCATCGCCTGAACGCGGTTGTTGGTGGTGAAGATCGGGCCGACGATGTCGGGCGAGAGGTAGTCCATGCGCTCGCAGAGCAGGAGCAGCGTGACCACCTCGTTGCTCGATCCGCGTGCGATGTGAAGGAAACGCAGATAGTCGGGCCTGGAGCCACGGCCATAGCCTTCCGCCACGTTGCTGGGAATCGAGATGCCGGCTTTGCGCAGCTGGGATGCCAGGCCGAATCGCTCGTCGGCCGGCAGCAACGGAGCGGCGCGCAGAATGAGAACAGCGAGGTCCATGGCGGTTTGCCAGACCTCGAGGTCGCGGAAGTCAGTGAGGGGGCTCATGTGCCCGCTCTGTGAGCAACCCTGATGCCTGAGTCCGATAGCGTCAACGTGGATGGGACGAGCGAATCGCCAGCAGCCTCGGCCGCGTCTGGGAAGTCGATACCCGATACCCGATACCCGCTACCCGGGGACGACCCCGGTGCTGACGCCGGTACCCGGTACCCGGTACCCGGTACCCGCGGGCGTGCGAGCGGCGCAGCCGCGAGCCTGAGCCTGTGGCGCGCCTCCCTCCGCGTCTTCGACCTGTCGCTCGACCAGATGCTGTGGTCGCGGCGCACGGTGTTCATGGCGCTGGTCGTCGGCGGGCCGCTGCTGATCGCGGTGATGGTGCGCGTCATCGACCTCTTCGCGAGCGATGGCGGCGTGCAGATCGACGGGGTGAAGGTCGGCAGCGGTGCCATCTTCGGATTGATGGTGTGGGTGTTCTACCTGCGCTTCACGGTGCCGGTCCTGGCCGTCTTCTACGGCACCTCGCTGATGGCCGACGAGGTCGAGGACAAGACGATCACGTACCTGTTCTCGCGGCCGATCCCGCGCGGCGCGGTGCTCCTCGGCAAGTACCTCGCCTACCTGGTGTGCACCGTCGCGGTCGTCCTGCCCTCGGTGGTACTGGTCTACCTGCTGATCCTGTCGCGGGGGGGCGGGTCGATCGCCGGCGGCTTCCCGGACCTGGTGAAGGACCTGGTCGTCATCACGCTCGGCCTGGCCGCGTACGGGGCGGCGTTTGCCTGGGTGGGGGCGACGTTCAAGCGGCCGCTCCTGACCGGCCTGGCGTTCGTGTTCGCCTGGGAACCCGGCATCCTGCTGGTGCCCGGATACCTCCGGCGGTTCACGGTCGCCTATTACCTGCAGGGCCTGGTGCCGCAGGCGATGCCGACCGACGACAGCACGGTCAGCCTGCTGACTTCGCTCTTCCGGGAGTTCCCGTCGGTCTCGACGAGCCTGTTCTGGCTGGCCGTGATCACCGGCGTGACGCTGTTCCTGGCGATGCGGACGGTCGGCCGCCGCGAGTACGTCCTGGAACAGTAGGTAGGGCGCGTTCCCCGAACGCGCCTGAAACCGGAGGCCCAATGCCTGTGAGCCCGTTCGTCCCAGAATCGAACGGCAGGGCTTGGAACCTTCCCGGCCCCAGCTACGTTACAGTGCCTATACGGGGTGATATTCCGATGAGCACAGCAAAGACGCGCTACTTCCTGATCGGCTCGGCCGCAGTCCTCACCGCCGGGCTCGCCGCCGGCACCGTGGCAACGATGGGCGGCATGCCGCGCGCCTTTGCCAGCAACACCGGTCCCGACGAACTCTCACTCATCCCCCAGGGCGCCGCCGTCGTCGCCTATGCCAACGTGCAGGGCGTGATGAACTCCGAGTTCCACCAGCGGCTCTACTCGCTGATGGACGGAGCCGGCAAGGAGCGCCAGGAGTTCCAGGAGCACACCGGCATCGACGTCGAGAAGGACATCGACGCGATCATCGCCGCGCTGGCGCCGTCGCCAGACGGGGCAAATCCCCACGAGACCGGCTTTGTCGCCCTGCGCGGCCGGTTCGACACGACCCGCATCGAAGCGCTCGTCACGAGCAAGGGCGGCCGGCTGGGCGAGTACAACGGCGCCCGCTTGCTGCTCGCCCCCGAGCACGAGGCCGAAGCCG
>CBIHOS010000085.1:0-17848 GCA_966211945.1 uncultured bacterium
CCCCGAACGGCCCATCAGGCGGCGACGACCGATCAGGTCGTCGACATTCATGCGACACCACCGCCCGATGTGCGGCGGGGCCGACGATCGGCAGGCCACGGCGTCAGGGCGCCTCGGGGAGGCGCCCCTACCCGCGCGCACGTACCCGCCGCACGGGCACAGGCATCGACCACGGCACCGTCCGCCACGAATGTGCCGGTAGGGGCCGTTCCCCGAACGGCCCATCAGGCGGCGACGACCGATCAGGTCGTCGACATTCATGCGATACAGTGAACCCGAGCGCGCGATGGGAACGCTGTTCTCGGAACTCGGGCCGCTGCGGGCCGCGCAGGCCGACGGACCGTTGATGTACGCCGACGCGAACGTGCCGGCGCCGCTGGTCGGGTTCATGCGCGACCGTCTCCACTGGGACGTGCTGCACGTGATCGACGAGCCGGCGTGGCGGCGCGCCTCGGACCTGGCCCACTTCCATCGCGCCCATGACCTTGGCCGTACGCTCGTGACGCTCGACCGCGACTTCCTCGAACCACGCCGGTTCCCGCCCGGAGAGAGCCCGGGCGTCATCGTGCTCTCGGCCCCCGACGACCGCCGGCTGCAGCGGTTGCTCGGCGACATCGACGTCTGGCTGCGCGCGATGCCGGTGCACGCGCCGCTGCGCGGCCGCGCGCTTTGCCTGTCCCCCGGCTGGACGCCGCGGGCCTGATCTCCGCCATCACTGATGCTGATCCTCGACGGTGCCCATCTGGTCCTGCCCGACCGCGTCCTTTCACCCGGTCGTCTCGTCATCGATGGCGATCGCATCGTCGAAGTCGGCCCGGGCCGCGACGACGGTCCGCTCGCCGGCCTGTGGGTCGTCCCAGGCTTCATCGACGTCCACGTGCACGGCCTCCTCGGAACCGACGTACTCGACGCCACCGACAGCGTTGGCAAGGTTGCCGAGCGCATGCCGCGTTTCGGTTGCACCTCCTTCACGCCGACGACGTTCGCGTGCCCTCCGGCGGCGATCGAGAGGCTGGCGATCGCGATCGAAGACGCGATGGCACGTCCGCGGCGCGAGTCGGCGCGGGTGCTGCCGGCGCATCTCGAGAGCAACTTCATGACGCCCGACTATCGCGGCGCCCAGCCCCTTGCCGATCTGCGGCTGCCGCCGGGCGCGCCGATCGAGGTGGGGCCCGAGACCCAGGCGCCCGCCTATTCAGGCGAGGACGTGCTGGCGGTGATCGCCGCGCATCGCGCCGCCATCGGTAAGCTCACGCTCGCGCCCGAGTTGCCGGAGGCGCTCGGGTTGATTCGGTCGCTCGTCGCGCAGGGACATCGCGTCTCGCTCGGACACTCGGGCGCAACGCTGGACGAGGCCAGGGCCGGGATCGACGCCGGCGCCCGGCAGGCGACGCACCTGTTCAACCGCATGCCGCCGTTCACGCATCGCGCGCCAGGCCTGGTCGGCGCCGTGCTGGACGACGACAGGGTCGCGGTGGAAGTGGTCCTCGACGGCTATCACGTGCACCCGGTCGTCGTGCGCGCCGCGATCAAGGCGAAGCGGCCCGAGCGGGTGATGGCGATCACCGATGGCCTGGCGGGTGCCGGTCTGGCGGTCGGCGCGCATTTCGAACTGGGCGGGCGCGGCGTCACCGTCCGCGACCAGGCCTGCTTCCTCGACGATGGCACACTGGCGGGCAGCCGGCTGACGATGGACCGCGTCTTTGCCAATCTCGTCGGGATGATCGGCGTGACGCCGCTGGAGGCCGCGATGATGACGTCCACCGTCCAGGCCCGTGAACTCGGCCTGCACGACCGCGGTCGTCTGGCAGAGGGCCTCCTGGCCGACGTCGTCGTGCTGGACGGCGACTGGCGCGTGCGTCAGACGCTGATCGGCGGGGCGGTCGTGTATGCCGACGACGGGGCGTAGAACTGACTGCCTCCGTGAGGCGGGCCGGCTGTCGTCCGGAGCGAAGCCGGCGGGAGAAGTGGTCCCAGCCCGGTCTCTGGCGAGATCTATCGATGGTAAGCGTTCCATTCCCGGACGTCTCGTCCCGCATTCGCGCGCTGAAGGTGAACACACGTCCGGGTCGATTCGTCTATTGCTTCACGCCATGATCGCCATGCGTCCCGCTCCCGTTGCCGCGGCCTGTCTGGGCCTCGTCCCTTTGCTGACTGGCTGCGTCGTGCACGTGGATTCCGGCGGCTACACGGCCCGCAAGGAACAGCGGTTCACGGTGACGGGCCGGCCGACGATCGACCTCGACACGTTCGACGGCGCCATCGAAGTGCAGGCCTGGAGCAAGCCCGAGGTGCTCGTCGTGGTCGAGACGCGAGCCTCGTCGAAGGCCCTGCTCGAGGGCATCGACATCACGACCGAGCACGAGGCCTCTCGAGTGACCCTGAAGGTCACCGCGCCAGACAAGAGCGGCTGGAGCTTCGAGACGGGCGGCGTGTCGCGATCGGCGAAAGTCATCGCCACCGTGCCGATCGACAGCGAGGTGCGGCTGCGCAGCGGCGACGGCTCGGTGCGCGTCGAACGCGTGCGCGGCGTGATCGACGCCCGGACCGACGACGGCCGGATCGTGATGCGCGACGTGGCCGGCACCATCGTCGCCGACAGCGGCGATGGCAGCGTGCAGATGGAAGACGTCGATGGCCAGTGCACCGTCAGCACGCGCGATGGCAGCGTGCTCGTGAGCGGCCGGCTGCGCGGCGGCCTGAAGGCCACGACCGGCGACGGCTCGGTCACGGTCCGTGCCGCCGAAGGCAGCGAGGTCAGCGACGACTGGCAGATCGAGACGACCGATGGCGGAGTGGTGCTCTCGCTGCCCGAACTGTTCGCCGCACGGCTCGACGCCCGCACGAACGACGGCCGCATCTCGCTGAACGGCTATCCCGATCTCACGATCGAACGGGAAGGCGAAGGCCGCGTCCTGCAGGCCGTGCTCGGAAAGGGCGAACGCGCGCTGCGCATCCGGACCGGCGACGGCTCGATCACGCTGAAGCGGGTCTACGTGCCGATGCCGCCGGCCCCACCGGCACCGCCGGCGCCTCCCACCGTCCCCGAACCATAGCCGGCGCCGCCGGCCGCACGCCTTACCCGTCCCGGCCTACCGCACGCGCGTCACCGCTCCAGGGCAGCGGCGTATTCGGTCGGATCGCTGCCAATCGCGTCGACGAACGCATCATGCCGTTCGCGGCATTTGCTGCATGCGCCGCAGTGCCGGTCGCCCACCGGATTCATGCACGACAGCGTCAGGGCCATCGGCACGCCGAGTGCGTCGCCTCGACGGATCACGTCGGCCTTGTGCCAGGTGCGATAGGGCGCCTCGACGGCAATCGGGTGTGCCAGGCCGAGCGACAGCGCGTGCGCCATCGCTGCGAGAAACGCCGGTGTCGCGTCTGGGAACGGATTGCCTGCAAGCGGGCCGAGCGCGATCCGTTCGATGCCGTGCCGGGCGCAATACACCGCGGACTTGCCGAGCAGGACGATGTTGCGCCCGATCAGGTAGACGTCCTCGTCGGGCGTGTCGTACGCGGGCGGCGTTCCGACGACGGCCCAGTGCGTCGGGCTGTACACGTCGAGCACCGAGGCCTCGAGCACGTGGAGCGGTTCGACCGTCAGGTGCGCCGGCAGTGCGGTGAGCACCCGTTGGAGCACTGCGCGTTCGTCGCGCTCCCATGCCAGTCCGGAGGCGACGTAGATCGGCTGCACCCGCGATGTCGTGGCGAGGTCGGCCGCCAGCACGACGCTGTCCAGTCCGCCCGAGCAGAGGACGGCGACGCGGTCGCCGTGTATGGTGGAGGCGTGTTCTATCGGCACTTCGTCTTCGACCTCGACGGCACCCTCATCGATTCACGCCAGGACCTGGCCGATGCGGCCAATGCCATGCTGGCCACCTACGGTGCGCCGCCCTTGCCCGTCGCCGACGTCGTGGCGATGGTGGGGGAGGGCGCCCGCATGACCGTGTCGCGGGCGCTGGTCCGCGCCGCGTGCCCGGACGTCGACGTGGACGACGCGCTCGGCCGCTTCCTGACCGCCTATGACGCCTGCCTCGTCGCCTCGACGCGGCCCTACGAGGACGTCGCCGACATTCTGGCCCGGTTGCACGCCACCGCGCACGTGTCGGTCCTCACCAACAAGCCACAGCAGGCCACCGACCGTGTGCTGGCGGCGCTCGGCCTCGCCCCGCACGTGCACACGGCGATCGGCGGCGACACGCCGTTCGGCCGCAAGCCCGAGCCGCACGGCCTGACCACGCTGATCGCAGGCAGCGGCATTGCCGCCGCCGACACGCTGATGGTCGGTGACTCGTGGGTCGACGTCGCCACGGCGGCCGCCGCCAACGTCGACGTGTGCCTCGTATCTTACGGGTTCGGCTACGCCGGCGTCGATGCGGCCGGTCGCGCCCGGGCCCGCTGCACCATCGCGCGCTTCAGCGAACTCGCCGCACTCGTACCGGCCCCGTCGACTCCATAGCGCCGCGACCTCCGTCCCCACTTCAACGTTCGACCAGGACCTTGCTGGCGGCGCGCGTGCCGAGCACGACCGTGCGCGCGTCGGCGGCCTCGATCGAGACGCTGTCGGACACGGCGTCCCGCTCGATCACCGTCACCTCCCGCCCCGGCACGAGCGCGTGCTGCTCGAGGAAGCGAAGGAAGCCGGCGTCCTGGTCGGCCACGCGTGCCACGCGCACGGACGAGCCGAGCGGGCATTCGAGCAGCGACACGTAGGCACGCTCGGCGACACCGCCCTCGGCGTTGGGGATGGGATCGCCGTGCGGGTCGACCGATGGGAAGCCGAGCATCTCGTCCATCCGCTGGATCAACCGTTCGGAGACCGCGTGTTCGAGGTGTTCGGCCTCGTCGTGCACGTCGGTCCAGCTCATGCCCATCACCTGGACGAGGAACAACTCGATCAACCGGTGTCGTCGCAGCACGAGGGCGGCCAGCTTGTCGCCGGCCGGCGTCAGACGCACGCCGGCATAGGGCTCGTATCGCACGAGGCCCGACTCGGCCAGCGCCTTCACCATCGTCGTCGCGGTGCCCGGCACCACGTCGAGCGCCGCGGCGAGCTGGCCCATCGGCACGAGTGCGTCCTCTCCGAGCGCCTGCTGGGCGGTGTAGATGGCTTTGAGGTAGTTCTCGACGGTGCTCGACGGCAGCATGCACGACTCCATGGCGCGCCGACGCGAGCGCGACGCCCGGTCTGGTATGGTACCCGCGCACCACGCGCTTCCTGCATGACGGCCGCCGCATCGCCCCCGACGCCGCCCACCGCCACTCGTCGTCCGCCGCGCGGCGACCTGACGGATGCGCTGGCGACGGCGGACGGCAAGGCGCGATACGTACGCGCGCTCTTTCACGAGATTGCGCCGCGCTACGACGACATCACGGTGTGGCTGTCGTTCGGCCGTGACGCCGGATGGAAGGACGTCCTGTGCCGCATGGCGGCCGTGCAACCTGGTGAGCGGGCACTCGACCTTGCGTGCGGCACCGGCGACATCGCGGCGCGGCTCCGGGCCGGCGGCGCGCGTGTGACGGCACTCGATCTCACGCCGCGGATGCTGGCGCTGGCGGCCAATCGCCCGGTCGCGTCCGGCGTCCGCTGGCTCTGCGGCGACATGCAGGACCTGCCGGTGGCGCGCGCGTCACAGGACGTGGTCACGATTGGCTACGGCCTGCGGAACGTGTCCGACCTGCCCGGGGCCCTCCAGGAGATCGATCGCGTGCTCGCACCTGGCGGGCGTGTGCTGTCGCTGGATTTCACCCTGCCGCGCTCGCCCGTCGTCCGGCGCGCCTACCTCGGCTACCTGCGCATCGTCGGCGGACTCGTGGGGCAGCTGCTGCACGACGATCCGGACACCTACCGGTACATCCCCGAGAGCCTGCGGCGCTACCCCGGCGCCGACGGCGTGGCGCGCCTGATGCGGACGCAGGGCCTCACGCACGCAGCCAGATGGCCGCTGCTCGGCGGGTTGATGGCGATCAACACGGCCGTCAAGCCGCGCCGGCGCTGATTCGTCGCGACCGTCACCAGTGTCGAAGCGGACCCTCCCTCACTGCGTCGCGCACGCCGCTCCTGCTACTCTGTGGACCGTATGCTCGACACGGCAGAGGTCCGCAAGCAACTGACCCACCGGCTCGCGGAGCTGAAGAAGGCGCATGCCCTGCGGCGCGGCACGACCGACGCGGCCCGGACAGCCTTCGACACGGTCGTCGAGCGGGAGATCGCGCCCACCGTCCGCCAGTTCGCCCAGGCGCTCAAGGCCGAGGGGTTCCCCTTCTCCGTCCAGACGCCCGCTTCGGTGGTCCGGCTGGTGTCAGATCGGTCGAGCGAGAACGTCATCGACATCGTGCTCGAACTCGGCGGCAATCAGCCGGCCGTCGTCGTGCGGACGACGTTCGCCCGGGGCCGGCGGCAGTTCGAGGACGAGCGGACGCTCGCCGAGGGGCCGGCCATCGCCACGCTCGACGGCGAGCGCGTGCTCGCCGTCCTGCTCGACGTGATCGAGCCGTTCGTCGAACGCTGACGGTCCGCGTCGACCCGTAAGCGCCGCTGGACGTCTGAATCGCAGCGTCCGATTCCGGACGCGCCGGAGGAACCGCCGTGCGACACCTGCTTCCCGTTGCGGTGCTGATCACCGTCTGCTCGTCGCCCGCCTGGGCGCAATCGCCGCCCCCATCGCCACTGCCGTACGACGTGGTCGTCGCCGCTGGCGAGGGCCTCGTCGAGCGCGCGCCCGATCAGGCGTTCGTCACGATCGCGGCCGAATCGCGATCGCGCCAGCCGCGTGACGCGCAGCAACAGAATGCACGGGTGGCCACCGCCGTACGCACGCGACTGGCGTCGTTCTCGCTGCCCGAAGGCGCCATCCGCACACTCAGCGTCGACATGCGGCCGGAGTTCGATTGGGCCGACGGCAAGCAGACGCTGCGTGACTATCTCGCCACCAACGTCATCGAAGTCCGCCTCGACGATGTGGCGAAGGTCGGCGAGGTGGTGGACGCCGTGATTGGCGCCGGCGCGAGTCGCGTCACCAACGTGCGCTTCACCCTCAAGGACATGGCCGCAGCCGAGCAGGAAGCGCTGAGGCTCGCCTCCGCCGCGGCGCTCGGACGGGCCAGGGCGATGGCCGAGGGCGTCGGCCGCAACGTCGATCGCGTGGTGCGCCTCGACGAGACCCGCGGCGACGACATGCCGCCGCCGCGGCCGGTGGCGATGATGCGGATGACCGCCGACGCGGCCGCCGCGCCGCCGGAGACGCCCGTCACCGCCGGCGAAGTGGAGGTGCGCGTCACCGTGACGCTGCACGCGTCGCTCCGGTGATCGACACGCTGCCGCTGCTGGTGGCCGCCGCCGTCGCCGGCGCGGCCATCGCGTGGCTCGTGCTTCGGGGCACGCGCGTCCCGGCGCACGAGGCACAGCGGCTGCTCGCCGACGCCGCCGCGGCCAACGCTCGCGCCGCCGTCGCCGCCGAGACGCTGGCCGGGACTCAGGCAGAGCTGGACGATCTACGGCGCGAGCTCTCGATCGCGCAGCGCGGCCGGGCCGTTGCCGAGACGCGCGCCGAGGAGATCGACCTCCGGCAGCGCGATCAGATCCGCGACCTGGCCGCTGCCCACCGCCAGCTCCAGGACGCCTTCAAGGCGCTGGCCGCTGATGCCCTCGATGCCAGCACGTCGCGCCTGCTGACGCTGGCCGAAGAGCGTTTTCGCACCATCCAGGAACAGGCCTCCGGCGAACTGCGCGCCCGGACCGACGCGATCAGTGCGGTCGTGGCGCCGCTGTCGGAGAAGCTCGCCGAGTACCAGCGGCAGACGCAGGCGTTCGCCGAATCCAGCCAGCGCGGCTTCGGCGAGGTCGGCCAGCAGTTGCGCGACGTGGTTGCGGCCACCGGCACGCTGCAGCAGGAAACGGCGCGCCTGGTCACGGCCCTGCGCACGCCGCACGTGCGCGGCCGGTGGGGCGAAGTGGCGCTCCGCCGCGTGGCCGAACTGGCCGGCATGAGCCTGCACTGCGACTTCCTCGAACAGAGCACGCACGAGGGCGACGAAGGCCGGCTGCGTCCGGATGTCGTCGTCCGCCTGCCGGCCGGGCGGACGATCATCGTCGACGCGAAGGTGGCGCTGACCGCCTACCTCGACGCGCTCGAAGCGGGCAGCGAAGAGGAGCGCCGAAGCCATCTGCAGCGGCACGCGACGCAGCTGCGGACGCACGTCGCCAAACTCGCCGAGCGCGGCTACGCCGGGCAGTTGCGCGACAGCGCCGAGTTCGTCGTGCTGTTCATTCCCGGCGATACGTTCCTCGCGGCCGCGGCGGAAGTGGACCCGATGCTGATCGAGCAGGCGCTGGAGCGGCAGATCGTGATCGCGACGCCGTCGACGCTGATCGCGCTGCTGCGGGCCGTGGCCTACGGCTGGCGCCAGGAGAAGCTGGCGGAGAACGCCCAGCGCATCAGCGACCTCGGCCGCGACCTGCACGATCGCCTCGCCACGCTCGTCACCCGTCTTGCGAGCACCGGCCATCAGCTCGGCAAGGTCGTTCGCGCCTACAACGACACGGTCGGCAGCCTCGAGACCCGCGTGCTGCCCGCCGTGCGCCGCTTCGAAGAACTCGGTGTGCCCAGCCGCCGGCCGCGGACCGACCCGGCCCGCGTGGACGTCCAGGTCCGCCAGCCGGCCCTGCTCGAAGTCGATCTCGAGTAGGCGTAGGCTGTAGGCTGTAGACCACCCATTCCGTGGAGGTGCACCGTGCACGTGCTGCTCCTCTCGATGCCGGATTCGTTCGAGCACACGCCGACCGTCGGCATGTGCATGCCCAACGGCGCCCTGGCGTCGCTGGCCGGCAACATCGATCCGCACCACACCGTCGCGATCGCCGATCTGGTGCTCGTGCCGGGTCAGGTACTGCCGACCGTGCGCCGGCTCGTCGAGGGGCGCCACCCCGACCTCATCGGCGTGTCGGCGATGACGTTCCAGCGGCGCACGGCGCTGCGACTCGTGGCGCATCTCCGACGCTGGTGCCCGGCTGCGCGGATCGTCGCCGGCGGGTACGACCCCAGCCTCGCGACCGAGGCCTGGATGGGGCCGGACGGCGTCGACGCGGTGGTGCGCGGCGAAGGTGAAGCGACGTTTCGCGATCTGGTCCGGGCCGTCGAACGCGGCGCCGCCGACCGCGACCTCGCCGCGATCGCCGGAGTGACCTGGCGCGACGGCTCCGGCCACGTCGTCGAGAACGCGGCAAGACCGGCCGCCCATCGGCTCGACGATCTGCTGGCGCTGCCGAAGCGATCGGCACGCGTGCTCGACGGCTACACGTTCCTGGGCGAACCGGTGGACGTCGTCGAGACCTCGCGCGGCTGCACCTACGACTGCAGCTTCTGTTCGATCATCGAGATGCGCGGCAGGCACTTCCACACGCGGGCGTTCGATCGCGTGATGGCCGATCTGCGGGATGCCCGGGCCCACGGCGCCCGTGTCATCTTCATCGTCGACGACAACGTGACGCTGGACGTCCGCCGCTTCGAGGCGCTGTGCGAGAGCATCATCGCGGCGGGGCTGCACGACCTGCGCTACATCGTCCAGGGCATGACGTCGGCATTCGCCGCGCACGGTGCGCGGCTGGCGCCGCTCATGAGGCGGGCCGGCTTCGAGTACGTGTTCCTCGGCATCGAGAACGTGCTGGACGACGATTTGGCGTTCCTGAAGGCGTCGGCCAAGAACAGCGAGCGGGCCGGCGGCCAGCGGACCGGCAATGCAACGCGCGCCGCGATCGACGTTCTTCATCGCCACGGCCTGCTGATCGTCGGCGGCCTGATCGTCGGCAACCCCGACGACTCGGCCGAGGCAATCGAGGCGAATCTCGCCTTCGCCCGCCGGCATGTGGACTGGCCCTACATCCAGCATCCGACGCCGTACCCGCGCACGCCGATGCACGAGGACGTGGCCCGCCGCGGCCTGATCGTCAACGACCGGCTGGAGGAGTACGACGGCACCACGGCGGTGCTGCGCAGTACGCACCTGGCCGCCGACGAGATCGAGTTCCTGCGCTGGCGGGCGGAGCGCTGGATGAAGGTGCGCCACATCCCCACGGTCCTGCGTCGTCGTCCGGGCTTCGTGATCCGCAACGGCCCGCGCCTGTTCGCGCACACGTTCCGGGGCAGCACGTGGCGGTCGGCGCTCGGACTCGAGTCGGCGCGCGACGTCTTCGCGCGGTACAAGGCGATCAGGCAGCGCGAGCGGGAATACGTACCGGCGTGAAATGCTGGAATGCGGCAATGCGAGAATGTCGAGAGCCTTGCCCAAACGGACGAGTTCGACATTGCCGCATTCGACATTGCCGCATCACTGCGTGCGTCTCGGCAGCCAGACGCTCACCGCCATCCCACCGTCGGGGCGCCGCGCCAGGTGCAGGCGGCCGCGATGGGCGTCGACGATCTCGGCGCAGAGCGACAGCCCGAGCCCGGCCCCGGCCTTCTTGAACGAGTGGAACGGCAGGATTGCCTTACGCATCGTCTCTTCGTCCATGCCGGTGCCGCGATCGAGCACCGTCAGACGGACGCCGTCCTCGCGCGGTTCGACATGGAGGCGGATCTCGCCGGGCACGCTGCCGGACTCCTCGGCGTTCTTCAGCAGATTGATCAGGACCTGCTGGATTTGCGTCGGGTCGAACCAGGCCTCGCTGTCGGCGTCGCCGTCGAGCGTGAACGGGAACAGCTCACCGACGCGCGCCAGGAACGGGGCGAGCGCCACCGCTTCCGGCCGCGGCGTGGGCAGGCGCGCGAAGCGGGCATAACCCTCGAGAAATGCCGTGACGTGCGCCACGCGCTCGGCGATGGTGTCGAGCAGCGGCGGCAGCCGGGTCGCGGCATCGACCCGTCCGGCGGCGATGCGGGCCGAGTGCGCGAGTGAACTGACCGGCGCCAGCGAGTTGTTCAACTCGTGGCTCATGACGCGGATCGCCTTCTTCCACGTCGCCGTCTCCTGCCGGGCCAGTTCGTGCGTGATGCGTTCCACCACGACCAGGCGGTGCGCGACGGTGTTCAGGTGGAAGGCCCGCACGAGGACGCGATAGCTCTCCTCGTGCCCTTCCTCCTCCCACGACACCAGACTGTCCTCGAGGCGGCGCAGCGGCCCCTGCAGCGCGGCCGGCGCGAGTTCGACGATCTCCTGCAGCAGCCGTCCGTTGAGCCGCGTCACGCCATGGAACACGCGGCGGCACGCCGCATTGGCGAAGACGATGCGCTGGCGCTGGTCGAGGAGCAGGATGGCCATCGGGGCGCCCTGCAGGAGCGTGTCGAGCAGCAGTTCGCGCTGGATCAGCTCGGCCCGTTCCTCGCGCAGCACCGCTCCCATCCGGTTGAAGACCGCGACCAGATCGCCCATCTCGTCGGGCGACGGCAGCGCCAGGCGCGTGGCGAAGTCGCTCTCGGCAAACCCCATCACGCCATCGTGCAGGGCCCGCAGCGCCCGCCGGGCCGGCGCCGTGGCCAGGCGCGCCGCGACGATCGCCCCGACGAGGCCGGCGGCCATGGCGATGGCCGCGGCAACCGGCGGAGCGAGTCCGGTCCGCCACAATCCGCCAGCGACGGCCATCGTCGCGGTCAGGCAGGCGACGATGGCGAACACCACGCGAGTCTGGAGGCGGAACACGTCAGCCTCTCGGCCGCCGCTCGAGAGTGACGCCGAGACGTTCCATGCGCCGGTACAAGGCCTGCCGGGACAGGCCCAGCGCCCCGGCGGCGCGCGAGACGCTGCCGCCATGCACGCGCAACAGGTCGGCGAGTGCCTGCCGCTCGCCGGACTCGCCATCGTTCCTGGCACTGCGCCCGCCGGCGGCGGCCTCGGGTGCGAGGCCGAGATCATCGGGCTGGATCTCGGCGCCGCGGGCGACCAGGCGCGCACGCTGCAGCCGGTTCTGCAGCTCGCGAACGTTGCCCGGCCAGGCGTACGCGAGGAGCGCGTCCTCGGCGACCGTTGACAGCCGCGTCGCCCCCGGCCCGGTCGCGCCGCCGAGCAGGGCGCGCGCGATCGGCAGGATGTCCTCGGGTCGATCGCGCAGCGCGGGCACCGCGAGTTCGATGACGTTCAGGCGGAAATACAGGTCCTCGCGGAACCGCCCGGCGGCGATGGCTTCGTCCATCTGCACGTTCGTCGCGCAGATCAGGCGCGCGTCGCTGCGCAGCGACACACTGGAGCCCAGGCGTTCGAACTCGCCGGTCTGCAGCACGCGCAGCAGTTTCGCCTGTCCGGCCATCGACAGCGTGCCGATCTCGTCGAGGAACAGCGTGCCGCCGTGCGCGGCTTCGAAACGGCCGATGCGCCGCCGTTGAGCGCCGGTGAAGGCGCCCGCCTCGGCGCCGAACAACTCGGCTTCGAGCAGCGTGTCGGGCAGCGCGCCGACGTGCACGGTCACGAACGGCCGCCGGGCCCGCGCCGAATTGGCCTGGATGATCTCGGCGAGCTTCTCCTTGCCGACGCCGTTGGGACCGGTGATCAGCACGGGGACGTCCGCACTCGCGACGTGGACGGCGAGATCGACCAGGCGGGCCATCGCAGCGCTCGCGTAGACCAGTCCGCGCAGATCGGGCCGCCCGGCCGGCGTCGCCGCCGTGACTGGCGCGGTCGTCGCGTGCCTGCCGTCGGTCGCCTGCCGTCCCGCCAGCAGATCGCGCACGCTCGCAACGAGCCGCGCATCGTCCCACGGCTTGCCGAAGTAGTCGGTGGCGCCGGCCTTGACGAGCGACACCGCGCGTTCGAGCGACGTGAACGCCGTCATCAGCAGGACCGGCATCGACGGGTCGAGCGCGCGGATCGCGCGGAAGAGCGTGGCGCCCTCGTCGCCCGACGTTTCGCCGGGCGCGAAGTTCATGTCCTGCAGCACGACGCCGATGCCGCCAGTCCGGATCTCGGCCAGCGCGCGATCGGCGTCGGCGGCGCGCCGGGTCGGCACGTCGTGCAGGGAGAAGAGGACGTCGAGCGCGTCGGCGACGGGCGCTTGGTCCTCGACGATCAGGCAGGCCAGCGGCGGCGCGGGCACGCGGCTAGGGTACGCCGGGAGCGGTCAGATGTTGCGCGTCGCTTCCGCCGGCGCCACCCGGGCACCGCGCAGCGCCGGCCAGAGCGTGGCGAGGAGCCCGGCCGTCCAGAGCAGGACGGCGCCGGTCGCCAGCAGGCCCGGCGTGATCTTCGGCCCGTCCATCTCGCGCAGCAGCGTCAGGTTCAACGTGATCGCCAGGCCGATGCCGAGCACGATGCCGACGGTGGTGGTGATCCAGTTCTCGAGCAGGAAGTGCTTCAGGATGGCGGCGCGATCGGCGCCGAGCGCGCGCCGCGTGCCGATCTGCCGCGTCCGTTCGGCGACCGAGAACGACGTGAGCCCCATGATGCCGAGCGCGGTCACGAACACCAGCACCACGATGACGAGTGACAGCAGGCGCACCATCAGCGTCTGGCTGCCGAGGAACCGGCGCTTGACGTCGGGAATCGTGCGCACGCGGTAGGTGCGGTTGGCGTTGACGCCGGCGAGCACCGCGTCGACGCCCTTCTCGAGCGCGGCGAGCTGTCCCGGCTTCACGCGCACCAGGTACGACGTGCCGTTCGCGTAGCTGCCCTGCCTCTGCGGGTAGAACGTCACGTACTCGCCGATGTTCCACGCGTACGGGTTGTAGAACGTGTCGACGACGCCGACCACCTGCCACAGATCGCCGTCGCCGTCCTGGAACGTCTTGCCGAGCGGGCTGCCCTCGGGGAACATCAGTTGCGCGTACGCCCGCGAGACGATCGCCGGCACCGTCACCGTGCTCGTCACGAGACCGGTGGCGTCGCGGTCGCGCTGCGCGGCGTTGACGCGGCGCAACTGCTCGGTGTTGCGCAGCACATCGTCGCGGGTGAAGGCGCGGCCCTCGACCAGCTGCAGGCCGAGCGTGTCCAGCATCTGCTCGTCGGCGGCATAGATCTGGGTCCGGATCTGCTCGGCGCGCCGGTCACGACGGAACTGCGTCGAGCTGCCGCCGCCCTGCCACGGCAGGAAGGCGCTGTTGCTGACCGTCTCCACGCCGGCATGGGCACGCAGGGCCGTCAGGTCCTGGTCGGTCACCGCGTCTCGGTAGGCATCTTCGCGGAACGCCTCGTTGAACGGCGTGGCGGTCACGATCATCAACTGGTCGTCCACGAATCCGGACGGGCGGGTCAGCTGGCGGCGCGCGTCGAGGATCAGGCTCACGCAATTGGCGACGATCGCCAGCGTCAGCGCCACTTCGAGCGCCAGCAGGCCGAAGCGGACCTTGTTGCGCAGCATGGAACGCAGGATGGGACCGAGATGCATGGCGAGTCCTCAGGCCTTCAGGTGGTTGGCCGGCGCGAGGCGGCAGATGCGCCAGGCGGGATAGACGCCGGAGATCAGGCCGGCGACGATCGACAGCACGAGCGCCAGCAGCAGCATCCGGAGGTCGAGCGCGAAGACGTTCTGCCGGTTGGTCATGTCGAGCATGAAGGCGTTCAGCGCCCGCAAGCCGATCGCCGCCATGCCGACGCCGATCGTCCCGCCGATGATCGCCACGACCTGGCACTCGACCAGGTGCTGCAGGAAGACGTCGCGCCGCGACGCCCCGAGCGCGCGGCGGACGCCGACCTCGCTGGCCCGGGCGAGGAACTTGCCGAGCAGCAGCCCGATCAGGTTCACCGCAGCCACCGCGAGAAACAGCAGGCCCACCATCAGGAGCGCAAACGTCTCCTTGGGCGCGACCTGGAAGTCCGCCATCAGCGCCGCGATGCTCGAGACGCGATAGTTCATCGGACGGCCGAAGCGTCCGACCTTCTTCTGATCGGAGATGTAGCTCTCGATGAACGAGCGATAGGCGGCCTCGTCCGCGGCCGATCGCAGCTCCACCCAGTACTGCAGGTAGGTCTGCTCGGAGGCCAGCGAGCCCTGGAAACCGGTGCCGGTCTGCCGCGTCCAGCCGTCGCTGTTGCCGGCGGTGCGAATCTCCATCGGCACCATCAGGCCGAACGGCATGTAGACCGCTTCGGGTTCACTGAGCGCGCTGCCGGTCATGTCGTACATGCGGACGGTCGGCTGCCACCCTGCCAGGACGCCGACGATGCGGAAGTCGCGGGTTTCGATCCGCAGCGTCTGGCCGACGCTGTTGCGGCCGCCGAACAACCGCTCGTTCAGGCCTTCCGACAGCACCACCACGGGTTCCAGTCTGGTGTCCGTGTCGCGCGTCCATGCGGCGCCGTAGCGGAACGGCACCTGGAACATCTCGAAGAAGTCCGATTCGGCCATCCGGACGTCCTCGCGGGTCGGCCGCGCGACCTTCGGGTCCGGGATCACCGTGAGCCTGGCGCGGAACGCCGCCGTCTGGCGGACCGGGATCGTCGATCGCTTCAGCTCCATCGCATCCCGGTAGGTGATCTGCGGCGGCAGCGAGTTCGGACTGTCGCCGGGATAGGGCTCGCGAGGATCCCAGTTGTCCAGCCGGACGTAGCGCAGCACGGCCTCCTTGTCGGGCAGCGGATGCTTCGTGAACGCGTGCCGTACCGTGGCGAACGTCGTTGCGAACGCGATGCCGAGTGCGATGCAGGAGACGATGAGCAGCGACAGCGTCGGGCTGCGCTCGAGGCTCTTCCAGGCGATCCAGATATTGTGGAGCAGCATTGGCGTCTCCTACTGGATGGCGGCCGCCAGGCTCGGCAGCGTGCGCTCCTCGAAGAGCTGCGCGTCGGTGTCGAGCACGCGGCCGTCGAGCAGGTGGATGTGCCGCGGCGCCCGCGCAGCGCACTCGGGCGAGTGGGTGACCATGATGATGGTGGTGCCCTGTTCGTGGATGCGCTCGAGCAGATCCATCACCTCGCGCGACATCAGCGTGTCGAGGTTGCCGGTCGGCTCGTCGGCCAGAATCAGCTTCGGATCGCCGGCCAGCACGCGGGCGATCGCCACGCGCTGCTGCTGCCCGCCGGACAACTGCGAGGGCAGGTGGCGCAGCCGCGACGACAGCCCGACCAGTTCGACGGCCCGCTCGACGCGGGCCTTGCGTTCCTTCGCCGGCAGGCGTCGATAACGCAGCGGCACGTCCACGTTGTCGAACACGTCGAGGTCGGGAATCAGGTTGAACGACTGGAAGATGAAGCCGATCTTCTCGTTGCGGATCCGCGACATCTCGCGATCGGACAGCCGGCTGACGTCCTGTCCGTCGAGCAGGTAGGTGCCGGACTCGAACGTGTCGAGCAGGCCGGCGACGTTGAGGAACGTCGTCTTGCCCGAACCGGAGCGGCCCATGACGGCGACGAACTCGCCGGCCATGACCTCCAGCGTGATGTCGTCGAGCGCGTAGGTCTCCACCAGTTGGGTGCGGTAGACCTTACGGATATGGGACATGGACAGCATCGATGGCTCCTCTGGGCCGTGGGCCGGGATGGCCGACCCTACCTGTTTCGCAAGAGCACGCGCTCGGCACCCGTGAACTCGCTGGTGTCCGAGACGATCACCTCGTCGCCCGCCTTCAGGCCGTCGACGATCTCCACCTGCGAGAGGCTGCGGGCACCCGTCGTGATCGCGGTGCGGGTCGCGACGCCGTCGCGCACCACGTACGCCATCCGCCCGCCGCCGCTCTGGAGGAAGGCACCGCGCGGCAGCGTCAGCGTGCGCGCCTTGGTCTCGAACAGCAGGCGCAGCGACACGCGCTGGTTCTGGCGCAGCGTCGCCGGCGTGGCGCCGGCAAATGCCGCCCGCCCCTGCACGAGGCTGTCGCGCACCGACGGCGAGATCGCGGTGACCCTGCCGTCGTACTCGCGGCCTTCGTAGAGGACCCGCACCGGCGTCCCCGGACCGGCCTCGGCCGCTTCGTTCTCCGGCAGGCTGAACTCCATCTCGTACGCGTCGAGGTTGACCACGGTCAGCACCGCCTGATTGGCGTTGACCGCATCGCGGTCCTGCACGCTGATCGAGCCGATCAGGCCGTCGAACGGCGCGACGATCGACAGGCGGGCGACCTGGCGGGCCACTTCGTCGGCGAGCGACGCCTGCCGGGCCCGCGCCAGCTGCTGTGTCTGGATCTCGAACTCCGCGGTCTCACGCTCCAGGCCGCGCGCCGCCCGCGCCGTCTTCAGTTCGACCTCGGCCAGCTGCACATCGTCCTGGGCGCGTTCGTAGTCGACCTTGTTCAGCAGGCCCTGCTCGAAGGTCTGGCGGGCCCGCTCCAGATTGCGTGTGGCCGATTGCAGCTTCACTTCCGCGAGCTCGATCGTGCTCGCGTTGCGGGTGTCGCTCTGGCGGGCCGCGATGCGCGCCCGACCGAGCGCGACATCGAGCGACTGCAGCGAGGACTGCTCCTGCGTGAAGCGGCTGCGCAACTCGGGGCTGTCGATGGTGGCGAGCACCTGTCCCTGCCTGACCGGGTCGCCGGCCTTCACCTGCAGGGCGACGATGCCGGCGGTGGCGGCAAAGAGGGTGGGGGCGTTGGCCGAGACGATCCGGCCGTCGGCGGCGGCGTCGCGGACCAGCGTGCCCAGCGTGACGGGCGCAACCTGCATCCGGCTCGCGTCGACCGTGCGATCGACCGATGCCATCCGGCGATAGAACGGCCAGGCCACCACGACGATCGCCACGACCAGCAACGCGCCGGCGGCGAGCAGCCAGGTGCGACGTGCGAGGCCGCTGCGCGCGACCGAGCGGTCCATGGAGGAAGTGCCGGAGATCACGACGGCTCAAAGGGGCAAGGCCGATGCCAGCCCAGGAGTGCGCCAAACGCGGCCGATCGCAGTCGGTGTCCGGCCGGTGTCCGGGTGACAGACGTCCGGACGGGCGGACACTTGTCCGGGTCGTTTTCCGATGGGAAAGTCAGAAGGCAAAAGGCAAAGGGAG
>CBIHOS010000086.1:0-17831 GCA_966211945.1 uncultured bacterium
CTCGGACTGCTCGTCGGGCCGGCTGCGCAGCGCCGCGGCCGCGACCAGCAGCTTGTACGTCGACCCCGGGGGATACAGGCCATACCGCACGCGGTCGAGCAGCGCGTCGGCCGCGGCGGTGTCGCCTGACGTCGGCGCGGCGGCCGGCGTTCCGGCGATGGCCGCCGGCCACGGGTACGTCACCGACGCGAGCACGTCCCCGCTGTCGGCGTCGAGCACCACCGCGGCGCCGCGCGCGTGGGCGCCGCGCTCGATGCCATCGCGCAAGGCGCGGGCCACGCGCTGCTGCAGCCGCGCATCCATCGTCGCCTGCAGGTCGCGGCCGCGCCCGAGCAGCCGTACCACCTCGGCCCGCGACGAGTCGGCGCCATGGCGGACGATCGGCAGCAGCGCCGAGTAATCCCGCTTGATCGTGCGTTCGGTGCGGCCCGTGCGCGGGTTGACGATCTCCACCACGCGCTGTCTGTCGTCGAACCCCCTGAGTTGCGTATCGCGATCGCGCTCGAGGAAGGACGAATTGCGGGCCGCCCAGTTCGTCTGCCGCGCCCAGTCGCCGAGCACGCTGAACGCCGCGCCGCCGAGCGGGTAACAGCGCCCGTCGCCGGTGTCGCACGTGCCGATGCGGGAGACGCCCGCCTGGCGGTAGGCGGCGTCGATCCCGGCGATCTCGGCCGGCCGGCTGGTGGCCAGCACGAGACCGTTCCTGTCGTAGATCGATCCCCGCTCGAAGGCCCGCGTCGCCGCCACGAGCCGCGGGTTGTACTCGAAACGGTAGCCGCCGTCGGCCTGCTCACTCAGGCTCGAGGCGGTCGCCATCGCATCGGCCCGCACGACCTGGATCCACGCGGCGCGACCCACGACGAGCAGCGCCAGCCCCGCGAGCACGCCACCCAGCATCCTGACCGGCTGCTGCAGGTGCCGGCGCACGGGCCCCTGCCGGCGCGCGATGGCGAGCATGACGCCGATGGCCGCGCAGTTGGCGAGCATCGACGATCGGCCGTAACTGAGGAACGGCGTCACGACGCCCGTGAGCGGCAGCAGGCCGAGCAGGCCACTCGCGATGACGAAGGCCTGCGCCAGCAGCGCGAGGGTCACGCCCAGCCCGAGCAGCGCGCTGTAGTCGCCGGGCGCGCGCAGCGACACACGCAGGGCGCGCCAGCCGATCAGCGCATAGAGTGCGAGCACCGCGACCACGCCGACCAGGCCGAACTCCTCACCGAGCACCGCCAGCACGAAGTCGGTGTGGCCTTCGGGGATCGACTGCGGACTGCCGGCGCCGACGCCGCTGCCCCAGACCGCACCGGTCGCCATCGCCCAGAGGCCGTGTGCGATCTGGTTGCCGCCGGGCACGCCGTTGTTCCAGGGATCCATCCAGATGCGCACACGCTGTCCGACCGTCGCCGGGAACCCGAGCAGGTACGCCGCCGCGAAGCCGGCCGCCAGCATCCCGAAGCCGACGCCCACGAACGCCAGCCGGCCGCGTGCGGTGGCATAGAGCGCGATGACGACGCTCGAGAGGACGAGGGCCGGGCCGAGGTCCTTCTGCAGGAAGAAGAACGCCAGCACCAGCGCCATGCTCGCGACGACCGGCCGCACGTCGCGCCAGCGCGGCAGGCGCACGATCCCGAGCCATGGGCGCGTCTGGGTCGGCGCTTCGGACAGTTCACGGAGGAACTCGAGCCGCCGCGCCAGCGCCGCCGCCATCGCGAAGACCACCAGCAGCCGGATCGCCTCGACCGGCTGCACGCCGAACAGGTTGACCTTGACGCCGCTCGTGCCGGGGCCCGATCCGAACACCAGCAGCAGCGCCGCCAGCCCGAGCGCCAGACCGAGCGGCAGGAGCACCGCCCGTCTCGACACCGACGACTCGTAATCCACCTCTGACGCGACGACGAGGACGACGAGGCCGGCGACGAGGCCATCGACGAAGGTGAGCGCGATCAACGTGTCGCGGATCGGATCGCGCAGCGCGACCATGCACATCAGGCCGACGCCGGTCAGCAGCAACAGCGCCGGCAGTACGACCGGGTCGTCGGGTGCGCCCCGCCAGCGGCGGACCAGGTGGGCAATCCAGAACGCGCCGACAAACCACAGGAGGGCCCGCCCCAGCGACGCCGAGAACGCCGACGACGAGCGCACCGCGACATGCGGCTTGAGCGCGGCGAGTTCGGTACGGGTCAGCACGGGCAGCGGCGCCGATGCCAGATCGGGACGCGCCGCGGCACGGACGGCGGCGCGCGTTCGCAGCTGCTGCAGCCTCGCGTCGGCCTGCAGGTCGGCCGCCGACACCGTCACGGCGGACAGCCCGCCGACGTGCTCGAGCGGCTGATCGACGTCGGCCGCGCGGCGCAGCACCCGCTCGGCCACCGCGAGCCGTTCGGCCTCGCTCGCAAACATCGTCAGCACGGGCGCGATCTCGGCGGCAGACGCTGCGGTCCGCAGGTTCACCACGACGCGCGCGTCGTCCTCGACCGCGAGCTGTGCCAGCCGTCCGCTCGTCGCCAGCCAGAGGCCCAGGAGGATGCACACGGTGGCGCCGGCCAACCCGAGCATCTCGATGTTGGCGGCGCGCCAGGCCACCGCGGCCGGCGTGCGTGCCGCCGTGTCGCGCACGAAGTCACCGCCGACCGTACCAGACGACGGCGTCGCACGACGGACGGCCACACGCGCCCAGGCGCCCCCCAGCGACCAGGGGCGTCCGGCGGACCGCCGGCCACGAGCCGTCCGACCCGCACCTGCATCGACGATGCGCATCAGAAGCTCCCCGGGTGCAGCCCGTGATCCATCTCGTGTCCGGTCATCATGGCCCTGGCGAGATCGGCATCGACGGCGGCGCGCTGCGCCTTGCAGACTTCGATGTTCCGTGCCGCCAGGCCGAATCCGACGATCGGCTCGAACGTGTCGATGCATCCCTGGTAGTCGGCTCGCGACTTCTGCAGCGCCCGCGTCCGTTCGTCGCCAGACAACTCGCGCGCCTCGCGGCGCAGGGCGTCGGCACGCCGCATGTAGCCGTCGCCGAGTTGGGCACGCTCGCGGCGACCCGGCGTGTAGCCGCGCTTCTGCGCTTCCTCGATCGACGCGGCGGCCAGGTCCACGTCAGCCGGCACCAGCCCGTAGACGGCGACGCGGCTGATCCCGAGGTAGGCGTCGTACGAGTCGGCGTCGAGCCTGGCGGCGGCGCGGAAGCGATCGATGGCGCGCCGGTACGCGGCCTGCGCGGCAGCCGATCGGCCGGGCCTGGTCGTGATCCGCAGGACGTGTGCCTCGCAGGTCTGCAACCGGGCCCGCGCCTCGCGGCTGTCCGGATCGATGCGCAGCGCCCAGCGCATCGCCTGCTCGGCCTGCTTCCAGTCGGCCAGCAGCAGCGAGGGCTGGTCGTGGCGGTAGTCCTCGAGGACGCGATCGGCCAGCGCCAGCAGATGGCGCTGGAGCGGCGAGTCGACGCGCATCCGCAATCCGAGCTTCAACGGGCTCGACGATGCGACGCGGTCGTAGCTGGCTTCGGCCGCGCTCAGCGCCGGGCCGTCGATCTCGACGACGGCCCGCCGGTAACGTTCGGCCTGCATCCACGCGGTCGCCTCGGCCGTCGCAACGCCGAGCGCCCACAGCAGGACGGCGGCGCGTACGAGCCGGCGGAGGACGCTTCGCTTCTTCGTGAGTGAGGCGGGTGCGGCCGGCGCCGCAGCGGTCGCCTGCGCCGGCGATGCGGCGGGCGGGAGCGCAGTGGTCGGCGGCACGTACGCCGGCAGCGGCGGCGGCAGGGGCGGCGGCGCCAGCGGCAGCGGATCGGTCGACGCCACCGGCATCGTCGCGTCGCCCGGCGGCACCGGCGGGTGCGCGGTCACGCGGGTCGTCGCCGGCGTGTCGTACTCGTACAAGGCCAGCGGACGGCCACCAGCCAGGTACGCGTCCAGATCGGCGTGGATGGCGGTCGCGTTGCCGTAGCGGCGTTCGGGCTGATAGGCGAGCAGCTTGCCGACGATCGCGAGCAGGGCCGGCGGCACCGATGGCGGCAGCGGCTCGCGCGGTGCGTTACCGCGGATGGCGCGTTCGAGCTGGCTCTTGAGCGACGGTGCGTGATAGGCGCGATAAGGCCGGTGGCCGGCCAGCATCTCGTAGAGCATGATGCCGACCGACCAGAAGTCGACCCGCTCGTCGACGCGGCCGTCGATCAACCGCTCCGGCGACATGTACGCCGAGGTGCCCCAGTTGTTCGTGGTGAGCGGCGTCGCCTTGTCCATCGCCTTGGCGATGCCGAAGTCGAGGACGATCACGTCGCCAGCCGGCTGGATGAAGATGTGCCCCGGCTTGAGATCGGCGTGCACGAGGCGGTCGTAGTGATCGCCTTCGATGGTCGTGGAGAAGCTGTGCGCCTTCTCGAGGAATGCGCAGATTGCCGAGGCGTGGCCGGCCGCCACCTCCGGATCGAGCCGACCGCGGCCGATCTGGTCGGCGAGCGCGCCGCCCTCGATCAGCTCCATCGCGATGAACAGGTCCTCGTCCTGGTCGTAGCCGATGTCGTAGACGGCCGGCACCAGGCCGTGCGCGTCGTGGAAGCTGCGCTGCAGCAGCGCGCCGCGGCGTTCGGCGTCGATCCGCTCGCGCGCGTCGGCGGCGCCGGTCCGGCGCACCAGTTTCAAGGCGACACGCCGGCCATCGATCGTGCGGCGGGCGTGCCACACGGTGCCGAAGGAGCCCTGGTCGAAGGGCTTGTCCGCGTCCCGCTCGTATCCTGCAACCTGCCAGGCCATCGCTGCTGGATCCTTCTCAGCGCCCGGCCGGGGCGTCGGCGGGCACGACGATGTTGGCGGCACGCACCTGATCGCGCTCGGTGTCGGGCAGCCCGTTGACGAGGTCGCGGCCGTAGCCGGTGAACACGTTGCGCCGCAGGACCGCCTGGGCCGCCTCGGCGAGCGACACGGCAGTGCCCGTGGCGCGCGGTGTCCGGACGAACGCATTGCCCGTGGCCTCGCACTGGCCGCGCGCGGCGAGCGCGAGCGCCGTGCCGACGACGGTGAAGTGGCTGCCGTGCAGCGAGGCCGAGGCGTCGGCGCCCACGGCAATCCCCGCGCGCATCGGTCCGTCGAGCTGCAGCAGTTCCAGCGAGCGTCCGTGCCCGGAGAGCTGGAGCCCGACGGCAACCGGACGGACGCTGGACGACTCGACGCGCAGGCCGGCGATCGTGCCGCCGGTCTCGCCGCCCGCCGTGATCGCGATCCAGTCGGCGGCGCCGGACGGATTGACGAAGATCGAGGCGCCCGGGACGCGGGCCACGACCGACACGCCATCGGGCACCGCCAGGCGCTCGGCATAGGTGCCAGGCTCGAGGCGGATCACGTCGCCGGGCGCGGCCGCGGTGACGGCCTCCGCGAGCGTCGTTGCCGTCGCACTTGCGGCCGGACCGGCCACGATCGTCCGGCCCGAAGGAGCGACCGCGTCGGTCGTCCTCCACACGAAGAGCAGCGCGGCGGCAACACCGAGGATGGCGCCGAGCGTGAACCACACCGTGCGGCTTGCCACGATCCGCCGGGCCAGCCGGCCGATCACGCTGCCGGGCCGCGTCGAGGTCTCCGGCGAGGCCCGCGGCACCGGCGGCGACTCGTCGAGCAGCGCGTCGCCGAACGCCGGGGCGCGCCGCATCGCCGCCGCGAAGCCGGCGCCCTCGGCGTAGACCACGGTGACGTTGTCGCGCCCGCCCGCCTCGTTGGCCGCCTCGACCAATGCGTCGGCAATCGCTTGCGCGTGGCCGGCGTGGGCGCGGACGATGCGACCGACGGTCGCCGACGGGATCATGTCGGTGAGGCCGTCGCTGCAGAGCAGGATCGCCGTGTCCGGCTCCATGATCGTCTCGACCACCTCGACGTAGTCGTCCTCGTCCTTGTCGCGGTGGGCGCTGCCGACGTCGCGGAACACCTCGTGACGGCGAGGGTGACGCATCGCGTCCATCTCGCTGATCTCACGGGCGTCCTCGCGTTCGCCGACCGGCGAGTGGTCGTGCGTCAGCTTGCGCAGACCGCGCGGTCCGATCGTGTAGAGCCGGCTGTCGCCGACGTGGCCGATGGTCAGGCGGCCGCCGCTGACGATCGCGAGCGTGACCACGCAGGTCATGCCGGCCAGGTCGGGGGCGGTCCGGGCCCGGCGGTAGATCTCGTTGTTGGCGAGCGCGATGGCTTCACGGACACGCTCGGCCGGCGTGCCGAGCGGGCGGGCCAGGCGCTGCAGGATCACGTCGCGGGCGATGGCGGCGGCCACCTCGCCGGCGTTCTGCCCGCCAACGCCGTCGATCACGCCGAAGATGCCCCGCTCGGCGTCGAGCAGCGGCAGGTCCTCGTTGTTCTGGCGGGTGCGGCCGGGATCGGTGCGGCAGGCCGCGACGAGCGGCGACGCGAGCACGGCGGCGTCAGTCACGGTCGTAGACCCGCGCGAGGTGGACGAGCCAGGTCACCGCGCCGAGGAGCGCCACCAGGAAGACCATGTGCAGCAGTCCGAGCCAGCTCATGGCGCGCCCAGCACCTCGAAGTCGATGACGATGGCGTCGGCGAGCGAGATGCGGCAGCGCGCCGGCAGCGGATGTTCGGCGCCCGGCTGGGCGACGCCCTCCGGGCCCTTCACGGCCGCCGGAAGCGCCGCGCCGTCCACCGTCGTGCCCCAGAGGCTGACGTCCTGGGCGAAGAAGCGGCCCGCGGCGTCGGCCCGGATGCGCAGGTGCTCGCGCGACACGCGAGCACTGGCGATCACCTGCACGTCCACCCACGCGGCACTGCCGCCCCGGCCGATCGACACCGTGTCCTTGCGCATCATGAAGGTGTGCGAGCCCTGCTCGTCGTGATAGCTGAGACGAGCGCGGTCGCGGACGGTTCGCGCCTCGGTGTCGCGGAACGGCGACAGGTCGGCGGCCGCCGGGTGTCCAGGCAGGCCGGCGTTGGTCGGACCTGCCGCACCGAGGCTGGACGGAATCGGCAGCGGCGGAGGCGCGGCGGGTGGGTGGATCATCGGCGCCGCGATCGGCGGGCCGGCGGGAATCTGCGCGACTGCCGCCGCCGGCGTCGCCACGGCCGGGGGCGCCTGCGGCACCTCGCTCACCGTGGCGCTCCGGCCCGCCGCGCCGACCACGCTTCGCACGATACGCGTCGTCGGGGTGCCGGCGTACTCGGCCTGGGCCGGCATGGCCAGCGTCGAGACGATGCCGAGCTGGCCGCGTCCGAGTTCGCCGTTCGGATCCGGGCGCACGTGGACGTCCCACCCGCCCGGCGGCACCTCGATCGGCGGCGTCTGCTCGCGGTCGAGCAGCTTGGACATCCAGGAGCGCACCGGTCCGTCGAGTCCGCGGTTGACCCGCTCCACTTCGGCGGTCAGCGCCTGCCGAATCTGTTCGACCACGCGCGGCGCCACGCCTTCGATCGCCTCGAAGTCCTCGGGGTGCAGGTAGACGTGGTAGACGGTCGGGGCGATCGTGCTGAACGGCAGCACGTAGAGGTTCAGCAACAGCTCCTCGCGCACCGCCTTCCAGATGGTCTGCCCGCTCGGCGCTTTCACCGTCGCCATCACGTCTCGCTCCTCCCCGGTCGTCGGGTACTATGCACCGGACGTCGTGGCGAAGTCCCAAGGGAATCCCAAGAATTCCGCAACCGGCGCATGAAGGTCGCGTTCGGTCCCTTCACGTTCGACTCGAAGACCCGGGAACTGCTCGAAGCCGGCACCCGCGTCCACGTGTCGCCCAAGGCCTTCCTGCTCCTGCAGGTGCTGCTCGAACATCGCCCCAACGTGGTCGCCAAACGCGAGCTGCACGACCGCGTCTGGCAGGACACCTTCGTCAGTGAGGCGAACCTGAGCGTCGTGGTCGCCGAGATCCGGCAGGTGCTGCGCGAGCACTCGCGCGAGGGCCGCTTCATCCGCACGGTCCACCGGGTGGGATACGCCTTCAGCGGCGAGGTGATCGATCTCGAGGGCCCGCCAGCCGGCGCCGCCGCGGCACCGGCGCGGCAGCCTTGCTGGCTGGTGCGCAACGACCAGTCGTATGCGCTGGTCGGCGGCGAGAACCTGGTCGGGCGCGACCCGCGCTGCGGCGTGTGGGTGGACGCCTCGGGCGTGTCACGGCGTCATGCGCTGATCGACGTCGAGGCTGGCGTGGCGACGATTGCCGATCTCGAGTCGAGCAACGGCACGTTCGTCGCGGGGCGGCGGGTGGAGTCGCCGCGGCGGCTCGTCGATGGCGACGTCATCGAACTGGGCGCGGCCACGCTGACGTTCCGGTCGCTGGCCGACGGCACGAGCGCCAGCACCGAGCGCATCGCCCGCGCGTAGGACCGGGCGCCGTGGCGCCATGCGGGCTACCGGCGTGCGGCGATGTGCGCGGCGACCTCGCCGACCGTGGCCACCCAGATCCCGTTGGCCGGGTCGCTGGCGTAGGGCAACAGCGCATCCAGCATCGCGATCCGCGTCGTTTGCCGCCCGTCGTCGCCGATGTCGTGGCCGGCGAGCACCAGCCACGCGCCCCGGCTGCCCGCCTCGTCCAGCAGCGGCCGGATCTGCGTGAAGTCCTTGCCGTCCATCTCGACGCCGAGCGTCTGCGCGAGGTCGACGACGGCCGGGTCGTTGGCCGCTTCGTCCAGCCAGCCGCGGCCGGCGAGGAACAGCTCCGCGACCACCGGCACGTAGCTGCGGGTCTCGCGGCCGCGGCCGACGAACGTCTGGCCGCAGGGATAGGCGAAGGTCCGCGGCGTGACGCCGAGCAGTTGCGTGATGCGCGCGTTGGCCTCGGTGAGCTCGGCCCGCATCCGCTCGATCGAGTGATCTTCCAGCGCCTTCTGACGCGAGAACGGGAAGTTGCCGCTGCATGAATGGGTCAGCGAGTGATTGCCGATTTCGTGGCCGTCGGCGACGGCCTGCTTCCAGCCGGCGACGTCGCGCTCGACTGCCGACGGCACGACGAACAACGTCACCTTGCTGCGGTGGCGCGCGAAGACCGGCAGGCCGCGCGTCACCTGGCTCGCACGGCCATCGTCGAAACTGAGGCTCAGCGCCATCCGCGCGCCGCGTGGCCACGCGGCGGCGGTGCCGGGCGGCGATGGGGGCGGCGAAGCGGCCGGCGTCTGCCACGCCGGCGCGGCGACGAGGGCGAGCGGCAGCGAGGCCGCCAGGACGGCTGCAAGGACGAGGCGCATGCGAGGGCTCCGGCGCCATGATGCCGGGGCGGCGGCCTCATGTCCACGACGGACGGCCCGGCGAGCGGTCCGTGCCATGGCCATGCCGCGTGTGCTGTCGTCGTCCGGCGCGTTCGGGGACGCGGCCGACAGTCCCGTGCGCATTGGCTACACGGCCGACAGTCCCGTGCGCATTGGCTACACTTGGGCGTGCTGACACGCAAGGTTCTCTCGGCAGCCGCCGTCGCGCTGGCGGTGCTCGCAGGCGGACGAGCCCTCACCGGCCAGCAGGCCCAGGACGGTCCTCCCTACACGCCGGCCCAGTCGATGGCGCTGCTCGAGATCGAGCCGGGCCTCCGGGTGGAGCTCGTCGCCAGCGAGCCCGACGTCCAGAGTCCGGTCGCCATGGACATCGACGAGGACGGTCGCCTCTTCGTCGTCGAGATGCCCGGTTACCCGCTCGACGTGAGCCCGACCGGCCGCGTCGTGCTGCTCGAGGACAGCAACGCCGACGGCACCCTCGACAAGCGGACCATCTTTGCCGACAACCTGCGGCTGCCGAGCGGCATCATGCGCCACAAGCGCGGCGTGCTCGTGACCAGCCCGCCCGATTTGCTGTACTTCGAGGACGTCAACGGCGACGGCCGCGCCGACGTGCGCGAGGTCGTGCTGACCGGATTTGCCAGGACCAATCCGCAGCACGCGGTGAACCATCCGGTGTACGGCCTCGACAACTGGATCTATCTCGCGCACTCCGGCGGCTCGCAACCGGTGATCTACGCCGACCTGTTCGGCGACCAGGGCAAGGACCTGACGTTTCCCGGCCGCCCCGAGGTCAAGGGGCTGGATTCGCGCGGCCGCGGCGTGCGGCTGAAGCCGGATGGCTTCCTCGTCGAAGGACTCTCGAGCCGCACGCAGTACGGCAATGCGTTCGACGTCTACGGCCGCTTCTTCGCGCACAACAACTCGATCCACCAGCGCCACGAGGTGCTGGCGGCGCGGTACGCCGAACGCAATCCGCACCTGCTCCTGCCGACGGCGATGGCCGAGATCTCCGATCACGGCAACAACAACATCCTGCCGATCACCCACGGTGCCCGCTTCGATCTGCTCACCGAGCCGGGCCAGTTCACCTCGGCGTGCGGCCTGACGGTGTACACGGGCGGCGCCTTCCCCGACGGCTACGAAGGCACGACGCTCGTTGCCGAGCCGGTCCACAACCTCGTGCACCGCGACGTGCTCACACCGAAGGGCGCGACGTTCACCGCGAGCCGGGCCCGGGCCGACAAGGAGTTCCTCGCGTCGCGCGACGCCTGGTTCCGGCCGGTGAACTTCTCCATCGGGCCCGACGGCGCGCTCTACGTCATCGACTACTACCGTCCCTACATCGAGCATCCCGAGTGGGCCTCGAGCGATTTGCAGAAGTCGCCGGAGGTGCTCTCGACCGGCAAGGACCGCGGGCGCATCTACCGTATCGTCTCGGCGACGGCCCGGCCGGGCGCGAAGGCGCCGGCGCCGCGCCTGGGATCGGCCACCGACGACGACCTCGTGCAGGCGCTCGCCCATACCAACTCGTGGTGGCGGCGCACCGCGCAGCGGCTGCTCGTGTCGAAGGGCCGCCGCGATGCCGTGCCGGCCCTCGAACGGCTCGCGCAGACACGGCCGACGGCGCTCGGCCGGCTGCACGCCCTGTGGACGCTCGAAGGGCTGGACCGCCTGCCGGCGGCGCTCGTGCGCCAGGCCCTGACCGATCCCGATGCCGGCATCCGCGAGAACGCGATCATCCTCGCCGAACGGAGCCTGAAGGACCCGGCGACGATCGACGCGCTGCTCGGGCTGGTCGACGACCCGGATCCGCGGGTGCGCTTCCAGCTGCTCGCGACGCTCGGCTTCGTGGACACGCCGGCATCGCGCGCCGCCCAGGATCGCCTGCTGCTGCGCGACATCGAGGACGAGTGGCTGCAGCTGGCGGCGCTGAGCGCGTCGTCCGACCGGGCGATGGACTGGTTCGCGCGGGCGCTCGACCCCACCGCGGGACTGGTCACGACCGAATCGCCGGGCCGGGCCCGCTTCCTCGACCGGCTGGGCGGCGTTGTCGCCGCGCGGCAGAAGGACGCCGAGATCGCGCGCGTCGTTGCCGTCGTCACCGACAGATCCGGGCCGGCCGGCGACTGGTGGCGTGCGTCGCTGCTCGAAGGCCTGGCCCGAGGGACGACCGGCGCCGCCGGCAAGAAGGCACTGGCGGCGACGCAGCGCACGTTGCTGGCGCTTGCCACGGGCGGGCAGCCGCGCCTGCGGCGCGCCGCGGTGACCCTCCTCACCGTCAGCGGCATCACGCCGGGCGCCGACGCCACCGCCGCCGTGCAGCGCGCCGCCCGCGCGGCCGGCGACGGGGCCGCCGCGGCCGACACGCGCGTCGACGCGATCGCGCTGCTGGCGCTCGCGGACGCGCCGGCACACCGTGCGACGTTCGAGCGGGTGATCGTCAGCACCGAGCCGGAAGCCGTCCAGCTCGCGGGGGTTGCCGGACTCGGCCGCATTCCCGGCGCCGCCACGCCGGCGTTCCTGCTCCGCAGCTGGCCGGCGCTCGCCTCACCGGTACGCAGCGCCGCCGCCACCGTGGTGCTCGCCCGCCGCGACGGCGCGCTGGCGATGCTCGACGCGCTCGAGCGCGGCACCGTCAAGGTGTGGATGCTGAACTTCTGGCACAAGCGCAGCCTGATCATGCATCGCGACGCGGCGATCCGGGCCGCGGCGCGCACCGTGCTGGAGGAGTCGCCGGCGGCACGCGCGCAGCGGATGTCGCGGTATGCCGCGGCGCTCGGCGGACGCGGCGATGCGGCGCGCGGCGCCGAGGTCTTCGCGCGTAACTGTGCGATGTGCCACCAGGTCGACGGCGCCGCCGGCCTCGACGTGGGCCCGGACCTGTCGACAGTGCGTCACCAGCCGGTGTCGGTGCTGCTGGCGAACATCCTCGAACCCAACCGGTCGATCGCGCAGCACTACGAGACCTACCAGGTCGAGCGCGTCTCCGGCGAGGCGCTCGTCGGCATCATCGGCGACCAGTCGCCGACCAGCATCACGTTCCGGCAGGGCCCCGGGCAGAGCACGACGGTGAAGCGCGGCGACATCAAGCAGATGACCGTGGTGCCGCAGTCGATCATGCCGGAGTCCTTCGACCAGCAGATCACGTCCGAGGACATGGCGCATCTGCTCGCCTACCTCACCGCCGCCCCACGGCCTTCCGAGCCGCCGGCGATGGCCGCCGCGCTGCTCGACGACAGCCGTGATCAGGCGTCGCGCGAGCGGCTCGCCCGCGATGCGGCACCGCGCGCCGCCGCCGTCGTCGGTGCGCTCGTCGATGGGCTGCCCGACGACGAGGCCGAGGAGTATCGCCGCATCCCGTGGATCTGGCGGGTCGCGGTGGCGGCCGGACGCGCCAAGGACGAACCGGCGCTGCAGCAGCTGCTCGACGCGTCGATGCCGCCGCGCGGCGGCCGCTTGCGCGACTGGCAGGCCGTGGTGCTCGGTGGCGGCGTGGTGATGGGGCTGTCGCAAGCCGGTGCGTGGCCGGCCGACGTGATGGCGCCGTGGCTCGCCGCCGATGCCGGCCGTGCCGCACGCTGGCAGGACGCGCTCACCCGCGCCCTCGCGATGTGCGACGACGTGACCGTGCGGAACGGCACCCGCTACGATGCGCTGCGGATGATCGCGGTGCTGCCGTGGGACCGGGCCGGCGCCACCCTGGTGCGGTACCTCTCGAACGAGGTCGACCCCGAGCTGCAGATGGGCGCGATTGGCGGCCTGTCGGATCTGCAGGACGACCGCGCGGCCGAGGCGATCGTCCAGCACTTCCCGGGCTACACCGAGAGCAATCGGCGGCACGCGATCAACGCGCTGCTGCGGACCGGGGCGCGGCGCGCGACACTGCGCGCGGCCATCGCGCGAGGACTGGTCCGGGACGAGTGGCTGACGCCGGAACAACGTCAGCGCCTGCAGGACTCAGGCGCCGACGCGGGCCAGCGCGTCGAGCCGGTCGCTCACCGCACGCAGTAGCTGCGCCGGCGTGAACGGCTTGCCGAGGAGTGCGTGCGACGCGGCGGGCAGCGCCTCCTCCGAGTACCCGGACATGAACAGGAACGGCGGCGCGCCGCACTCGGTCCGGGTAGCCGCGTAGAGCTGCTGCCCGGACATGTGCGGCATGACCAGATCCGACAGCACGAGATCGACGCACGCATGCAGGCCGCGCAGCTGGTGCAGCGCGTCGCGGCCGTCGGTCGCGACGACGACCTCGTAGCCGGCGCTGCGCAGGACGCCGACGACGAGTCCGCGCACGTCGGCCTGGTCCTCGGCGACCAGGATCGTGCCGCGCGGCTTGCTCGCCGGAGGCGCCGAGACGGGCCCGCTGGCGTGCGGCGCCTCCGTGGCGACCGGAAAGCAGATGTCGAAGCGCGTGCCCTGGCCGGGGGCGCTCGTGAAGTCGATGGTGCCGCCCGCCTGCGCGACGACGCCGTTGACCGTCGCCAGGCCGAGGCCGGTGCCCTGGCCCACCGGCTTGGTCGTGAAGAACGGCTCGAACAGGCGCGCCTGCACCTCGCGGGACATGCCGGTGCCCGTGTCGGCGACCGACAGACGCACCTGCCGCGGTTGGCCTCCGCCGCCGACGTCGACCGTCGACATCTCGATCGTCCCGCCCGACGGCATCGCGTCGCACGCATTCACGACGAGATTGATCACGACGCGCGACAGCTGTCCTTCGTCGATCAGGACGGCATCGTCGGCAGCCTGCAGGTCCAGCGTGATCACCACATCGTCGCGCAGCAGCCGTTCGAGCATCGGCTGCATGACGCGGACCTGCTGGTGCAGGCTCAGGACGCGCGGCTCGACGAGCTGATGGCGGCTGAACATCAGCAGCTGCCGCACGAGGTCGCCGGCCCGGTCGCCGGCACGCCGAATTTCGCGAAGCGCCTCGGACAGTCGCGGCGACGACCGCGCCTCGTCCTCGGCCAGCGCCGCGTAGCCGATGATGATCGTCGCGAGGTTGTTGAAGTCGTGGGCGATGCCGCCGGTCAACTGGCCGAGCCATTCCAGGCGGTGGGCCGCGAGCAGCTTCTCCTCGAGCCCGACCTTCTCGAGCAGCGCGCGCTTGCCCTGCTGGTCGGCGCGGTAGAGGGCGGCCGACAAGGCCAGCGTCGCCAGCAGCGCCACCGCCGCGGCGATCAGGCCGTAGGCGAACGCGCCTGCCTGGCTCCGGGCCTGCAGCAACTCGTAGACGGCGAGCACCTCGGACGCGGCGTGGACCGAATGCGGCAGGACGAGCGGCCGGATCGACCCGTCGCTGGCCATGCCGTCGATCGCCAGGCGAAGGCGTTCGGCCGTCGCCGCAAACTCCGGGCGCGCCGCGACCGCGAGTTCGAGCCGCGACCCGGGCACCACGTGGGAGCGGAGGCGGGCGGGTCGACAGGCTGGGTCCGACGCCGCGGCTTCTCCGAGATCGCCGGCGGAGATCAGCGCCACGCCGACCTCGCCAGCGCAGAGCGCGTGTGCAACGGCGGCGCCGTCGGCATAGGGCACGCGTACGGCCGACGGGAGGCTCTGATCGGCGAGATGCCGGGTGATCGGCAGCGGTGCCAGGCCGATCGAGCCCGTGAAGCTGCGGGCGGGCATCGCCCCGCCGTCACGCACCACGACCCAGAACTCGGTCTGCAGCCACGGATCGGTGAAATGGAACGGTCGCTGGCGGTAGGGCAGGACGATCAGGGCCGGCCACACGTCGACCTCACCGTTGCGCAGGGCGGTGTCGGCGGTGCCGGGCGCCGGCACGTGCACCCACTGGACGCGGATGCCGGAGCGGCGGGCGGCCTCGTCGAAGACGTCGACGGCTGCGCCGACGGGCCGCCCGTTCGGCCCGCGCGACATGTACGGGGGGTCGTGCACGTACCCTGCGCGCACCGACGCATGCACGGCTTGCCGGCCGGCGTACATCCAGGCCAGGCCGCCGAGGCACACCGCGAGCCAGACGGCCAGGCCGACATGCCTGGCGCGCAGCGTCATGAGCGGACGCGCGCCCGTCGTCGCGAATGGGAACCGAGTTGCACCGGTGGTCTGCCTGGATCAGAATCGGCACGAACCCGAGCCAGCGGTAGGACGGTCGCTGCGGCAGGCGGAGAGGCCGTCGGTCGTGGACCTTGGGCAGTGGACGGGCGGCCCGACGAAACACCTGAGCGCTGGCCGCCGTAGGTTGGACTCGGAGGCTCACGACGTGAACGACCGGCAAGACCACGGCTACCAGGCAGATCGACGGGACTTCTTCAAGGCGGCAACCGCAGGCATCACGACGGCGGCAGTGCTGCTGTCGCCGCGCGACGCGGTTCAGGCGCAGGAGGCCGCGCAGAAGGCCGCGCTCGAGCGCATCGCCAGCAATTCCTGGCCAATCCGGCCGTTGTTCAAGCAGCGCCAGATGAACCGTCCGGCCGGCGCCGGCGCTCCGGGAGGGCCCGGCGGATCGAGCCGCGCGGCGGCGGCACAGGCGGCGATGGCCGAAATCGAGGCCAATCCGAACGCCAAGCACGCCCTCGAGGTCGCCAAGGCCGCCACCGCTGCCCGCGCCAACGTGCCCAACGCCGCGGAGATGAAGAAGAAGTACGGCGAGATCACGATGCTGGACTTCCCGCAGTTCACCAAGGACACGTTCCCCGGGGTGACCCGCATGGACCTGTTCTCGGGGCTCTTCGGCGACATCACCGACGACAGCATGTTCTTCCCGGCGGGCGCGAGCGGCCGGCCCGGCGGCTTCGACCCGCTGAGTCCCGCGGGCCGCAAGTGGCTGGACACCCTCGCCAACACCTGCGTCAAGACCGGCACCTACGTGCAGCACATCTCCAACAACGCGCCCAACGGGCTGGCCGACTACGGCTCGCCGGAAGCCGATGCCCGCCGCAAGGCCGGGGTCGAGCTCGCCAAGCGCTGGCTGGAAGGCTGCAAGGTCCTCGGCGTCAAGTCGATGCGCATGAACTCGCCGCAGGCGCTCGGGCCGAGCATCCGTCCCAACGCCGTGCCGCGCGGTCCGGGCGACGGCTACCCGCGCAACATCGACCTCATCCCGCTGCTCGAGGCCGCCATCGAATCGCATCGCGAGATGGCCGACTTCGGCGGCAAGCTCGGCATCCGCGTGACGATCGAGAACCACTGGGGCCTGGCCGCCGATCCGATGAACATCCGGACGATCATCGACGAGGTCAATCACCCCTACTGCGAAGCGTCGCCGGACTTCGGCAACTGGGAACACGAGTACAACCTCGTGAACGGCCTCAAGGCGCTGGCGCCCTACGCCCACACCAACGTGCACGCCAA
Organism: uncultured bacterium; assembly: GCA_966211945.1. Lineage (GTDB taxonomy): Bacteria > Acidobacteriota > Vicinamibacteria > Vicinamibacterales > Vicinamibacteraceae > Luteitalea. The sequence continues at coordinate 16,497 of CBIHOS010000086.1, forward strand.
GTTCTGGGATCGCTGGGGCACCCGCAACAACGTGCAGCGCTCGGTGCGGATCATGCTCGCCGCCGGCTACCGCGGCACGTTCGCGCTGGAGTACGAGCAGGGACCGCACGACGGCGTCGAAGGCGCGAAGTACCTGTACCAGGAAGTGCTCGCGGCCCTCACCACGCCCATCCCCGCAGTCGGCGTATGACAGCACGCAGGTAGGGACGCGCTGTCCGCCGTAGCCTCGGCGAAGGCGGGCGGGCCGTCCCTACCCAACGATCTCGACTCCTACCCGTCCAGGGCCGCCAACTGGGTCCTCGCGCGGGCGGCCAGCGCGGCGGTCGGCTCGTCCAGGTCCGCGACGGCATCGTCGAGGACGGCGGCGAGATCGGTCCACGTGGCGATCCCGACCGCCACGCGCGCCAGATCGGGCGAGCCGAGGCGCACGCGCGGCACGACGTGCACAAGGTCGGCCTGCGACGGCGGCACCAGGAACACCACGCCACACGACGACACCGACGTCACCGCGTGCACGCGGCGCACGAGGAAGCGCGCCTCGCGCACCTGCTGGCGGAGCTCGCCCTGCCAGCCCCACGGCGCGAGCCCCCAGGTCATGACCGGTGTGGACACGGTCAGCGTCGGCACGACGCCGCGAAGACGCCGGACCTGCAACCGGAACGTCGATCGCGGCATCGGCGGTACCGTGGCCAACCCGAAGGCGCGCGCGGCGATGCGACGCTGCCAGAAACCGAGCGGCAGCAGCCCGAAGGCGTGCGCGGCGATGTGCACCGCCATCGCCGCGCGAATCTCCTGCGGGTCGCGCGGGCGCAGCGGACCGAGGTCACGCATCTCCGCCCCCGTGGGCGCGCAGGAAGGTCAACGACGTCGCGGCCGCCCCGAACGTCCGGTGGGCCCGCCGCCAGAGATCGGTGGCCTGCACGCGCGGGCAGTCCTCGGCGTCAGGGCAGCCGCACGCATGACGTGCCACCGCACCGTACCGCCGCAGGTGGGCGACCATGCGGTCGTGCCACGCACACAGATCGTCGACGAGGTCGGCGGCCGGCACGTCGCCGGTCGCGACGAGATAGGCATAGGGAGTCGTCACGGAAATGCACCTCAGCCGCGAGGCGCGGCGCGGGGCGTGCGACGAGGCACACCGCGTGCAACGTCGCGGATCACGAACCTGAAACTGGTCTGGGGTGTAGAGGTCGCCGGGAGCCGCTCGGGACGAGCAGGAACTCCGCTACCGGCGACCGGCGATCGGGAAGATGCGACGACTCATGTCGAAGGATTCGACGATCGTCTGCAACGAATGGGCACTGCGCTCCGACCGCATCATGACGAGAACCTGAA
>CBIHOS010000087.1:0-17827 GCA_966211945.1 uncultured bacterium
AGGAGCTCGGGCAGGCCGGCGGCGCGGATGTTTGCCTGTTCGGCGGCCACGTCGTACACGATCCGGTGCAGGGTGACGGTCTTCGCGCCGAGATCGACCACCGCGTACGCGGCCCGCGGATCGCCGTCCCGGGGCTGTCCGACCGAACCGGGATTCACGAGCCAGCGGTCCTCGAGCCGGATGGACAGCGTCGTCCGCGTCCAGGCGTCGCCGCTCTCGACGGTCGGATGTCCCTCGCCCGAACCGTAGGCTCCCTGCACGTGGGTGTGGCCGAACAGGCAGAGCGGCCGGCGGCCGAGCGCGGCGGCGTCGCGGATGTCGTCGATCCACACGAGGTAGGCGTCCTCGTCGGCCGGCGATCCATGCCACACCTCCATCACGTCGTCCACCAGCAGCGGTCCGGCGGGCAGCTCGCGGAGGTACGTGAGCTGAGACTCGGAGAGCTGGCGGGCCGTCCACTCGGCCGCGTCGCGTGCGTGCGAGTTGAAGGCGTGCAGTTCCATCAGCCCGCAGACGGCCTTGTCGTGATTGCCGCGGACGACCACGTGCGGCGTCAGCGCCCGGATGCGCTCGATGACCCCGCCCGGTTCGGCCCCGTACCCGACCAGATCGCCGAGCACGAGCAGCCGATCGTAGGCCTCCGGCGGGCAGTCGCGAAGGACCGCGGTCAGCGCCGGGAGGTTGCCGTGAATGTCGCTGATGACGAGGTAGCGCACGCTGTCGTCAAGTAAACGATGAACGCGGTCGAACTGAACGCGTCACCAGCCGAGTTTGTGAAAGAGCCGCTCGACGATGGTGTCGATGCGTCCGGAGGCGTCGAGGCGCACGTGGGCCTGGCGGTAGGCGGCGCGCCTCTCGGCAAACAGCGCGGCGAACGCCTCGCGGTCGGCCGCCAGCGGCCGCCGGCCGTCGGAGGGCACCCGGTCGACGATCCGCGCAAACGGCACGTCGAGCCACACCGAGAGGCCGTCGGCGAGGATGTCGGCCCGGTTGACGGGCTGCACGAAGGTTCCGCCACCTGTCGCGATCACGACGTTGCGCAGCGGCAGGAAGGTCACCAGGATCTCCCGTTCCACCTGTCGGAAGTAGGCCTCGCCGTGCTGGGCGAAGACCTGCGACACGCTGCGGCCCTCGCGCCGTTCGATCTCGTCGTCCAGGTCGATGGCCCGCCAGCCGAGGCGCCGGCCGAGGGCGCGCGCCACCGTGGTCTTGCCCGAGCCCATGAACCCGACGAGATACAGCTTGTCGGTGCGCGGCGTCATGTCCTCAACGCATCGAGCACGTCGAAGAAGCCGGGGTAGGACACGTTGACGGCGTCGGCGCCGCGGATGACCGTCGGTTCGAGTCCGCCGAGGCCGGCCACGGCGAAGGCCATCGCCAGCCGGTGGTCGTCGGCGGCGTCGGCCTCGCCGCCGAGCAGTCGCCGCGAGCCGCGCACGTGGAAGCCGTCGGGGAGTTCGTCGGCGTCGGCGCCCAGCGCCCGCAGCCCGTTGACAAGCGCGGTGATGCGGTCGCTCTCCTTGGCTCGCAGTTCCTGGGCGCCTGTCACACGGAGGTCGCCGCCGTGCGTGGCCAGGGCCGCCAGCACCGGCAGTTCGTCGATCAGGCCCGGGACTTCGGCCGGCGTGAGTTCGAGGCGAGTGAGCTGCTTGTGGCGCACGCGGACCCGCCCGACCGGCTCCTCGGCGTCGACGCGATCGATCTGGACGTCGACCTCGGCGCCGAAGCGGCGGAGCACGTCGAAGATCGCCGTACGACTCGGGTTGAGGCCGACGTCGCGCAGTTCGAGGAACGAGCCGGGCAGCGCCGCGGCGGCGCAGGCCCAGAACGCCGCCGACGACGGATCGCCCGGCACGGCCAGGGCCCGACCCGTCAGCGGCTGCTCACCGGTGATCCGGATGACGTGACCCTGGACCTCGACATGGGCGCCCAGCGCGCGCAGCGCCCGCTCGGTGTGGTCGCGGGTCTGCGCCGGTTCCTCGAACGTCGTCACGCCCGGCGTCTGCAGGCCGGCCAGCAGCACCGCGGTCTTGACCTGCGCGCTCGGCGTGTCCGGGTGATAGGTGATCGGGTGCAGCGATCCGCCGGTGACCCGGAGCGGCGGCCGCCCGTTGAACGACGTGACCTGCGCGCCCATCGCCTCGAGCGGCGTCACCACGCGCATCATCGGCCGCCGGCGCAGCGAGACGTCGCCGGTCAGCACGCTGGTGAACGGGTGGGCGGCGAGGATGCCCGCGAGCATCCGGAGCGTGGAACCGGAGTTGCCGCAGTCCAGATCGGCGGTCGGGGACTGCAGTCCGCGCAGGCCGCGGCCGACTATCTGGACAGTAGGGACCTCGGCGCCGGTGTCGCGGTCGAACGCGACGTGTCGCGACACGACCGTCCCGAGTTGCTCGAGGCAGTGCAGCGTGCTCTGGCAGTCGTTGCCGGGGGCGTAATGCGTGATGCGCGTGACGCCCTCGGCGAGGGCCGCGAACATCGCGTATCGATGGGAAATCGACTTGTCACCGGGCACCCGGACGACGCCTTCGAGAGCGGTGGCGGGTGCGACGGTGACGGTCATCGTGAACTCGGCGGGCATGGCGGGCTTCACTGTAGCAAACAGTTGGAGCGTGTATCATGCAGCCCACCCCGACCCACCCCGACCACATGCCCGCAGACCGTGCCGTGCTCTCCCTGGTCCTCAACAGCCACGTCGATGTGCTCGACTTCGTGCAAGTGGTGTGCGACCAGCTCTGTACGACGACGAAGATGAACGACGATGCGATGCACTGGGTGGGCGTCGCGGTCCGCGAGTCCGTCGTCAACGCGATCCGGCACGGCAACAAGTTCGACGCCGCCAAGCACGTGCGCGTCGAGTTCGTGCTGGAGCCGGCCGGCGCCCCCGAGTTCCTGGAAGTGAGCGTGCAGGACGAGGGCGAGGGGTTCGAACCCGAGGAAGTCGCCGACCCGCTGGCGCCCGAGAACCTCCTGAAGGCGAGCGGCCGCGGCATCTTCTTCATGCGCAACTTCATGGACGATGTCCAGTTGCAGCGACGGCCGGAAGGCGGCATGCAGATCCGCATGCGCAAGCGCCTGACGCCACAGTGACGAACGCCTCGGCGAGGCGGCCCTACCCGAGATGACCGCACCAGATCCCGTGTTGCTGGCCACGGCCATCGAAGCCGTGCAGAAGGCCGGCGCCATCCAGATGGCCCACTTCGGCGGGCCGATGCGCATCGACAAGAAAGGCGCGATCGACCTCGTGACCGAGGTCGACGTCGCCGTCGAGCGGATGTTCCGCGCGATGATTGCCGAGCGGTTCCCCGACCACCTGGTGCTCGGCGAGGAGTTGCAGCAGGACGACCTGCGGACCCGCACGGCGCCGGGCTACTGCTGGGTGTTCGACCCGATCGACGGCACCACGAACTTCGCGCACGGCCTGCCGATCTTCTGCGCGTCGCTGGGACTCGAGCTCGACGGCGAGGCGATCGTGGCGGCGGTGTACGACCCGACGCGCCGCGAGTTGTTCACGGCCGAGCGCGGCCAGGGCGCCCGTCTCAACGGCGCCCCGATCCGCGTGACCCAGGCCGAGACGGTGATCGACAGCCTGCTGGTGACGGGCTTTCCCTACACCGTCCACCAGTCGGAGACCGGTGAGGAACTCGTCGCGCTGTTCGGGCACTTCCTCGGACGCAGCCGGGCCGTGCGCCGGCTCGGGTCGGCAGCGCTCGACCTCTGCTACGTCGCGGCCGGGCGGCTCGAGGGGTTCTACGAGGCGACGCTCAAGCCCTGGGACTCCTGTGGCGGCGCGCTGATCGTCGAAGAGGCCGGGGGGCGGGTGACCGATTGGCAGGGCACGACGTTCCAGTCACGCCTCCCTCAGGTTCTCGCGACAAATGGGCGCATCCACGACGAGATGCTCCGGTTACTGCACGATTTCCAGACTGCGTACGCGTCGCGGCGCCGGTAGTGACGCCCGCCGGGGACACCTGGCGCGGCACATTCCTTGCTCAGATGTCGTCCAGAGAGACGGACGGACACGCATGGGGCGTGTGCGGCGGCAACGCCGGTCCGGTGGAGAGGAACCTCATGGTGCGACGGTTGTTGGTGAGCAGTGCGCTGGTGCTGGCGGTCAGCGGCCCGGCGTTCGCGCAGGATGCGGTGGTCGGAGCCAACATCGGTGGCTTCCTGCTCAAGAGCGAGGAGTCGCGCGACCGTGAGGACGTGCTGCGCCAGAACCTCTCGTTCCTGGACTTCGATCTCGCCGATTTCAACGGCGTGTCGATTGGCGGCGACTTCGCGGTGAGCCTCGGCTCGTTCGTCGAGGTGGGAGCCGGGGTCAACTTCTACCAGCGCACGGTGCCGACGGTGTACGCCGAGTTCGTGGACGAGGACGGGACCGAGATCGAATCCGATCTCAAACTCCGCAACATCCCGATTGCCTTCACCGCCAAGCTGTTCCCGCTCACGCGCGACGCCGGCGTGCAGCCCTATGTCGGCGCTGGAGTACAGCTGAACCGCTGGCGCTACACCGAGGTCGGTGAGTTCCTCGACTTCAGCAACGGCGAGATCTTCCGCGACAGCTTCACCGACGACGGCATGGAGATCGGGCCGGTCTTCCTCGGAGGCATCCGCTTTCCGGTCGGGGCCAATGCACTGATCGGCGGCGAATGGCGGTACTCGACCGCCAAGGCCGATCTCGATCCTTCGCTCGGCTTCTTCGGCGACAAGGTCGATCTCGGCGGGCACACGGTGCTGTTCACCGTGAACTTCAAGCTCAGGTAAGCGGTAGGGACGCCTCCTCCCTCGGCCGCCTCCGCGCCAAGGCTACGGCGCGCTGCCGGCGGTGGGCTCGCGCACGTAGAGCGCGACCCCACCGCCTTCACATGAGCGGGTGAAGCCGGACAGGAACGACGGATCCTTCGTCGCCATCCTGAACAACTGGTCGCCCCCTTCGGCCCGCTCCTCGACCAGCACGAAACTCGCGTGCCGGCGCGGGCTCTTCAACGCCTCGTACCAGATCTCGCCGATCCCCTCGTGGATGTAGTGGTGGATCGCGAAGCCGTCGCGCGACGTCTCCTGCATGTAGTGGGCGAGCGAACCCATGCTCACGAGAATCGGTTCGCCCCGCCAGCGTTCGACAAGACAGGCGGTCACCGCCCTGCGCTCCGCCTGGTTGGCCCGGTCCCACTGCGCCTCGGCGACCATCGGCGAGGTGAGGCCCAGCGGACGTCGGTCGTACGCCAGCACCAGCAGCACCAACCCCACGACGAGCCCGCGGTACGCCTTGGGCAGCAGGCTCACAAGCAGCCCGATGCAGGCCGCGGCGGCGGCGATGAGCAGGATCATGTAACGGATCCTGAACGGATGCCCGCTCACGAACGCGTAGTAGGGCAGCGCGGCCGACCCGCTCAACGCCAACGCGAACCACCACGCCTGCCGCTGCCGGTGGACGAGCCCATTGAGAAGAACGACGACGGCGCCGGCCGCACCGGCCCAGGCCACCGGCCAGCCGCCGACGCGCCCGAGACCCCAGCCGACCTGGACGAGCGCCTTGGCCGGCTCGCGATACGCCGGATTGTTCGGCTCGTAGAAGCCGCCGGTCACGATCCAGGCGCCGACCGTCGCCTTGCTCAGGACCAGGAAGAGCACGAGCGCGCCCGCCGGCCACAGGCCCACGCGCAGCACCTGCCCGAGCGTGCGCCCAACGCTGCCGCCGTTGCGCCACAACGTCAGCCAGGCCACGAGGCCCGCGGCCGCCGTCATCGGCCAGGCCTCGTACCGCGTGAGGCAGGCGAGGGCCAGGACGAGGCCGGCCGGCCATGCTGGTCCGGTGCCGCCCGCGAGCGTCCATCGGGCGAGCAGCGCGATTCCGCCAATCGTCAGGCCGAGCAGCAGCGGCTCGGTCATCGGCGTGGCCTGGAGATACAGGAGGTCCGGCTGGTAGACGAACACCGCCATGGTCGCGACGGCGGCGGCGACCGATCCCGACAGCCGGGCGACCAGCCACGCGAGGGCCGCGGCTGCCGCGGCAAACGACGCCATCGAGATGGCCACGCCGGAGGCGCCGGTGCGGTACCAGGCATCGACCTGCACCGGCAGCGCGTTGAGCACGTGCGGCAGTGGCAGCCAGACCGCGCCGATCTGACGCCATCCGGGCGTCAGGCTGTCCATGATGCGGCGGGCGACCACCAGATGCGCCTTCGCGTCGTAGTGGCTCAGCGTGAGGTCGTGGCGTGCGTAATAGCCCGTCGCCAGGGCGCCGAGGCCGAGGGCGACGAGGGCGGCGAGGACCGGGACGAACGCGGGGCGGGACGAGAGTGGCGGTCTGGCAGGCACGGGCGGCTATAATTACTGTCGCAGCCGGCCATAGTACCCCGGCCGCCGGGCAGCCTCGGGCTGTCGCCTGCAGGCTCCCCTACGCATGTCGAAAGTCGTTGCCGCCGTTCAAAGCTTCGCGTTGGCCCTCGGGGCGCCGGGCCTCTTCCTCGTCGCGCTGCTCGATTCGTCGTTCCTCTCCCTGCCGCAGGTCAACGACATCCTGTTGATCTGGATGGTGGCGCAGCAGCCGTCGATGTGGTGGGTGTACGCGGGAATGTCGACGCTCGGCTCGATTGCCGGCTGCGTGGTGATGTACCTGCTGGCGCGCAAGGGCGGCCAGCGGCTGCTCCGCAAGTGGATGAGCGCCGAGCGGCTGGAGAAGGCCCACCGCACGTTCAGCCGGTATGGACTGCTGGCCGTGCTCGTCCCGGCCATCCTGCCGCCGCCGGCCCCCTTCAAGATCTTCGTGCTCCTGGCGGGTGTCGTCGAAATTCCGTTGTGGCAGTTCATCGCCGCGATCGGCCTCGGCCGCGGCGTCCGCTACTTCGGCGAGGCGCTGCTCGCGCGCTGGTACGGGCAGCAGGCGATGACCTTCCTCGACGAGAACCTCCGCCCGGTGTCGCTCGCCCTGGCCGCCATTCTGGTGGTCGGCGCGCTGGTGTACGCACTGCTGCGCCAGCGCCGGACGCAGCAGGCCGGCGCGGTATAATCGCGCGTTCCGTCGATGACCCCCGAGATCTCGCTCGTCATCCCCATCTACAACGAGGCGCCCAACATCGAGGCGCTCTACCTGGAGATCACGGCAGCCCTCGATCCCTGGGGCCGCACCTACGAGGTGCTGCTCGTCGACGATGGGAGCAGTGACGGCAGCGCCGACCTGCTGGCGCGGCTGCCGGCCCGCGACCCGCGCTTCCGCGTCATCCGCTTCCGCCGCAACTTCGGCCAGACGCCGGCGTTCTCGGCCGGGTTCGCGCACGCGCGCGGCCGGATCATCATCACGTCCGACGGCGATCTGCAGAACGATCCGAAGGACATCCCGATGCTCGTCGCCCGGCTCGAGGACGGCTTCGACATCGTCTGCGGCTGGCGCAAGGACCGCAAGGACACGCTGATCACCCGGCGCATCCCGTCGATGATCGCCAACAAGCTGATCTCGCGCGCGACAGGCGTCGAACTGCACGACTACGGCTGCTCGCTGAAGGCGTTCCGCAGCGAGGTCGTCAAGCCGCTGCGTCTCTACGGCGAGATGCACCGGTTCATCCCGGCGATCGCCAGCGAGTTCGGCGTCAAGGTCGACGAGGTCGAGGTGAACCACCGGGCCCGCCGCGCCGGCACCTCGAAGTACGGTCTGTCGCGCACCATCCGGGTCATCCTCGACCTGGTCACGGTGAAGTTCCTGCTGAACTACGCGACGCGGCCGCTGCAGATCTTCGGACTCGTCGGCGTGATTCTCGGGGCGCTCGGCAGCGCCATCATGGCGTACCTGGCGTTCGTGCGCCTGTTCCTCCACCATGGCATCGCCGATCGGCCGCTGCTGCTGTTCGGCATCCTGCTCGTGTCGTCGGGGTTGCAGCTGCTGACGATGGGGCTGCTCGCCGAACTGCAGGCGCGCACGTACCACGAGTCGCAGGACAAGCCGACCTACGCCATCCGCGAGATCATCGAGGCCGATGTGGTGCCCGAGCCGACTCCACGCGCCGCCGCCGGGCTGCGGGGGCTGCCACGGGGGTGAAGCCGCCTCGCGAGCACGACGCGCAGATCACCGTGATCCAGCGCGAGCTGTTCGACGAGCGCAGGTCGAAGGCGCAGCGCTACGCCGATCTGGTGGTGGGGAAGCCGGGTCTGTGGGCGCTCCTCAAGTACGAACTGATCGTCCTGATCTGCAGCGGGCTGCCTGGCGCGCTCGGGCTCTTCCTGCGGTCGAAGCTGTATCCGCTGCTGCTCGGGTCCTGCGGGCGCGGCGTGGCGTTCGGCACCGGCGTCGTTCTCCGCCATCCGCACAAGATCCACATCGCCGACAACGTCGTCGTCGACGATCTGTGCTGCCTGGACGCCAAGGGCAGGGACAACCGGGGCATCCAGCTCGGATCGGGTGTCTTCCTCGGCCGCAACGCGATCCTCAGCTGCAAGAACGGCGACATCGTGGTCGAGGACGACGCCAACATCGGCTTCAACACCGAGATCTTCTCGGCCTCGCGCGTGCGGGTCGGCAAGAAGGTGCTGATCGCGGCCTACACGTACCTGGTGGGGGGCGACCACCTGTACGATCGGGTCGACATGCCGGTGCTCGACCAGGGGCGGACGGCGGCCGGCATCGACATCGGCGACCACGTGTGGCTCGGCGCGCATGTCGTGGTGACCGATGGCTCGACGGTCGGCCGGGATGCGATCGTCGGCGCAGGCGCCATCGTCGTCGGGGCGATCCCCGAGTTCGCCATCGCGGTGGGAACGCCCGCGAGGGTCGTCAGGGACAGACGGGACACGGCGAACGCCGAACGCGGAACTCCGAACGACGAACGGACGTAAGGTGGGGGCGCCTCTCTGAGGCGCCCAATGTCGGACGGCTCGGAGAGCCGTCCCTACCTACGATACGTAGCCGTCGGACTTGTCCGACAGTGGCGTGACGACGGCTCTCGACATCGAGCATTCAGCATTCAGCATTGAGCATTCAGCATTGCCAACGTAAGACTCCATGTGCGGCATCGTAGCCATCGCCGATCGTGATCCACGCGCCCCGGTCCCAGACGACCTGTTGCGGCGCATGGTGCGCACGCTCGTGCACCGTGGTCCGGAAGACGAAGGGGCGATCACCTGCCGCGGCGCCGGACTGGCGATGCGCCGGCTGTCCTTCATGGACATCCCGGGCGGTCAGCAGCCATTCAGCAACGAGGCCGGCGACATCCATGTCGTCGGCAACGGCGAGATCTACAACTTCCCCGACCTGCGGGCCCAACTCACCGGCCTGGGGCACCGGTTCCGATCGGGCTCGGACATCGAGGCGGTCGTCCACGCCTACGAGGAGTGGGGCTACGACGCGTTCGCCAAGCTGAAGGGCATGTTCGCCGTCGCGCTGTACGACGAGCGGACGCAGGCGCTCGTCGCGGCGCGCGATCGGGCCGGCGAGAAGCCGCTGTTCTACGCGCACACGCCGCTCGGGCTGTCGCTCGCCTCGGAGGTCAAGGCGCTGCTCGTGAGGCCCGACGTGTCGCGCGAGCTCGACCTCGCGGCGCTCGACCAGTTCATGACGTACGAGTACGTGATCGCGCCGCGCACGCTGTTCACGCACATCCGTAAGCTGCCGGCGGCGCATTACCTCGTGTACCGCGAGGGCAAGGTCCACGTCGCGCGGTACTGGGACGCCGCCGACACGCCGGTCCGGGCGTGGGACGAGCGCGAGGCGGCGACCGCCGTGCGCGAGGCCCTGGCGACGGCGGTCGACCGGCAGATGATGTCGGACGTGCCGCTCGGCGTGTTCCTGTCGGGCGGCATCGATTCGAGCGCCATCGCCGCGTTCATGGCGGGGGCGGCAGAACGCCGCGGCGTGACGGTCACGAGCTTCAGCATGGGCTTCCGCGACCAGAGCTACAACGAGCTGCCGTACGCCCGCCAGGTCGCCCAGCGTTTCGGGCTGACGCACGTCGAGGAAATGGTGACGCCCGATGTCGCCTCGCTGTTCGATCCGCTCGTCGCCCACCTCGACGAGCCGTTCGCCGACGTGTCGCTGTTTCCGACCTATCTCGTGTCGCGGCTGGCGCGCCAGCACGTGAAGGGCGTGCTCGCCGGCGATGGCGGCGACGAACTGTTCGGCGGATACGACGCCTATGCGGCGCAGGCGCTGGCGGCGCGTTGGTCGAGGGTGACGCCGGCGGTGGCCTGGCGTCTCGCCGACCGCGTGGCCCAGCTGCTGCCGCCCTCCGAGCAGAAGAAGGGCGCCCTCAACAAGATGAAGCGCTTCCTGAACGGCGTCACCGGCAACGGCGCCGAGCTCGGGCACTACCGGTGGATGACGTTCATCGACGACCGTTCGCGGCAGCGGCTCTATGCGCCGGCGATGCAGGACGCGGTCCTCGGCGGCGACGTCCACCGTGAAGTGCGGGAGGCGCTCGGGGCCTACCGGGCCGACGACGCGATCAATCGAGAGCTGTACGCCGACCTGCGTGTGTACCTGGCCGACGACATCCTCGTGAAGGTCGATCGCATGAGCATGGCGACGTCGCTCGAGACGCGCGCGCCGTTCCTCGACGCCGACGTGATGGAGCTGGCCTTCTCGATGCCGGGCCGTCTCAAGGTGCGCGGCCGCGAGCGGAAGATCGTCCTGAAACGGGCCCTGCAAGGCGTGCTGCCGGACGGCATCCTGCACCGGCGCAAGGAAGGCTTCAGCATCCCGATGAAGCAGTGGCTGCGCCGGGAACTCCAGCCACTCATGCGCGACCTGCTGTCGCGCGATCGTCTGGTACGGCGTGGCCTGTTCGAGCCGCGCGAGGTCGAGCGGCTGATGCAGGAGCACGTCGACGGGCGCGCCAACCATGCGCATCAGTTGTTCTCGCTGATGGTCTTCGAGCGCTGGGTGGACTCGCTCGACGCGCCCGTTCAGTTGCCGCGCACCGCAGCCGCGTCGTAGGCGCGGGCGACCGCCCGACACTCGTCGGCGCGCTGCGTCTCGGACCACCCCAGTGCCTCGCCCATCACGGCCGCCGCGGCCCGGAGCGCATCGTCTCCCGGGTGGCCGCGTGAGCCAGCCTCGGTGCGCCGCAGCACGGCGTCGGCCAGCGTCACGGCCATCTCTTCCTGCACCGCATACAGAATCTCCGCCGCGGTCACCTCGCAGCGGGGGCCGAGCGGCGCGAGCGCGCCGGGGCCGTGCGCCGCGACGTCGGTCCAGGCCGTGCCGTAGTTGACGATCAGGCGCTCGATCGTCTCGGCCGTGAGTGCCGGCGTCGCCTGGCGGCGGGCGTCGTCGAGGAAGGCGTCGAAGCGATCGATCACGCCGCCGTCGAGGCGCGTCGTGGCGGTGGCGCAGCGCGGCGCGCTGACGCCGAGCGCACGAACGATGGCGTCGACGGCGCGTTCGGCCGAGTGACGCGCGGTCGTGTAACGGACGCCGACGAGCGAGAAGAGGTGGGCGCAGCCGTCTTCGCCATGGTCGATGAATGGGCTCTCGCGCAGCAGCGTCACCCGGGCCGGCGACGCTTCGGTCGCGGGCAGCAGGCCGCGGTGCACGAGCCGCACATCGTCAGCCGAGATCGCGGCCCGGGGAAAGGCCGCCTGCAGGTCGGCGAGCAACTGGGCGACGTCCTCGCGCCGTGGTGCGATCACGTCGGCCCGCGACGTCCAGGGGTCGTGGCTCGTGCCGGCAATCGTCGCGCCGCGCCAGGGCGCAAGGAAGAACAGCCGGCCGCGTGAGGAACCGCCGACGGCATGGCGCCCGCCCTTGCCGGTGAGCACCAGGTTCATCGCGATCGACCAGTGCGGGACCGGACGCCGCCGCTTGCCTTGCAGCGTCCGCACCAGCCACTCGTCGGTCCAGCCGCCGGCGGCCACGAGAATTGCGCGGGCCCGGATCGGGAACTCCTGATCGTCGCCGCTCGGGCGCGCCATCACGCCGGAGGCGCGTCCATCGCTCGCGATGAGTCCGGTGGCCTCGACGTAGTTGGCGGCTTCGAGGCCGTGGCGCACGGCGGTGCGGATGAAGGCGAGTTCGGCGCGGGAGCTGTTCGAGAACTGCGCGTCGTGCCACTCGATGGCTCCGGTGACGCCGTGCGGATCGATCCACGGGGTCAGCTGCAGGCACTCCGCGCGCGACAGCACGCGGCTGGCCGGCAGGTGCTTGCTCGAATCGGGAATGGCGTTGCGATCGGCGGCGAGCAGGTCGTTGGCCTTGAAGTACGCGGCCAGCGCGAGCTTGTGACGCATCAGCCCGCTGCCGGTTGGCAGAAGGAACGGCAGCGGATGCACCAGGTGCGGCAGGATGTGCAGCAGGGCCCGCCGTTCGCGCAGGTACTGGCGCATCTCACCGAGGTGCCCGCGCTGCAGCGATCGCACGCCGCCGTGCACGGTCTTGGCGTTGTTGAAGGAGGTGCCGGCGCCGAAGTCGCCTTTGTCGATGAGCGCGACCCGCAGGCCGCGCTGCGTGGCATCCCAGGCGACGGTTGCGCCATAGATGCCGGCGCCGACGACGAGCAGGTCGAACTCGGACGTCGTGAGGCGGCTCGGATCGCGTCGCACGCGGTTCGTATTCTACGATAGCGGGATGCACCCGACCGCGGCCCGGCCGCAGGGCGCGGCCCCGACCACCGTCACGGCCGCCGACGTCGCGCGGTACTGGAACACGCGCATCCACGATCTCGAGATGACCACGCACGCGGTGGGGTCTCGCGAGTTCTTCGACGATCTCGACGACTATCGCTACGACAAGCTCCACTACCTGCCGAAACTCGTCGATTTCAACGGTTTTGCGGGCAAACAGGTACTCGAGATCGGCTGCGGCATCGGCACCGACCTCGTGCGCTTCGCGAAAGGCGGCGCCCGGGTCACCGGCATCGATCTGGCGCAGACCTCGATCGACCTGGCCCGGCAGAATTTCGCGCTGCACGGCGTGGCTGCCGACGACCTGCGGGTCGCCGACGGCGCAGCCCTGCCGTTCGACCAGGCCTCCTTCGACGTCGTCTATGCCCATGGGGTGGTGCAGTACGCGGCCGATGCGCCGGCGCTGGTTGCCGAAGCGCGTCGCGTGCTGCGGCCCGATGGGGTGGCGATCTTCATGGTCTACAACCGCGTCTCGTGGCTGCAGGCGATGTCGACGGTCATGAAGGTGGGCCTCGAACACGGCGACGCGCCGGTGCTGAAGCTCTATTCCATCCCCGAGTTCCGGGCGCTGCTGGCGCCGTTCCGCGAGGTGGAGATCGTGCCGGAACGATTTCCCGTCGCTTCGAGGCTGCACAAGGGATGGAAGGCCACCGCCTACAACTCGATCTTCGTCGGGACGTTCAACGCGCTGCCGCGCGCCTGGGTGCGTCGTTACGGCTGGCATCTGATGGCGTTCTGCCGGCCCTAGCGGCGCTGGCTCCCGCCGCGCTGCTGGCGCTGACGGCTGTCGTCGGCTGTTCCACGGAGGCCGGCGACCGGCGGGAACCTGCAGGGGCAGTGGAGGATGGCCCGGAGGGAGGTTCCTCCGAGTCCAGGTCCAGTGAGGCGGCCGTGCCCGTGACGGGGACAACACCGACCGCCGCGCCCGTCGCCGCCGATCCCGCCGGCGACGCGCCACCCGCAGCGGGCCCGCTTCCGCAAACCGTGCAGCCGTTCCAGTCGCCGACGACCGGCACGCTGGTCTTCCAGTCGGATGTGGCGGGACGCCCGAAGATCTTCAGCCTGGACGTCGCCACCGGACAGGTGCAAGCGCTCACGTCCGGGAACGACTGGCGCGACGAATCACCCCGGTGGTCGCCAGACGGGCAATCGATCGCTTTCACGTCCAACCGTGCGCACTACGGCGCGCAGGCCGAACCGGGCACGCCCGACCTCGACGTCTACGTGATGCGTGCCGACGGCTCGCAGGTCCGGCGCATCACGACCGATCCTGGCAACGATCACGATCCGAGCTGGCTGCCCGATGGGCAGTCGCTGGTGTTCTCGTCCGATCGCGCGTCGCGCGGCGACCTCTTCCGGGTCCGGTTGGCCGACGGCCACACCGATCGCCTGACCACCAACTTCGTCGGCCGCGCGATCATGCCCGCCGTCTCGCCCGACGGCACGAAGGTGGCGTTTGCCGCGCAGACGCTGCGGGTCGGTGCGTTCTGGAACTTCCAGGTCCACCTGCTCGATCTGGCGTCGGGACGCACCGAGCCGGTGCCGGCGAGCGGCGGCGCGTGCTGGCCGGCTTGGTCGCGTGACGGCCGCGCGCTCTACAACGTGCAGCTCGAACGCGAGCCGTCGGCGATTCAGCGCCGCGACCTCGCGAGCGGCCAGGTGAGCCTGGCGCACGCCAATCCGACCCTCTGGTCGTACTACCCGCGGGTGTCGCCGGACGGGCAGTGGCTGGTCTTGTCGTCGAGCCCGGAGCACCACGACGGCGAGAACTGGGATCTCGCGCTGGTGTCGACCAGCGACCCTGGCCGGCGCGTCGCCCTCACGACCGGACCTGGCAACGATCGCTTACCTGACTGGAAGCCGCGGTGATGCGGTGCCGGCGGCCGCTCACGGTTCGAAGGTGACGTTGGCCGGCACCGGGCGGCCGAGGTGTTCCGGCACCGCCGCGATCGCGAGGGCCTTGCCGTCGGCGCCGCGCGGCCGCACGAATCGCACGCGGACCGGCGCGAGGCGCGCCAGCAGTTCCGGCAGGTCCGTCACCCGCAGGATGCCGGGGACGATCGCCAGCGTGACGCGATCGTGGACGTCGGCGAGCGCAACATCCCGGAAGCTGACGATCGCGTCCTCGAGCACGAGCGACGAGGGGCGCTCGACCTGCGCCGCGAGCACCGCGCCGACCGCCACCTGGCCCGTCGCCTGCACCTCGCGCACCGCCACCTGCGGCAGTTCCGCCCGCAACGCGGCAAGCCCGTGGCGGATGTCTTCGGCCTGCCACGCCGGGACGCTCGTGCCCAGCAGCCACGCTCGGGCGGCGAATTGGTAGGCGCCGGTGTAGCCGCTGGCGCCCTCGCCCGGCGCCAGCGCACCGGTGCCCCGCACGTCGAGCGCGAGCACTGCCCGGCCTTCGCTTCGAAGAGCGGCGATGCGCGCGGTCTGGGTCGTGGCGCCGGCATCGTGCAGGAGCAGCACCGCGCTGCGCGGCGTGCCTGCGGGCACGACCAGGCGGCCGGCCAGCCGCAGGCCGGGCGCGATCTGCAGCGTCACGGCCGCCCCGTCGGGCCCGGTCGCGTCACCCGCGCGTTCGACGATGCGGGGAACCGCGGATGCGGCCGGCGCGCCCAGGAGCGGCGCAAGCGCGGCGTCGGAGACGGGTGGGCGTTCCCGCTCGAGCCGGCGCGCGTCGTCGGCATTGATGGCGCGCACGGTGCGCGTGCCGAGCGACGAGGCGAGCTGGCCCGACGGCGTGACGCGCAGCGCCGTCTCCGCCTCGGGCGTGACCGGGGCTTCGTGCGCGTCCTGGCCGGGCCGGCCGAGCCAGGCGCCGAGAGCGCGATAGGCGCCCTCGCGCAGCGGCTGCGTCCACCCGTGCTCGGCGTCGTTCTCCACGCGCGCCAGGTGGTCGCTCGCGCCGAGCGCCGCGTAGATCGGCGTCAGCTCGGCCGACACCCGCCGCGACCCCGCGATCGGGAAGAAGTCACGTAGGGCACTGCTCACGAGAAAACCGCGCGGTGCGGCGGCGACGGCGAAGTCGGCGAAGTCCAGGCCGGCGGCGACGAAGCCGGGCAGGATCTGCTCGGCATCCTGTGGACCGGGCGCGGCCCACATTTCGGACCACGACGTCATGTAACAGGAGACGACCGCGGCCGCCAGGCGGGGCTCGACCGCCGCCAGCAGCGCCGCCTGCGTGCCGCCGCCCGAGTTGCCGGCGACGGCGATGCGCCGGCCGTCCACCTCGGGCCGCGTCCGCAGGTAGTCGAGGGCGCGGCGCAGGTCGTGCACCATGTAGGCGCCCAGCGTCCGGCCGGTCAGCAGCACCTGCTGACCCGTCATCGAATGCTCACGCGTGCCGATGCCGACACGCGACCCACCGGCCTGGTCCGGATACTCGATGCGTTCGCCCTGGCCGAACGGATCGACGGCCAGCACCAGGAAGCCGCGCCGGACCAGCGACACCCAGGCGTGCTGATAGGTCGCCGATGCCTTGCCTTCGTTGGCATGGCCGGCGGTGCCGATCACGGCCGGGAAGGGCCCGGCGCCGGCCGGCACGTAGGCGAGCGCCGTCACCTTGAAGCCGGGCAGGCTTTCGAAGACGACGTGTTCGATGCGATAGCCGTCGCGCGGCGACGTGCGGGTGATGGTCGCGGCGAGCGGCGCGTCGATCGCCGGCAGCACGCCGAGCTGCGAGGCGATCTGCGTGCGGACCTCGCGCTGCCGGGCCTCGACGGCCGTCCGCGTCGTGAGCGTGGCCAGCCGCTGGCTTCGCGCCTGCAGGGCCGCCTGCGCCTGCGCAGCGAGCCAGGCGTCGAATGCCGCCCGCAAGGGTGGAGCGGGAGGCGTGGCCTGTCCGAGGACCAGGCACGTCGTGCAGGCGATGAAGGCGAGTGCAGGGAGGAGTGGGCGCCGCATGGCGCCACAGCCTACCGCAGTCGGGGGCAGGGGCGGCTGCCCGAGCCGCCCTGGCAGCGAAACCACGCAGACAGGGCACGTCGGGGACGTGCCCCTACCGGCGCTTGGTTTGGGCTACAGCGCGGCGGCGGCGACGATCGGCCGGCGCGCGGCCTTGCGCTTCTCGGCGCTCGCACGCACGAGGAACTTCGCGTAGGGCACCACCTGCTTGATCGCCGCGACGTTCATCTGGCACGGGCTGAGGCAGGTCGGGCACTTCTCGTCGCGGATCCAGTTGCGGTGTTCCTGCGACGCCTGCCGGAAGTAGATGGCTGCCGGATCGTCGGTCACGGCGTTGCCGACGACGTTGCTGTTCTCGCAGAAGAACATGCCGCCATCGGGGTTGAGCATCACGCCCTGCGTCTGGAACGGGCACGGCGCGGTCCGGTGATAGCCATTGGCGATCATGTCCGCGTAGTGCATGTAGATGTAGTTCTGGCCGTCCAGCAGGGGATCGTGGCGGACGCGGTCGAGGAAGAACTGGCGCATGCGCTGCTCCTCCTCGTTGACCGGCTTGATGTCCTTGGCCAGATCGGCGTTGCCGAGCATCGCCTCGGTGAACCGCACCATGTTGAAGACGATGTCGAGCTTCTCGCGCCGCGCCCACGCCAGGATGTTCTCGGCGTCGTCCAGGTTCATCGAGAAGATGGTCGTCGAGATGCCGAAGTTGAACGGGTAGGTCTTCTGCAGTTCCTTCATGGCCGCGATGGTCTGCTCGGCCTTGTCGAAACCGCGCTTCACCCGGCGCACCTCGTTGTGCATGTCGCCGACGCCGTCGACCGACACGCGGGTGCTGAAGATCACCCCGCGCTCGTGGCACATCTGGACGATCTTCGTCAGCATCGGGATGCCGCGGTGCGGCGTCAGCCCGGTCGTGTTCAGCGTCAGCTTCCGCAGGCGCGGCAGCTTGTCGATGAGCACCCGGACGATGTCGACCAGGTCGTTGCGCGTGGTCGGTTCGCCGCCGGAGATGCTGGCGTTCTCGATGTGCTTCCACAGCGGCGAGTCGAACACCTGCTCGATCTGCTCGAGCGACATGTCCTCCTTGCGGTTGCCGCGCGTCCAGTTGCTGCACATGTTGCAGCGGGCGTCGCAGACGAACGTCACATGGAAGATCAGCACCGTGGGGTGCAGTGCCTTCACCCGGCCGATGTAGCTGTTGACGAGGTCGCGGGGAGCGGAGAGGGCGGCTTTGGCGAGGTACTTGGCTGCGTAGACTTGAGCCATTAAGTCTTTGAGTTTACGCCTCTTGGCGCCATTCGTCAAAGACGGG
>CBIHOS010000088.1:0-17717 GCA_966211945.1 uncultured bacterium
TGTGCCGGCTGGCGGCGTCCAACTCGGTGGCCACTGCGCGATCGCGCCGCCTGCGGCGGGCGGGCGTGCCAGCCAGGCGCATCCGCCGCAGACGATCATCGATGCCGTGCTGGCGATGACGACGGCGGCGGGATTCGATGTCGGCGGCGTCGAGTACGTGATCGACGATCGCGACGGCCAGCACTATTTCTACGACCTGAACGCGCTCTCGAATTTCGTCGCCGACGCCCCTGCGGTGGTCGGGTTCGATCCGTGGGAGCCGTTTGTCGACTATCTGGTCGCGGCGCATGCCGCGGCTTCGACCGAACGCGGCCTGCCGGCCGCGGTGTGACGCAGACGAGCGAGGCGCAGGCCTCGAGAAGGAGCTAGACGTGCCGTATCCCGAATTCCTGATTGCGCCGATGCGCGAAGAACTGACCGACGTGGGCTTCACGGAACTGCGGACCGCCGCCGAGGTGGACCAGGCGGTCGCTTCGAAGGGCACGACGCTGGTCGTCGTCAACAGCGTGTGCGGCTGCGCGGCAGGCAAGGCGCGGCCTGGCATCGCCCGCGCGATGCAGCACGCGACCCGGCCTGATCAGGCCGTGACCGTGTTCGCGGGCGCCGACATCGAGGCCACCGATCGGGCCCGCGGGTACTTCACCGGCTATCCGCCCTCGTCGCCGTCGCTCGGCATCCTGCGCGACGGCAAGCTCGTCTACATGATGGAGCGTCATCAGATCGAGGGAAACAGCGCCGACGGCATCGCGTCGGCATTGACGGCCGCCTTCGACAAGTACTGCGCCACGCAGAACGCGTAGGGAGTCGCTCACCCAGATGGGCGCGCACGCGCGTCGCCCATCGCGTTCTCGCTCCGCCGCAATGCTCAATGCGGAAATGCGGGAAGGTCGAGAACATCGTCGCGGGCGGTCGCGACTTCGACATTCCCGCATTCCCGCATTCACGCATGGCGGGGCGGTGATGCCGGCCTCACTGGCGGCGGCAACTCGGTGGCGTTGGGCTGGTCCGGATGCACGAGTGTCAGCGGCCGGCCGCGCTTGTAGGTGTCCCAGGTCCGCAGGACCACGTCGGCAAGCGCGTCGATGAACGCGGGGTGGGCGTTCACCGACGCGGCGCGCGCCATCGGCAGTCCCAGCGCGTCGCAGGTCTCCCCGGCTTCGTGATCGAGGTCGTAGAGCACCTCGATGTGATCGCACACGAAGCCGATCGGACACAGGATGACGGCCTCGAGATCGCCGCGGGCGTGGGCGTTGCGCAGGTAGTCGTTGACGTCGGGGCCGAGCCACGGATCTTCCGGACGGCCGCTGCGGCTCTGGAAGACCAGTGTCCAGTCGTCGATGCCGAGCCGCCGTGCGACCTCGGCGGCCGACGTCTCGAGCTGCCGCCGGTAGGTGGTCACGCCCGGCATCGACTCCGGCACGCTGTGGGCCGTGAACACCAGTCGCGCACGCTCGCGCTGCGATTCGGCCAGCGACTCGCGGGCGACCAGCACCTGGTCGGCCACCGCCAGCAGGAAGCCGTCGTGCAGGTGCCAGTCGCCGACGTAGGTCACATCGACGGGCCTCGCCCCGGCGGCGTGGACCGCTTCGCGCGCCTGCAGGACGTTCTGCCGGTACTGCGTGCAACTGGAATAGGAGCGGTGCGCCGCCGCCAGCACGCCGACCGCCCGCCTGACGCCATCAGCCGACATCTGCGCGAGGACGTCCGGCAGCAGCGGCGCCCAGTTGCGCATCCCGACGTACACCGGCAGGTCGAGGCCGCGATCGCGGAGCCGGTGCCGCAGGCCGTCGGCCTGCGCCATCGTGTACGCCGTGAGCGGCGAGACACCGCCGAACAGTTCGTAGTGATGCGCCACTTCGTCGACGCGGCCTGGTGGCACGCGGCGCCCCCGCAGGACGTTGGCCAGGAAGGGGCGGATGTCCTCCACCCCGAGGGGGCCTCCGAAGGAGACCAGCAGCACGGCGTCGAACGGCGCGGACATGTCGGCTGCGATCATAGACGCCGCCGCCCTCCGCCGCGCGGCCCGCTCGCCGGTCCGGCCCGGCCACCGCGGCGGCACGGCTTCCGGCGCTGCCTTTCCACTCACAGCCACGGGACACACGAGACACGATATGCGTACGATTCTGGTTACGAATGACGATGGGGTGGAGTCGGAAGGGGTGCAGTCACTGGCGTCGGCGCTGGCGGGGTTGGGACGGGTGGTCGTCTGCGCGCCGCTCGGGGAGGCCAGTGCCATCGGCCACGCATTGACGCTGGCGCGGCCGTTGCGCCTGCACACGCTCGGGCCCGACGTGCATGCCGTGGACGGCACGCCGGCCGACTGCGTCAACGTCGCGGTCGCGCACGTCCTGCACGGCGACCTGCCCGATCTCGTGGTGTCGGGCATCAACAAGGGCTGGAACATCGGCGACGACGTGACCTACTCCGGGACGGTCGGAGGTGCGCTGGAAGGCGTCCTCCTCGGCGTGCCGGCCGTGGCCGTCTCGCTCCAGCGCGACGTCGCGTTCGACTTCACGCACGCAGCAGCCGCGGCGGCGCGGGTGGCGGCCGAGGTTCTGGCGCACGGCCTGCCGCCGCGCGTGCTGCTGAACGTCAACGTGCCGCAGGGCGTCCCGGCCGGATGGGCGGCGACGGTGCAGGCGGCGCGGACCCACACGACCAACGTGCTCCGGCGCGACGACCCGTGGGGGCGGCCGTACTACTGGATCGACGAGGGGCGGCTCGAGTGGATGGTGTCGGCGGGGACGGACTACGAGGCCGTGCGCAAGCGGCTCATCTCGGTCACGCCGCTGCACGCGGATCTCACGGCCCACGCCGCGTCGGGACTCGTCGCGGCGCTCGTGGGCCGGATCGGCGAGGCTCAGGCCTGATAGTCGACGTGGCGGCCCTTGCCGGACATGTCGGCGCCTTCGATCAGGCGGACCATCGCCTCGGCCTCGCGCCGCTTCTCCTTCAGGGCCTTGCTGACGACGAGCGTGGCGCGATCGACCTTGCTGCTGGCCGCGTCGCTGCCGGGACGTTCGAGGGACGGAATCCCGCTCATACGCAGGTAATCGGCCGCGCCACGCCGGGCATGAATCGATCGTCGCGGGCGGCTTCCGGGGCAGCGGGCGGCGAGGACGACCGGTCCAGCCGGCGCATGCCCGTGGTACACTCTCCCGGTTGTCGGGGCGTGGCTCAGCCTGGTAGAGCACTCGGTTCGGGACCGAGGGGTCGGAGGTTCAAATCCTCTCGCCCCGACCAACATCCTCCCTCGCGGTTCGCCGCCCGCCGTCGATTCAGCAGGCGTGATCATGCTTGACCCGGCTTCGACCCTGCCGTCCGGGGACCGCATTCTCGACAGCTTCACCGACGCCTTCTTCTGGCTCGATCGCGACCGGCGGTTCGGTTTCGTCAACCGCGCCGCCGAAGCCGTCCTCGGGCAGCCGCGCGAGCAGCTGCTCGGCCGCGTCATCTGGGAGGCCTGTCCCCGGATGCTGGGAACGCAGTTCGAGCGCGAGTACCGCCGCGCCGTCGAGGGTCGTGCGACAGTCGTGTTCGACGCGTACGACGAGCCGCTCAGCGCCTGGTACGAGCTTCGCCTGTATCCGGCCGACGAGGGCTTGTCGGTGTACGTCTCGAACATCTCGGAGCGGAAGCGCGGTGAACTGCGGCTCGCCGCTGCCGAAGCCCACTACCGGCGGCTGGTGACGCATACGCCAGTGGCCGTATACGTGCTCGATCGCGACGGGTGCTTCACGGAGGTCAATCCTGCCGCCGAACGGCTGGTCGGCCGGCCGGCGCCGGCGCTCTTCGGCACGGCCTACGAGCGAGTCCTCGCTCCGGCGTCGCTCGAGGCTGCCCGGACCGCCTTCACGCAGGTTGCCCAGGGGCTCGTCGACGATGCGGAACTCGAGGTGACGATCCGGCGGCCTGCCGGCGACGAGCGCCTGGTGGCGATCACCGCGACGGTGATCCGCGACGGCGGTCGTTTCGAGGGCGTGCACGGCGTGGCCCGCGACATCACCGATGAGCGCGCCGCGCAGGCGGAAGTCGTCGATCGCCAGCAGCAGATGCAGCAGGTGCTCGACGCGTTGCCGCTCGGCATATCGCTCGTCGATCTGACCGGCCAGCAGATCTGGTCCAACCCCGCCCTGGATCGCATCTGGAGCGGGGCCCGGCCACTCGGCCCGGATCGCTATCGCGCCTACGTGGGTTGGGCGGCGGACTCGGCGGCGCGCCTGCCGGACCACGAGTGGCCGATTGTCCGCGCGCTGCGCGGCGAGACCGTCTCCTCGGAGCGCATCGACATCCAGGCCTTCGACGGCACCCGCAAGTCGACGGTCGTCTCGGCGGTGCCGCTGCACAACGCGGCGGGCGCGCTGGCGGGCGCGCTGGCGGTGCAGGAGGACGTCACCGCGGCGCAGGCGCTCGAAGCGAGGCAGCGCCTGCTGGCGACGGTCTTCGACGGCCTGCCGGAGGGCGTCTGCGTGCTGACACCGAGCGGCCATACGCTCTACGCGAACCGTCGATTCGCCGAGGTCCTCGGCGTCGATCCCGCACAAGTGCCGGGTCTGCATCCGGACGACCTGGCCGCCACGTCGGACGCAGCCCGCCAGTTCCCGGTCATGCTGCGCATCGCGCTCGACACGGGTCGATGGACCGGCCGCGCCAGTCACATGCGTCAGGACGATGGCCGGAGCGTGCAGCTCCACATCGTCCTCTCGCTCGTCAAGGGCAGCGGGGGAGACGACCTGCTGTTCGGCATCATCCAGGACGTCACCGGGCCCGACGCATGAGGCGTCGCCGCACGACGTGGGTCGGCTGGATCGCCGTCGCCGCCGCGCCCTTCGTGGCGTGCCTCGTCGTCCCGCTGGCTGGCCAGCAGTCGGCGACGCCGGCGGTGGACGCGGCGACGGGGCCGGCGGCGGGAGCCGGGCTCCGCGATCGCGTCCGCAGCTACCGCCAGGCGCACGAAGCCGCCATCCTGCGTGAACTGCGCGAGCTGGTCGCGGTGCCCAACGTGGCGCGCAACCCGTCCGACATCGCCCGCAACGCGGCGCTGCTCCGGCAGATGTTCGAACGGCGCGGCTTCAGCAGCCAGCTGCTGACCGTCGACGATGCGCCGCCCGCGGTCTACGCGAGCCTCGTCGTGCCTGGCGCGACCAGGACGATCGTGTTCTACGCCCACTACGACGGCCAGCCGGTGTCACCCGCCGACTGGCGTACGCCGGCATGGGAGCCGGTGCTGCGGCTGGGAACGATCGAGTCCGGCGCGGCGACGGTGCCGTGGGAGTCGCTGCCGTCGCCGGTGCCGGCCGAGGCCAGGGTCTACGGCCGTTCTGCCTCCGACGACAAGGGCCCCATCGTGGCGCTGCTGGCCGGTCTCGACGCGCTGCGCGCCGCTGGGCAGCCCCCGTCGGTCAACGTCAAGGTGTTCCTCGAGGGTGAAGAGGAAGCGGGATCGCCGAACCTGGAGCGGCTGCTGCGCGCCCACGCATCGACCCTTGCCGCAGACGCCTGGATCTTCGCCGACGGGCCGGTCCACCAGTCCCGTAAGCCGCTCGTATCGTTTGGGGTGCGGGGCACGATCGATCTCGAACTGACCACGTACGGACCGGCGCGAGCCGTGCACAGCGGCCACTACGGCAACTGGGTGCCGAATCCGGCGGTGGCGCTGGCGCACCTGATCGCGAGCATGCGCGATCAGGACGGGCGCATCCTCATCGCTGGCTTCGCCGATGCGGTACGGCCGCTGTCGACCGCCGAGCAGGCCGCGATCGAGGCCGAACCGCCGGTCGACGACGACATCGCGCGGGCGCTGGCGCTGGGGCGGCGGGAAGCCGTGCGCGGCCGCCTGCTTGACGCGATCACGCTGCCGGCATTGAACGTCCGCGGCCTGCGGGCCGGCGACGTCGGCGATCGTGCCGCCAACGCGGTGCCGACCGAGGCGCAGGCGTCGATAGACTTCCGCCTGGTTCCCGACATGACGCCGGATCTGGTGCGTCGCCTGGTCGAGGCCCATCTGCGCGCCCAGGGGTATCACGTGGTCGCCGAGCCGCCCGACGACGCCACACGCCGGGCGCACCCGCGCGTGATCCGGGTCGAGTGGGGCCCGGGGTATCCCGGCTACCGTGCGTCGATGGATCTGCCGCTGTCGCGGGCCGTGGTCGCGATCGTGGAGCAGGCGACCGGCGCGGCGCCTGTCCGCATGCCGACCATGGGCGGCAGCCTGCCGCTTCATCTCTTCGCCGGCATCCTGCAGGCGCCGATCGTGACCGTGCCGGTCGTCAATCACGACAACAACCAGCACGCCGCCAACGAGAATCTCCGCGTCCAGAACCTGTGGGACGCGATCGAGATCTACGCGCTGCTGCTGGCGCGTCTCGACGGCGAGTGGCAGGCCGCCACCCGCTAGCGCGCCTCGGCCCGCCGCACCCTCGGTGGCAGCGCCGACTTCGGGAATTTCGCGACGACCGTGTAGTTCGGGTCGACGACATTGGCCACCCGCGCCACGCCGGCCTGCGAGAGAACCTGGTAGGCCTCCATCCGCTCGAAGCCGTAGTCGTCCACCAGCCACTGGATCAACTCGACATGGGCGATGCGGAAGGCATCGACGAGCGGGCGGATGCTGCCCGCAACCATGATGTGCGTGTCGTCCTCGATGCGCGGCCACGCGATCCTCTGGCCCTTGATCACGCCAAACTCCAGCGTCACGTCCATCGTCGTCTCGAGGCCCGACCCGACGATCTCGCCGTCGCCCTGCAGCGCGTGGCCGTCGCCGAAGTAGAAGTAGCCGCCGTCGTGGAAGACCGGCAGATAGACCGTCACGCCCTCGTGGATGTCGGACGTGTCCAGGTTGCCGCCGAAGTTGCCCGGCCACAGGCCGCCCCAGGCTTCCTGGCCGGCCGGTGCGACCGCCACGCGGCCCAGCATCGGCTTCAGCGGCAGCTCGATCCGCTTGCTGGCCGAATTGGGCAGGTCGAGGACGCCGACGTTGCGTGTCCGGTCCAGCCGCCAGACGAAGCGGCGGGCCGGCAGCGGGTCGTTCAGCATGCGCGTGCGGCCGTCACCGGCAACCGCACTGATGCCGTTGGGCACGACCGCGGACACGGCCGTGTCGCGGTTGGGACGCAGCTTCAGGATCTTCACGACGAGCGTGTCGCCAGTCGTCAGTCCCTCGATGAGGAACGGGCCGACCTCACCAGGCCACGGGCCGCCGGCCCGCGCGTAGTAGTCGTCGGCCTTCGAGAAGGTCTGCGACTCGACGATGTCGCCGGGCTTGATGCGGAGCACCGGCTCACGCACCGCGAAGGTCGGGACACCCTTCGTCGGGACGAACGTGTGGACCTCGGCGAGTGCGGCGACTGGGGCCGCCACGAGCAGGCAGGCAAGGGTGCGAAGAAGGACGCGCATGGACGCGCATGGTAGCGCGGCCCGCGCCACCCACTATCGCCTGCCGGGCGGCGGCGTCCGGCAGATCCGCGACATCACACCGGCGATGATGCGGCCGGCCCGCTGGCGGCGTCGCCGATGCGCTGATGTCTGACGGCGGCAACGGCGCGGAACAGGTCGAGCGGCTCGACCGGCTTGCTCACGTGCGCGTCGAAGCCGGCGGCGAGGATGCGGTCGCGATCCTCGTTTCGCGCGAAGGCCGTGACGGCGACCGCCGGCGCGCGCCTGACGCGGGGGTTCGGGAAGGTCCGAAGCGAACGGATCAGGTCGAAGCCGTCGCGTTCGGGCATGCCGATGTCGCTGAGGACGACGTCCACCTCGAGATCGCCGAGCAGGCGCAGCGCTTCGTTGACGCTGGCCGCGGCGACCGGCACCGCCCCGGCGTTCTCCAGCAGTACGCTCAACATCTCGCGCGAGTCCGCATCGTCTTCGATGACGAGCATCGAGAGGCCGCGGAGGGGAAGGGTGGCGCTGTCGGCCGGCCGCGGCACCGGCGCCGAGGCCGGCGACGGCGGATCCACGAGGGCGCCGTCGAGCCCCAGCGTGACGACGAACTCGGCGCCCCGCCCTTCGCCTTCGCTGAAGGCTTCGACGCGGCCGCCGTGCATGTGGACGATCTGCCGGACGATCGACAGCCCGAGTCCGAGGCCGCCGAAGCGGCGCGTGCTCGGCGACTCGGCCTGACGAAACCGATCGAACACGTGCGGCAGGAAGGCGGCGGGAATGCCGACGCCGGTGTCACGCACGCGGACCTGCAGGTCCGGGCCTTCGCGGGCGGCTCGTACCTGGATCTCGCCGCCGGACGGCGTGAACTTCACGGCGTTGGCAATGAGGTTCGAGAAGGCCTGCTGGAGCCGCGCCGGGTCGGCCCGCACGGTGGCGGGGGGCGCGGCAAGATCGACAAGCAGCCGGACCCCTTTGGCCTCCGCCTCGGGGCGCAGCGCGTCGATCGCCCGCGTCAGCGCGTTCTCGACGGCGAGCGCCTGCACGTCCAGCCGGAGGTGCCCGGAGATGATGCGGCTGGCGTCGAGCAACTGGTCGATGAGCTGGCGTTGCGCATCGGCGTTGCGCTCGATCACCTCGACCGCCCGGGCGCTGTCGGCGTCGGACATCCCGCCCCGCTTCAGCATGCTCGCCCAGCCGCTGATGGCGTTCAGCGGGGTCCGAAGTTCGTGGCCGAGCGTGGAGAGGAACTCCTCCTTCATGCGGCCGGCGTCCTCGGCGGCTTGACGAGCCCGCTGCTCGGCGGCGAGGAGCTGCTGATTGGCCTCGACGAGCATGCGGACTTCGTGCTCGTCGACCAGCGCGCCGAGCCAGCACGCGACGCGGCCCTCGGCGTCGGTGATCGGCACGGCTCGCACCGAGTGCCAGCGGTACGTGCCGTCGGCGTCGCGCCGAATGCGACAGCGCCCCTCGTAGGGCTCGTGGGTCTCGACCGCGTTCCGCCACCGCTCCTCGATCGCCCCGAGATCGTCGGGATGGATCGCGCGGCTCCAGTCGCCGGCCGACTCGAGCCCGGTGAAGCGCAGCCACGCCTCGTTGGCGAAGTCGACGATCCCGACCGGGGTGGCGGCCCACATCATCGTCGGCAATGCATCGGCGAGAGGGCGGAACCAGACCCGACTGTGGCCGATCGCACGGTCTGTCACGTCGAGCCAGATGCCGGAGGCGCCAGGAGCCTCGCCACGGCGGCTGCCGTACCCGCGCAAGAGGAACCGACGGACGCCGGGGCCGTCCATCACGTCCACTTCGACTTCCTGGAGCGCCGCACCGGAGCCGGATGCCTGGTGCCATGCCCGCGGCAGTTGCTCTCGCTCCGGCTGCGACACCGTTGCCAGCCACGTCGCGACGGGGACGCGGGTCGCTGCCTCGTCGCGCTGGCCCGCGATCGCGAAGCTCATCATGTCGCTCGTCGCGTCCCAGTGCCAGGTGCCGTACGGGAGCTGACCGGGTGCAACAACCCCAGGGCTGGAGCCGTCGTGTGAGGACGCGTGGAGCGGAATCATGCGGCGGAGCGTTGGTGCATGGTACGGCTGGTAATAGCAGTGTAACGGGATTCTGAAGGCGCGACGCGTTGCTGTACATGAGCTGCAAGCGCTTCAGGCAGTCGATCTCGCACCCAGCCGGCGCAGGAACGGCTAGCCGCCCGAGCGGCTCTGGCGCGTGTTGCGCCGTGCGTCACCGGCACGCGCGTCCGGACGCGGCCGGCTCGCATCGTCTTCGGCCTCCGAGCGCTCGGCTGCCGACTCCTGGACGATGTGCCCGGCCTGGTCGCGTCCGATGTCGTCGGGGCGATGAAGGATGCGCCGGTCCTCGGCTTCCTGTTCAGGCGGTTGACGGTTGCTGATCCCAGACGGATGACGGGACATCGGAAACTCCTCGTCTGTGCGTCATTGCACGACGGTTCGAGTGCAATCGGCGTTCCTCGTAAGTCTGACGACGTTCAGCGCAAGCGAACCGGTGGGGCGGTCCGGCGGGCGCGTGACTTGCAACCCTTCCGGGTGGGGCCCGGATAGGCCGGCCCGTTGATGTCGATTCCGCTCAGGAATCGCGTACCACGCAGGGGAGTGTCTCGTGCCCATCGTCACGTTGGAGCCCGTTCTCGACCGTCTCGCACGCTTCACGCACGCGCCGATGCCAGTCGTGAGCCTGTATCTCGATCTGTCGGCCGATCAGCACGGACGGCAGACGCACGACGCGTTTCTCGAGCGCGCATTTGCCGAACCGCGCGGCACGTACAGCGAGGACTCGACGTTTCGCGACGCGCTGCAGCGCGACGAAGCGCGCATCCGTGCCTTCCTGTCGAGTGAGTTGACGCTGCCGGGACCTTCGGCTGTCGCGATCTTCTCGTGCAACGGCGGCGATGCGCTGTTCGAAGCCATCGCGCTCGACGCGCCGATCGACGGCCACGTGCTCTACGTGGACGAGCAACCACACCTGTTCCCGCTGGCACGCGCGGCAGAGCAGTACTCGACGTACGCCGCGCTCGTGCTGGACACCAACACCGCCCGCCTGTTCGTCTGCGCGACGGGCACGGTGCAGCATGCCGAGACGATCTCGAACGAGAAGACCCAGCGCGTGATGGTCGGCGGATGGTCCCAGGCCCGTTACCAGCGCCACGTCGATGATCTGCACCTCAAGCACATGAAGGAGGTGGCCGAGGCCGTCGAGCGGGTCGTGCGCGACGAGAACGTCACCGCCATCATTCTCAGCGGCGACTCGCAGGCCGTGCCGTTGCTGCGCAGGCAACTGCACGAAAGCGTCGATGCGCTGGTCATCGACGTGATGCGCCTGGACGTGCACGCGCGGGAACACGAGATCCTGCGTGCGACGCTCGACGTATTCCGGCGCAAGGACGAGGAAACGGATCGCGACGTGGTCGAGGCCCTGCTCGACACCTACCGCTCTCGAGGCCTTGCCACCGTCGGCCTTGTCGGCGTTCGCGGGGCGCTCGCACGCGGGCAGGTCGACGAGTTGCTGATTCCGGCCAGCCCCACCGAGCCGACGCCCGCCGTCGCCTCTGTCGAGGCGGGACAGTCGGTGCCGGTCGAACAGCGCAGCCGGGTGGACGAGGCATCGGTGGAGGCGCTCGTCACCGACGCGCGCCGCACGAGTGCGCGGGTCCGCTTCATCGAAGACGCCAGCCTGCTCGAGCCTGCGGGCGGGGTCGGCGCGTTTCTGCGCTTCCGTCTGTGAGGGCTCGCGGACGAACAGGCGGAGGCGGAGACCGCATGGCGCGGGCCCGCATCTCCGCCAGTCCGTGCGCCGATGCCGCGGTCAGCGTTGCTGCTCGTCCTTGGACGCGTCCGATTCGCGCCCAGCGCCAGAGCCATCGCTCTTGCGCGGCGGCAGCGGCTGCTGATCCTGCTTCGCTCGATCCTGGGTCAGCGCGGCCTTGTGTGCGCTGGCCAGGACGTCTTCGCCCGGCCGTTCGCGGCCGGCGACCTTGTACTGTCCGGGATTGACGTTGTTGTTCTTGCTCATACGCCCGGACGTGTTCACGAGGCGTGCCACCGGCGACCGACGAGACCGTGGACGAGGCCCCCCGCGAACCATGCCGTGACGGTTGGCGTCGCGTACGTCAGCCATGCGATCGGGGCCAGCGAGCCCGACCGCAGTTCGATGCCGAACCAGATGAGCAGTGGCAGGATCGCCACGACTCTGCCGGTCATCGTCTGAACCCAGGGCGCGGACGCGAGCCCGAGGCAGGCGACGGCCGCCCAGAAGGCCGCCCAACGGGGCAGCGAGATGGCGTCGCGCCACACGCCGGGCGCCACCTCGACCCCCTCCCAGCGGGTCCCGAGCACGAGCACGCCAAGTCCCCACAGGACGACCGCCAGCCCCACGACGCGCCACATCCGCGACTCGATCACGACGCCCTCCCTGGGTCAGCTGGCCTGACAGTTCTGGCACTCTATCGGGCAGAAACCGCCCGACGGTGAGACGCAACTGCCGTCGCCGTTCCCGCCGCCACTGCCACCGCCACTGCCGGCACCGCAATACATCGGGTTCGACACCGTGCAGAAGCAATAGACGACGGCTGCGTTGCACTTCTGGCACGACCAGCTGCCGGCGAACGGCCACCACCAGCTGCCGGACGTGCATCCCTCCGCCTCGTAGCAGCGATCGTGCGCGTCACAGCATGGCCGAAAGATCGATCCATCGAGCCAGTGCAGATTGTCGCAGCCCGCCTCGTTGACGCGCATCGTCCCGCCGAACGAGGCACCCGCCCAGCCGGCCACCCGCGCCAGGGAGTCCGAGACGATCGGCGGCGCCTGCCGCATGCCCATCGCCGACAGCGCGAAGGCCGGCGCCGGCGCCACGGCCCGCGCCAGCAGCGCGATCGGCTGCGCCCGGCGCGGCAGGAGCGCGGCAAATGGCTGCGCCTGGTCCAGACTCTGCGCCGCCTGCGTGGCGAACTGATATGCCTGCACATTCGCCCACGCCATCGTCGGGGTGAACGTCCAGCCGCCGGGCAGGCGATCGGGCATCACCACGCCCTGGCTGCCGCCTTCGATCTTCCACGTGAGGACCTGCGCCGTGTCGAACCACCTGACGAAGCCTTTCTGCGCCCCTGAGCGCGCGTCGTGGATCGATGCGGTGAACCGCGAGTAGTCGATGCGCCGGCGCGACGGACGCTTCTCGTGCTTGTCGAGCGCGGCGCGCACCACGATCGCATCGAACACCGTCTCGACGGCTTGGATGCGCGAACTCAGTTGCGCGGCGGACACGGACCGGGCGGCGCGGCGATTGCGCCGCACGTGCCCATCCCACGTCCCTTCATCGCCTGCCACCTCCGCGGCGCGGCCCTCGCGGGCGGCCGCGTCCTCGTCCGTGAACAGTGCGTAGGCCTGATGCGACGCCCAGTCGAGTGCCACCGTCGCCTGCGCCGGCAACTCGAACTCGGCGGCGCTGCTGCCGCGTGCAGACGCCCACTGCACGCGCCGGGTGCCGGCCGGGACCGACAGGCGGCCGCGAGGCGTGCGAGCGCGATCGCTGAGGACGGCCTCGATGCCGCCGCCCTCGGTGCGGGTCACCTCGACGGTCGCGTCGGGATAGGTCGTCGTGAGTTTGCGTGCGCGTGCTTCGAGGGCATGAAACGTACTCCCCATGTTGACGCTCTGCGCGGCTGCCAGCGACGGCATCAGCGCCAGCGTGACGGCCGTTGCCGCCAAGGTCATTCGAGACATTGAACGCCTCCTCTCGAGCGGTGCTGCCGCCAGAGACGGAGCGGGCCAACCTCCCGTGCGTCCGGTCATCTCCAAGGCAAGCGTCGCGCCAACGGCGACGGTCCCGATCGCGGCGCTGTTGCAAGGGGCGGCCGGATCGGATCGCAGATTCTGCGAATGGCGCCACTGTCTGGGTGCGCAGGTCCTGCGCCGGGTCGGCCCACCGACCTTCCGACCAGCGCCGTCCACATCGTCACGTTTCGATCGGCAGTGACCACCTCCTTCCACAGCTCGAAGGCGTTTCAGGTGTCCACGGAGGTGGGTATGGTTCGGTCCTCGCTCCTGACGGGCCGCGGCGGTGCCGTCCGTTCTGCCGCATGGGCGGTCGCCCTGGCCACGACACTGGGTGTCACCTCCCTGGCAGGTCTCGCCAGGCCCGCGGTCGGCGAACGGGGCGCCGCACCCGCACTGCGTGCCGCGACGCCAGGGCGTACGGCGCGCGCGATGGCGCCGCGCCCGCTGGCCTTCAGCGCCGTGGTCGGCACTTCCCGCGGCGCCGCCTTCGACGCGAGAGGCCTGGGCTACGGCGTCGCCATCACACCCACCGGCGCACGTGTGACGTTGACGGGGACGGAGGGCCCGCGGACCCTGGACCTGCGCGTCGTCGGTGCCACCGGGACGGCGGCGCTACGTGGGGCCGAGCCGCACCCGGGCGTGGTCCACCGGATGATCGGGCCGCGCGAGCGCTGGTCGCTCAACGGCGCGTCCTTCGCCCAGGTGCGCATCACGGGCGTCCGGCCAGGACTCGACTTGGTGTACTACGGCACCGACGGCCAGCTCGAATACGACTTCATCGTCGCTCCCGGCATCGATCCGGCGGCGGCCGCGATCGAGATCGCCGGCGCCGACCGCGTCGAGATCGAGCCCGGAGGCGACGTGCTGTTCCACGTCGGCGACCGAGTGCTGCGGCAGAAGCGGCCAGTCGCCTATCAGGCGCACGGTGACGTCCGCGTTCCGATCGAGGCAGCATTCACTTACGCGTCTGCGACGCGGCGCCTCGGCTTCGTGATCGGCGCCTACGATCGGACGCGTCCGCTCGTCATCGATCCCGTGCTGGTCTACTCCTCCTGGTTCGGCGGCGTCAGCGAGGAGGCGTTCCTCGACATCGCGGTCGACGCGAGCGGCTTCGTCTACGTGCTGGGATCGTCGACCGACGCGGTCGGCTACCCGACGACGGCGGGCACCGCGCGGCCGGCCAAGCCAGGCCCGGCAGGAACGTCGGACTACGTGATCACCAAGTTCAACCCGGCCGGCTCGGCGGTCGTCTGGTCGACCTACCTCGGCGGATCGGGCAACGACATGCTCGCGACGTCGTTGTTCACGCTGCCGGCGGCGCTCGCCGTGGACGGCACCGGGCAGGTCCACCTGACCGGCGAGACGCAGTCGGCCGACTTTCCGGTCACCGCGGCCGCCAACGACTCGACCTACGGCGGCGGCGTCACCGACGCGTTCTACGCCAGACTCGCGGCCGACGGCACGCTGGCGTACTCGACCTTCCACGGCGGCAGTGCCACCGACGCCGGCTTCGGGATTGCGGTCGACGCAAGCGGCGCGGCCTATCTCGCCGGCGCGACCCAGTCGACGGCGGCGTCGGGCTTCCCGGTGACCGCCAACGCCTATCGCGGCTCGCTCAGCGGCACCAGGGATGTGTTCGTGGCGCGTTACGCGAGTGACACGACGCTGACCTACGCGTCGTACTTCGGCGGCACGAACTACGAGGCCAATTTCTCGGGCGACATCGTCGTGGACGATGCGGGGCGGATCACGTTCGGCAGCGACACCAGCAGCGCGTCGTTCCCGGTGACGGCGTCGGCGCGTCAATCGACCTTCGGTGGCGGCAGCTACGATGCCTTCATCGCCCGCATCGACACCAACGTCGCCGGTCCGGCCGGTCTCCTCTATGCCACCTATCACGGCGGCTCGGGCCAGGAATCGCTGTTCGGCCTGACCGCGGATGCCAACGGCCGCATCTACATCACCGGCAACACGCAATCGGCCAACTTCCCGACGACGGTGGGCGCGTACGACACGTCCTTCGACACCGGCGGCTTTGCCGAGGACGGCTACGTCGCCAAGTTCGACACCGCGCTCAGTGGGGCAGCCTCGCTGGTGTACAGCAGTCTGCTCGGCGGCAACGACCGCGAAGCGATGTACGACATCGGTGTGGACGGTCAGGGCCGCGCCCACGTCGTCGGCAACAGCCGGGCCACCAACTTCCCGCTTGTCGCACCCATCGACAGCGTGCCGTTCCTGACCGAGCAGACGGTCAGCATCTTCGATCCGTCCGGGTCGACGCTCACGTTCTCGACCTGGCTCGGATCCGAGTGCAATGGCAAGGCGATGCTGGCTGTGGCGATGAACGCGGCGGGTGAGGCGTACCTGGCCGGCTACAACAACGACGCCCGGGCGCAGTCGGCCACCTTTCCCAAGGCGTTTCCGCTGGTGAATGCCATTCAGACCGCGTATGGCGGCGGCGACGCCGATGGCGTCGTGCAGAAACTGGGGTTCGCCATCGACCTGTCGCTCACCAAGGTCGCGAGCGCGGGCGTGGTGTTGCCCGGGCAGAACGTCACCTTCACGCTCACCGTGAGCAACCCGAGTAACGACACCGCGAGTGGCGTGGTGGTGAACGACACGCTGCCGACCGGCCTCGAGTTCGTGTCGTGCGTGGCCTCGCATGGCGGCGTCTGCGGCGGCAGCGGACAGGCTCGCGCGGTGACGTTCGCCACGCTGGGCCCGGGTGTGACGGCGACTGCGACGCTGGTCGTGAAGATGGTGGCGGTGACGCCCGGCCAGCAGATCCTCAACAGTGCCACTGTCGTGGCGGGCGTCCTCGACCCGGTGGCCGCCAACAACACCGGCACGGCGACCGTGGCCGTCCCGACGCTCGAGCCGACCGGTGACGCCGATGGCGACGGCCTGCCCAATGGGTTCGAGAGCAGGTTCGGCCTCGACCCCTTCGGCGGCGCCGGCTCGGGCGCCGCCGACGATCCCGATGGCGACGGCAGGACGAACCTGCAGGAACTCGCCGACGGCACCCATCCGCGCGGCTTCGTGATCACGTACCTGGCCGAAGGCGCCACCGGCGCGTTCTTCGATACACGACTGGCGATTGCCAACCCGACGACCAGTCCCGCGCTCGTGCAGACGCGCTTCCAGCGTCCCGACGGGACCGCGGTCACCGACTACCGCGTCGTCGGTGCCATGAGCCGCGCGACGATCGAGGTCGAGGGGCTTGCCGGACTCGAAGCCGCGGAGTTCTCGACGCTCGTCGAGGCCGACGTCCAGGTCGTGGCCGACCGCACCATGACCTGGGACGGCAGCGGCTACGGGAGCCACGCCGAGCGCGGCATCCTCACCCGGACGGCCACGACGTGGTACTTCGCCGAAGGGGCGACGTTCGGGCCGTTCAACCTGTTCTACCTGATCCAGAATCCGAACACGCAGGCCGCCAACATCACGGTGACCTATCTGCTGCCGAGCGGGCCGCCGCTCGTCAAGACCTACGTCGTCGGGCCGCAGAGCCGCTTCAACATCTGGGTCGACAACGAAGGCGTCACCGATCCCGCGCTCGCCGCGCTGACGAGCGCCGAACTCTCGGCGGTCATCGCGTCGACCAACGGTGTCCCGATCATCGCCGAGCGCGCCATGTACCTCGATCAGCCTGGCCGGCCGCTCGGGGCAGGGCACGAGAGCGCCGGCGTCACGGCGCCGGCGACGCAGTGGTTCCTCGCCGAGGGCGCGACCGGGTCGTACTTCGACCTCTTCCTGCTCGTCGCCAACCCGAACCCGCAGAACGCCGAGATCCAGGTCGACTACCTGCTCACGAGCGGGCAGGTCTTGACCAAGCAGTACAGCGTGTCCGGCAACAGCCGCTTCAACATCTGGGTCGACCGCGAGGATGCGCTGCTGGCCGATGCCGCCGTCTCGAGTCGCGTCGTGTCCACCAACAGCGTGCCGATCATCGTCGAGCGGGCGATGTGGTGGCCGGGGCCGACATCCGACACGTGGCAGGAGGCGCACAACAGCCCGGGCGAGACGACGACGGGGACGCGGTGGGCGATGGCCGAGGGCGAGTCGGGAGGGCCGCGGGAGACCGAGACCTACGTGCTCATCGCCAACGTCTCGCCGGTTGCCGGCGTGGTGCGCGCGACGCTGCTGTTCGAGGACGGCACCGCACCGGTCAGCAAGGACTTTCCGATCAGCGCCAGTGCGCGGACCAACATTGCGCCGGCGGCGGACTTTCCGCAGGCGATCGGGAAGCGGTACGGCATCCTGCTCGAAAGCATCGGCGGGGCACCGGTGCAGATCGTGGCCGAGCGGGCGATGTATTCGAACAGCAACGGCGTCAGGTGGGCTGCCGGCACCAACGCGCTGGCGACGCGGCTGCCGTGAGGCCGTCCCGGCCTGAGCCCGGCGTCTGGACCGGGGTTCCGCGCTAGGATGTGAGGCTCGAGCCGGCCCGACAGCAGGGCCGGGCGCCCCCAACACCGGGTGGACCCGCGGGGGGGGCGGGCAGCGGAAGAAGAGGGCGCACCCGCGGCGGGGGACGAA
>CBIHOS010000089.1:0-17620 GCA_966211945.1 uncultured bacterium
CTAGCGGTCCACCTCGAGGTTGTTGGTGATGCGGTAGCCAGGGGCCTTGGCGGTCGCGATGCTGCCGGCCTTGGACTTCTCGGCCGCCGTCCGGACGCGGCCCGTGAGTGTCACCGTCCTGGTCGGACCGTCGGTGTCGACGTCGATGCTCGTCGAGTCGATGGTCGTGTCGGCGATCAGGGCCGTCTTGATCTGCGCCGTCTGCTGCGCGGCGTCGGCGGCGGTGGCCGCGGTGCCGCCGGCCTCGCGCGCCGCGTCGCCGGCCCGGCGTGCGGCGTCTCGCGTCGACGCAGCCCCTTCGCGCGCGTCCTCGGCCACCTCGCGACCGGCCTCTCGTGCGTCCTCCGCGACTTCGCGGCCGGCTTCACGCGTGGCCTCTGCCGCGTTCTCGGCAGCCTTCGCGGCGTCCTCGCCGGCCTCTCTGGCCTCCTGCGCGCTCTTCTCCGCCGCACGTTCGGTGGCTGCCGCGGCGTTCTCGGCGTCGCGCTCGGCGCCTTCCCGCGTGTTGTCGCAGCCAGCCAGCAACGCTGCCGACAGCACCAGTCCCGCCCCGAGGATTGTCTTGCTCGTCATCACGCCCTCCGTCGCGTTTCGCACCATGCGAGACGTCTCGATGGGCCGCCGGGCGCGCGTCTCGTCATCGACGAGTTGTGCCGGCCGGGACCCAGTCCGTGCTCTCGACAGTGCAAACCGCTGACCACGCCAGCCAGCATCCCCGTTCTTCGAGCAATCGCGGCAAACGGGCTCGACGCGCGTGACGGATGAGCCGCACCACTCCGACACACGGTGTGCAAAGGTTGGCCGCGCCGTGTCTTTGGGCGACGTGTCGCGAATCAGAACAACTCGCCGAACAGGCTCCAGAACCGCTCGGGCAGGCGCCGCCACAGCCCGCGCTGGCGCCAGCGCGCGAGATCGAACGTGGCGCTCCGAGTGAGGTCACGCTCGAACGCCCGGGTCAAGGTGGCAGCCAGGGCGGGATCCTGCACGGCCACCACGAGTTCGTCGTTCAGTTCGAGTGACCGGTTGTCGAAGTTGGCGGTGCCGACGATCGACCACACGCCGTCGATCACCATCGCCTTGACGTGCATCATCGTCGGCGAGAACTCGGAGATCGACACGCCCTGCTGCAGCAGCGCGTCGTAGCCGGCCCGGCTTGCCGCCTTGACGGGGCCGGCGTCGGTCTGGTCGCCGTCGGTCAGCACGCGCAGGCGCACGCCGCGGCCGCGCGCCTGCGCGATCGACCATCGCATCGAGGCGTCGAGGACGACGTAGGGAGACTGGATGTCGATCGAGCGCCGCGCTGCCGCGATCGACAGCAGGTAGAGGAGCTTGACGTTGCTCGCCCCGCCGGAGAAATTGCTCCACGCAACGACCGTCCGCGTGCCCGGTGTGGCGGCGGGCCGTTCGGCCGGCTCGGGATCGAGCCGCGGCGCCTCGGCGCCGCCCGATTCGAGCCAGTTCTCGTAGAACGAGGCCTCGAGCGCGCGCACCGCCGGCCCGCGGACCGCGACCTGCGTGTCGCGCCAGTGGTCGGGATCCTGGGCCTGCCCAGCCCAGTGATCGGCGAGTCCGACGCCGCCGGTGAACGCCGTCGTCCCGTCCACGACCAGCACCTTGCGATGGGTGCGGTAGTTGACCCGGTCGAGCGACCACGTGCGCGGTTGATTGAACCAGACGAGCCGCACGCCGGCCTCTTCGAGCGTGTCGATCGAGGCGCGAGGCAGATCGCTGGATCCGTAGCCGTCCAGCACGATGCGGACGTCGACGCCACGGCGTGCCGCCGCGGCGAACGCCTCGGTGAAGCGCCGGCTGATCGCGCCGTCGGAATAGATGAAGCTCTCGAAGCTGATTCGGCGGCGCGCCTGCTGCACGGCCGCGAGCATCGCGCCGAAGATGGCGTCGCCGTTCTGGAGCACCTCGAACGTGTCGCCGGCGGTGACCGGCGCGCCGATGAGCGAGGCGACGTACTCGGGGAAGTCGGCGTCGGCGGCGGCGACCGGACTGCGCACCTGCAGCGTGCGTGGATCCTGGACGAGCCAGAAGAAGGCGGCGACACCGAGCGCGACGAGCCATGGCCAGCGCCGGCGTCGGCGAGGGCAGGTCCGGGATGTCGCGGCGGGGGCCTGGGTCACGCCGCGAACGCTTGCACGCGTCGTGCCCGCCGGGTCAGCGGCTGTTCGTCTGATCGGCGCCGGCGCCAGCCGGCGTGCACGCGTTGCGTTCGCAGCGCAGCTTCAGCAGCTGGCGGCCGATCACGCCGCCGACGGCGTTGCGCGTGCTGATGGTCACGTCGAGCGCGTTGCCGGTGTCGGCGACGTCGAGCAGCCCGAACTGGTGGTTGCGCCGCGACACGCCGTGGCTGTACGGGCCGCCCTTGATCCGCGGCCAGCGATCGAGCGGGGCGGCGTGCACCACGACGAATCCGCGCGCGTCGGCGCCGGCGCCTGACATGTAGGCGCTGTTGGACCCATCGTCCAGCGACGCCATGTGTCCGTCGCCGCTCAGCATGACGAGCTTGGGGTTGAGCCCGAGTCTGGCGATGTGATCGGCAAGCCGGGTGCGTTCGAGGCCGTAAGGCGCCCAACCCTCGTCGGTCGTCTCGTTGTTCTTGGTGATCCAGGGCACCGTGTTCACCCACACGACGAGCGGCGCCTCGCGGGCCTTCTCCAGTTCGTCCTCGAGCCAGCGCAGCTGGGCCGAGCCCAGCATCGTCCGTTCCTCGCGCGGGATCGTCGGCGGCGTCCGGGCCGAGCGGGTGTCGGTGACGATGACGCGCACGCGGCCGATGTCGAAGGCCTGCTGCAGGGTCTCGGCGCCCTGGGCGAGCGGGTAGTGCGGCACGTTCTCCCTGTAGACGGCCTCGGCGGCGGCGCGGCTGGCCCAGGTGCTGTCGGCGTTGTCGCTGCCGAAGTCGTGGTCGTCGAACATGTAAGCGATCGGCGTCGCGCGGTAGAGCGCCGACTGGCGGGGCGAGTCGAGCACGCGGTCGTAGGCCCGGCGGAACGCGTCGGCGTCGTTGCGCGAGATGTTCAGGTAGTGCAGGTCGCCCATGTGGACGAACAGGTCCGGGGTGAACTGGCGGATGGTGTCGAAGATGCGGTGGTTGGAGGCGGTGCTCGCGCAGGAGGCGAAGGCCAGGCGGAACGAGAACGGTCCGTCGTCGTACGTCCGGAAGCGGCCGTCGAGCCGGCCTCCGCCTGGCGTCTCGACGCGGTAGCGGTAGCGGGTCGAGGACTCGAGGCCCTTCAACGTGAAGGCGGTCACCGAATGATCGCTGGGCCTGGTCCACCCGCTGGCCGGATAGGTGGTGGACTCGGCGTTGGCGCGGTCCGGCGTCAGCACGAGCCGCACCTGGGTGACGCCGGTCGCCACGCGCGCCACGACTCGCGCCGCGTCGTGGGTGACGGCGCCACTCCATGCCCAGGCCACGGGCGGGTTGTCCTGGGCGATCACGCGGGTCGGCGGCGCCGCCGCCAGCCAGGCCAGCACCAGCAGCAGACACGTCACCCACCACGCACCAATCGTGCGCGCTTGCGCCGGACCGTGACTTGCGACACGCTGCACCGCAGCGATGCCACCGGAACTCTCCTGGACGCTGTACCTGTTGTACCTGGGAGCGGCCACCGTGTTCCTGGTGCTCGAAAACCGCTCGCCGCAGTCGACGTTCGCCTGGCTGTTCCTCATGGTCCTCGCGCCGGGCGTCGGGCCCGTGGTGTACTTCCTGTTCGGTCGTGGATCCCGCGCGTTCAGCCACCGCCAGGCGCTGCGACGGCAGATGGGTCGCAGCGGACTGCTGAAGGAGCTGGCCGCGGTGAGGGCGGCGCAGGAAGAGGCGCAGACCGCGCTGTCCGAGAGCGCCGTCGATCTCTACCGCCGCCTGCCGCTGCTGCTCTGGGCCTCGACCGAAGCGCCGCTCACGATGGGCAACGCGGTCGACGTGCTGCAGAACGCCCGCGAGAAGTATCCCAGACTCCTCGACGATCTGCGCCGGGCCCGCCGCCTCATCCACATGGAGTACTACGAGTGGGCCGACGATGCGCTGACGCGCGAGGTGCTCGCGATCCTGAAGGAGCGGATCGCGGCCGGCGTCACCGTGCGGGCGCTCTACGATCCGGTCGGCAGCTTCTCGATGCTCACCCGCGGCTACGTACGCGACCTCAGGAAGGCGGGCGTCCGGGTCCATCCGTACTCGCCGATCTGGCGGCTCCACACGGTGAGCTACCGCAACCACCGCAAGCTGGTGATCATCGACAGCGAGATCGGCTACACGGGCGGCCTGAACCTCACCG
This sequence comes from uncultured bacterium, assembly GCA_966211945.1. Classification (GTDB taxonomy): domain Bacteria; phylum Acidobacteriota; class Vicinamibacteria; order Vicinamibacterales; family Vicinamibacteraceae; genus Luteitalea. Next base: position 4,290 of record CBIHOS010000089.1, read on the forward strand.
ACAAGCACCTGACCGGCCCCGAAGGCTTCACCGGCTGGCGCGACACGCACGCCCGGGTCGAGGGCGACGCGGTGGCGATGCTCAACTGGACGTTTGCCGTGCAGTGGTTCAACACGACGGGTGAACTGCTCGTCGACAGCGAACTCTACCTGCGGGGCCGCGAGCCGGGCAACGTGCCGGTGCAGGTCGTCAATTCGGGGCCCGACTCGCAGTACTCGGTGATCCGCCAGCAGTACATCGCCATGATCTCGATGGCGCGCGATCACGTGTACATCCAGTCGCCCTTCTGCGTGCTGGACGAGAGCGTGCTGCAGGTGCTGTGCGCCTCGGCGATGTCGGGCGTGCGGGTGCTGGTGATGATCGCGCCGCGCGGCGGCGAGGGTCCGCTCGCCTACCGGGCCGGCATGACCTACGCGCGCGACCTCGCCAGGGCCGGCGTGCGGGTGCTGCTCTACGAAGGCGCGTACTTCCACCCGAAGACCATCGCCGTCGATTCGGTGGTCTGCTCGATCGGCTCGGCCAACATGGACATCCGCAGCTTCACGATCAACTACGAGACCAACCTGGTGATCTACGACCGCGAGACGACGAAACGCCTCGAATCGGCCTTCCTCGCCGACATCCGGGCGTGTGAGCCGTTCAGCGCCGACGCCTACATGCGGCTGCCGGCCTACAAGCGGCTCGGCGATTCGGTGATGCGCCTGTTCTCGCCCCTCCTGTAGCGGCACGATTCCGCCCGGGGATCATCGTCGCCGGCCTGGTCGGCCGGCGCCGTTTTGATGGGCCGCTCGGGGAGCGGCCCCTACCAACACGCCCCTACCAACGCCCGTACCCAGCGCGGCCCCTACCCATCGCTTACGCGACGGCCTCGGTGTCGCGGACGACCTCGTCGAGCGACCGTCGTACGCTGCCGTCGCGGAACGGGTAGTCGACGTAGCCGTGCTCGTCGCCGCCGTAGAACGTGCCCCGATCCGGCGCGTTGCCTGCCGCGCCGTCGCGCACCCGTTCCACGAAGTCCGGCGTGGCGAGGAAGGGCACACCGAACGCGACCAGGTCGGCATCGCCGCGCGCCAGCACCGCTTCGGCAGTGTCGGCACTGAAGCCGGCGTTGGTGACGAGCGGGCCCGTGAACGCGTCGCGGGCGATCGCCGTCAGCGGCCGCACCGCCGCCGGATCGTTGCCGGACGGCATCTCCAGCACGTGCAGGTACATCACCTGACGCGCGTCGAGCTGCGCGGCGACGTAGCGGGTGAGGGCCACCGGGTCGCTGTCCGACATGCTGTTGAACGGGCTGGACGGCGAGATGCGGACGCCGACCCGGTGCGCGCCAATCGCCGCCGCCGTCGCGTCGACGACCTCGAGCAGGAAGCGCGCGCGGTTCTCGATCGATCCGCCATAGGCGTCGGTCCGGTGGTTGGCGCCGTCGCGGAGGAACTGGTCGACCAGATAGCCGTTGGCGGCGTGGATCTCGATGCCGTCGAAGCCCGCCCGCACGGCGTTGCGCGCCGCCTGCGCGAAGTCGGCGACGATGCCGGCGATCTCGTCGATCTCCAGCCCGCGCGGCGTCGGGAAGCGCTTGGGCCCCTCGTAGGTGATCACCTCGCCCTCGGCGGCAATCGCCGAGGCACTGACCGGCGTGGAGCCGTCCGGGCGCATCACCGGATGCGAGATCCGGCCGGTGTGCCACAGCTGCACGACGATGCGGCCGCCGGCCGCGTGGACGGCGTCTGTCACCGTCCGCCAGCCGGAGACCTGATCGTCGGTGTGCAGCCCCGGCGTGAACACGTAGCCAGCCGCCGACTCGGAGACCTGGGTGGCCTCGGTGACGATGAGCCCGGCCGAGGCGCGCTGGGCGTAGTAGAGCGCCGCCTGCGGACCCGGTGCGAGTGAGGGAAGCGCGCGGTTACGCGTCATCGGCGCCATCACGAAGCGGGACGGCAGCGCGAGGTGGCCGACGGTGGCGGGAGCGAAGAGGTTCGGATAGGTGCTCATGGGAGTCGAAGCTCGTTGTTGAAAGGTGGATCGTCTACGTAGGTATTGTCTAGAAATGAACAATGAGGCCAAAAAAAGGGAGCCCTACGACGCGCCGACAGGCGCCTCGCCATTCACGAATCGCTTCACGAGATGGGTCATCAGGCCGCGTTCCTCATCGGACAGGCCCAGAAGGAAGCGCTCTTCCTCGGCCCGGAGCAGTTGCTCACCAGCCGCATAGGCCGCGCGTCCCGCGTCGGTCGGTTCGGCCAGCACCGCCCGCCGGTCGTTGGGGTCGTCCACCCGCCGGACCAGGCCGTCGCTTTCCAGCCGATCGGCCAGTTGGGTCATGTTGCTGCGCACGCACCGCTGGCGCGAGGCGATGGCGCTGAGCGGCAGCGCCCGCGCCTCGTGGACCAGGCAGCGGAGGACGCCGAACTTCGCGAGTGACAACTGCAGTGGCGCCAGCGCCTGCTCGAGTCGCATCTCGAGCGTGCGGGCGGCGTCGATCAGGGCCGACGACACCGGGCACGGATGACCGCCGCAGGAAGTCGCCAAGTCGTTCACATATGAATTGTCCATGCTCCTAGGCAGGGTTGTCAAGCAAAGAGAGAGAGAAAGGCGGGCCGGCCGGAGCCGTTCTTGCAAACCGCGTGAGCCATGGCGGCACCTGTCCCAGCGACCTCGCACCTTTCGCCGCGCCTCGCGACGCGCGCTGCCACCGAGCAGCCGATCGGCGAAGAGGCGGCCGACCTCGCCAACCTGCGCTACGTCTCCGACGACGATCCCGGGCTGGTTCGCGTCGGCCGTGGCACCCGCGTCCGCTACCGCGACGCGGCCGGCAAGGCAGTCCGCGACAAGGCGACGCTCGCGCGCATCGAGGCGCTCGCAATCCCGCCGGCCTGGACACGCGTGTGGATCTGCCCGCGAGCCGACGGCCACATCCAGGCGACCGGACGCGACGCCCGCGGCCGCAAGCAGTACCGCTATCACGCGCGCTGGCAGCAGGTGCGCGACGCCGCCAAATACGGACGCCTGCTGGCGTTCGGCACCGCCCTGCCGGCGCTCCGGCGGCGCGTGCGCCGCGACCTGCAGTCGCCGCCGCTGACCCGATCGCGCGTGCTGGCCACCGTGGTGCGGCTGCTCGAGACGACGCTCATTCGCGTCGGCAACGAAGAGTACGCGCGCACCAACAGATCGTTCGGCCTCACCACGCTGCGCGATCGCCACGTGACGGTGTCGGCCGCTTGCGTGCGCTTCCGCTTTCGCGCCAAGAGCGGCGTGTTGCAGGAACTCTCGCTCGACGACGGCCGCCTCGCCCGCACCATCAAGCGCTGCCAGGACCTGCCCGGCCAGGTCCTCTTCCAGTACGTCGACGATGCCGGCGCACGCCAGCGAGTGAGCTCCGAGGACGTCAACGGCTACCTCCAGGACGCGATGGGCGAGAGCTTCACGGCCAAGGACGTCCGCACCTGGGCCGGGACGGTGCTCGCCGCCGCCGCGCTCGACACGTTCGAACCCGTCGAGTCGGCCGCGGTGCGTAAGAAGAACGTGACCAGTGCGATCGAGGACGTGGCACGGCAGCTCGGCAACACGAAGGCCGTCTGCCGCCGCTGTTACATCCATCCGGCGGTGCTCGAGACGTATCTCGACGGTGACAGGCTGGGGGTGCTGGACGCCCGCGCCGCATCGCGCCTCGCCGGGTCGCGCCGACACCTGTCGCGAGAGGAGACGGCGGTGCTCGCGCTGCTGCGCCGCCGCATGAGACGCGGCCCGCGCTCCCGCAGCGCCGTGAAGACGCCGGCACCGGCACCGGCGCCGGCCCGGAAGGCGTCGTGACCGTGCCGGCCGAGAGGAGGGCGTCAGTCGTCGTGCGGCTCGTCGTCGATCGCGGCCGTCCAGGTCGCGAGTGCCTCTGGCGTCATGTGGCCGCGCAACACGCGGGGATCGCCGTAGCCGAGTTGCGAGATGTCGGCGAGGTACTGCTCGCGCGACATCAGCGTGCCGAAGCACTCGCGTGCGCCGGCGTCGACCTGCGGCGGTGCGAGGTCGCCCAGCACCGTGTCGAAGACCCAGCGCGGCATCAGCTGGTCGGCGTCCGAATAGGCGAAGCGGAAGAGCAGCAGGTGCGCCGCCAGGACGAGGCGGTAGTCGCCGAATCGTGCGATGAGCCGCGGCCAGTCGATGACATGCCCACGCGCGCGGATCAGGTGGGTGACGTCGGCGCCGTCGAAGCGTTCGCGTTCCATGACGAACGCCTTGGACCAGATCAGCTCCTCGATGGGCGAGAGCTTGACCGGGATGCCGTACAGCACCACGTCGGCCGCGTAGCGGAACCAGTCGTTGTCCACACGGGCGACGCCGTTGCCGCTCGAGAAGATCAAGTCCATCGACAGCTCAGGTCCCGTCGCCTTGGCCAGCCAGTGCGGGAACGGCAGGCTGGTCTCGAACCCGGAGTCGGTGAGCGACCGCAGCGTGCGGTCGAGATCGTCGGGCGACACGAACAGGTCGAGATCCTTTGTCGGCCGCACCACACCCGTGTACTGGGTGAACGCGAAGGTCCCACCCACAAGGAACTGGATGCCCCGCTCGTGGAGGACCCGCAGAGCTGTCGCGCACGCCGCCTCGTGCGCGTTGCCGGCAGTGAGGGACCCGGACTCGATCATGGCGGAGTTTGAGGAGGCAAGGACAATGCCACGGACTGTTCGAGTCGCCGCGATGGCTGACATGCACATCGGCCGGGCTGCGACGGCGCCGGTGCAGCAGGCGTTCTCGCGCCTGCGTGAGATGGCCGACATGCTCGTCCTGTGCGGTGACTTGACCGACCGCGGCACCGAGGAGGAGGCGCAGCAACTCGGTCGTGAACTGAAGGTCGTGGGCCTGCCGATCGTCGGCGTGCTCGGCAACCACGACTACGAGGCCGGCTGCCCCGACGTCGTCACACGCATCCTCCTCGACCATGGCGTCCAGATGCTCGACGGCCAGGCCGTCGAGGTGCTCGGGATCGGTTTCGCGGGCGCCAAGGGCTTCGGCGGCGGCTTCGGTCGCGGCGCACTCGGACCCTGGGGCGAGCCGGCGATCAAGGCGTTCGTGCAGGAAGCCGTCGACGAAGCGCTGAAACTCGAGGGTGCGCTGGCGCGTCTTCGCACGCCCCGCAAGGTCGCCATCCTCCACTACTCGCCCGTGCGCGGCACGGTCGAGGACGAGCCGCCGGAGATCTTCCCGTACCTCGGGTCGAGCCGCCTCGAGGAACCCCTCAACCGCTACCCGGTCGACGTGGTGTTCCACGGGCACGCCCACGGCGGCCGCTTCGAAGGCGCGACGACGACGGGCGTGCCGGTGTACAACGTCGCGGCGCCGCTCCTCATCCGGCGGGCGCCCGATGCGCTGCCGGTGTACGTCGTGGAGTTCACCTGGCCGGCTTAGACAGGTGTGCCTTCGTCCGGCCGCCGTCCGATCATCACCAGGGCCGATGAGCGGCTGCGCAGCCGCTCGCCGCGATATCCGCCGTACGTGGACTCGATCTCGAAGCCGGTGTGCCTGAAGAGCAGTTGCAGCTCGCGCGGGAAGTAGACGTGACTCTCGAAGTCGCTGATCGACCGCCGCGCCTGCTCGTCATCGTCGCCCTCGAAGCTGTCGTACAGGAAGTGAACGTGTGCCCGCTGCCGGTGCGCCTCGTAGCGGATGGTCTTGTAGCGGATGAGGCGGCGCTGTCCGTCGTTGCTTTCGTGGTCGATGTCCATCTCGACCAGGGCGCGGGGCGGTGAGGCCATCGAGTCGACGTAGGCCGTCAGGTTCGGCATCGTGAGATCGACGACGAAGCGTCCACCCGGCACGAGGCTCGCCCTGGCCGCGCGCCAGACGGCCAGCTGGTCGTCGAGATCGAGCACGTGCGCCATCGTCGAGCACGGCACGATGACGAGGTCCACCGGCGGGTCCATGCAGAAGGTCCGCATGTCCTGCTTCAGCAGCCGGACGCGGGCCCGGCAGGTGGCAGGCAGGCCGGCAATCTTCGCCTCCGCCTGGGCGAGCATGTCGTCCGACAGATCGATGCCGGTGATGCGCAGGTCCTGGTCGTCTGCCATCTCGGCGAGCGGCAGCGTGATGCGGCCGCTGCCGCATCCCAGCTCGACGAGCGACCGGGCGCCGTGACGTTGCACGAGGCGCTGGTAGAACGCGACATCCTCCTCGCCGTCGCCGTGCTCGAGGTCGTACTCCTCGGGCCTCGAGTAGATCGTCGCCACGCCTGAAACCGAAGCAATCGCGATGCCGCGGCGGAACCGGCCTTGCATCGGTCCGTCGCGTTCGGCGCGTGGGCGACGCGTTCGCCGCACGCGAGCACGAGAGGCGGCCCCGGCCGCGGCCGGACCATTGGGAGGCGACGTGAGTCAACGCGAGAAGATCTTCGAGATGCTCAGGGGGTTCGAGACGGTGATGCTGGCGACGGCCAATCCGGAAGGCCGCATCGAGAGCCGCCCCATGCAGGTCGTCGACATCGACGAGCGGACGGGCACGATCTGGTTCTTCACGGGCCGCGAGTCGCGCAAGGTGCACGAGATTCTGGACAACGCCCAGGTCGCGGTGGTCTGCCAGGACGAGCGCTCCACGTATCTCTGCCTGTCGGGCACCGGGATGATCGTGCACGAGCCGTCGCGCGTGCGTGACCTGTGGAAGGAGCCGCTCCGCGCCTGGTTCCCTGGTGGTCCGGACGATCCCAATCTACGGCTGCTCGTGGTGGAACCGCTGCTCGCCGAGTACTGGGACAATCGCGGCGCCAACAAGCTCGAGTACATGTTCGACGCGGCTCAAGCGTACGTGTCCGGCGACCGCCCGCATGTCGCGGAAGGCGAGCAGCACGCGCGGTTCAATCTGTAGGTCTTCGGTAGGGACGGCCCGCCGGGCCGTCCGCGATGTCGGACCCGCCGGCGGCGCGTCCCTACCTCTCGACGGCGGACGCGTCGGGCGCCAGGCGCGAGAAGACGCGGGCCGGATTGTCGTGGAGCAGCGCTCGGGCGATGGCCACGGCGCCGTCCTGGCGGAGATCGCCGCGCCGGACGCGTGCCGCCAGCGCGCCGGCGATGTTGCGGCGCGCCATCACCAGGTGCGCATACGAGAGCTCCGGATACCGGTAATCACCGCCGAACCCGAAGATCTTGTTGGACGGCACCAGGTCCAGCGCCTCGTCGATCATCCGCTGCGCGACGAGCGGCGAGACGATGTGCATCCAGCAGAAGTCGAGGCAGACGTTGCGGAAGGTCTTGGCGAGCACCGCGGCCTCGTGATGGTACGGATAGCCGATGTGGAACAGGTCGAAGGTGACGCGCGGGTAGCGGAAGAACAGGTTCGTGAGGTCGGCCGGCCGCGAGTGCGCGACGAAGTTGCCGTTGCCGGCGTGCAGGCCGGTGTGAATCTGCATCGGCACGCCGTGCGCCTCGGCCAGCTGCACGAGATGGTGGAAGAGATGATCGGCGAGCGGCGTATAGGGCCGTGACTCGACAGCCCGGTAGCCGGCGGGCGGCGGCGTGTCGTCGCGCATCAGCCGGTCGAACGCGCGCTGGGCGTCCTCGTCGCTCACCTCGGCGAAGGCGAGCGATCGCTGGTACGCCAGCGTCGTCTTGATGGCGACCAGGCCGAGCGCCATCGCCGCGTCGACCTGGGCGGCCATGGCGCGCTTCAGATCCGCGACGCTGCTGATGGCGTGCCCGGCCTGCGCCTCGAGGCGGCCGACTCCGGCTCGCGTCACCGGCGCAACGAACCCGTCGAACTTGCGCACGAGCGCGAAACACGCGGGGTCCACCGCAGTCGGACGCGGCTGCCAGTACTCGTCGTTCAGGCACACGCGCAGGTTGCCGCGGCCGAGCAGCACGTCGCGGTACAACCCGGCGCGATTGGCCGCGCCGATGCGCTCGTTGGCCGTGCGCACCGTGCCGCTCCCGAGCGACTCGATGCCGTACACGTCCCGGAGTGCGATGCGGAGGGCCTGTCCGTATCCGGTCTGCTCGACCGATGCCCACCACGGCGCGAACCGTCGCCACTTGTCGAGCGGGTCGGCCCCGGCATCTTCGATGACCTTGCGGTCCTCGTCGCCCAGGCCGGCCGACGTCACGTCGTCGAGCGCGTAGTGGCTGGCGAGCGTGAAGACATCGACGGGCTGCGCAATGCGCTCAGCCTCGGGCAGGATGTGCTCGTGCGTGTCGATGGCACGCACGCGCGCCATCTCCGACATCAGTTCCTGTTCGAGAGCCGGCGAGGTCGCCGACGGCTGTGCGCCGGCGGCTGCGGGCAGCAGCGGCAGTCCCAGCGGCAGCGTGAAGAGGGCACGACGGTCCATGGTTCGGCCCGGCCTGATCGACCGATCAGGAACCTGGCTGGACGCCTTGAAGCACGCGGGTCATCTCCTCGGCGAGCGCCTGCGGCAGGCACGGCTTGGTGACGAAGCCGTCGCAGCCGGCGCCACGGGCGCGTTGCTCCTCGCCGTTCAGGGCATGTGCGGTCAAGGCGATGATCGGCACGCCTGTCGTGCGGGCGTCCTGCTTGAGCAGGCGCGCCAGTTCCCAGCCATCGATGCCCGGCAGCGACAGGTCCATCAGGATGATGTCGGGACCCAGCGTCAGCGCCTTGTCGAGCGCCTCGTGGCCGTCGGCAGCTTCCTCGACGCGGAAGCCATGGCGGGCGAGGTAGTAGCGGTACATCTCGCGCGCGTCGGCGTAGTCGTCCACCAGCAGCACCAGTGGCGACGTGAGAGGCGAGGCGTCGGCGGGCATGAGGACCGCCCGCATTCTAGGCCAATCGCCGTCCTTCAGCCATCCGAATGAGTTGCACCGCGCGTTGCTCGACCTCGTCGATGGCGTGGGTGACGTAGATCATCGGCAGCCGCGCCTCGGCACGCAGCCGGTCCAGGTAGGGCAGGATTTCGTAGCGGCGGGCGACGTCGACCGCCGCCAGCGGTTCGTCGAGCAGCAGCAGATCCGGCGCCGCGAGCAGGGCGCGGGCGAGCGCGACGCGCTGCTGTTCACCGCCCGACAGCGTCCGCGGCGAGCGTGCGAGGAGGGGCGCCAGGTCCATCAGCGCCAGCACGTCGTCGAACGTCGCGGCGGTCGTGCGGCGCGGGCCGGCGCACCATCGCGCGTAGCGCAGGTTGTTGCGGACCGACAGGTGCGGGAACAGCCGCGGCTCCTGCGAGACGTACCCGACGTGGCGCCGATGCGGCGGCACCCAGATGGCGCGCGCGGTGTCGACCAGTGCGTTGTCGCCGAGGCGGATGACACCGGCGTCCGGCCGCGCCACCCCGGCGATCAGCCGCAGCAGCGTCGTCTTGCCGGCGCCCGACGGTCCGACGATGGCGGTGAGGCCGTTGCCGACCGTGCAGGCCACCTCCAGGGTGAGATCGCCGACGCGATGGCGCACGTCCAGGTCGAGCGTCACCGCGTCGCCGCCCGCGTCCGCCGCACCAGCGCCTCGGAGGCGAGGAGCGCCGCAAACGACACGGCCACCGAGAATGCCAGCAGGCGGAGCACCTTCGCTTCGCCGCCGGGGCTCTGCGTCGCCGCGTAGATCGCGAGGGCGAGGGTCTGGGTTTCGCCGGGGATGCTCGAGACGAAGGTGATCGTCGCGCCGAACTCGCCGAGCGCTTTCGCGAAGCCGAGAATCGCGCCGGCGACGATGGCCGGCAGGCACAGTGGGATGGTGATGGTGGCCCAGACGCGCCAGGGGCTGGCGCCGAGCGTCGCGGCGGTGTCCTCGAGGCGCGTGTCCACCTGTTCGATGCCCAGCCGGATCGCCCGGACGACCAGCGGGAAGCCCATGATCGCCGCGGCCAGTGCCGCGCCCGTCCACCGGAACGCGAACACGATGCCGAGCGTGTCCGCGAGCCAGCCGCCGACGAGTCCGCGACGGCCGAACACGTTCAGCAGCAGGTAGCCGGTGACCACGGGCGGCAGCACGAGCGGCAGGTGCACGAGCGCGTTCACGAGCGAGCGGCCCCAGAACCTGCCGCGCGCCAGCAGCCATGCCACCGGCAGCGCAACGATGATGCTGACGACCGTGGCGCAGGCCGCCACGCGGAGGCTGAGCCCGATCATCGCGAGGTCGTCGGCAGTCAGGGACACGGAATCAGGGTCGGGGCGGCGCGAAGCCGTGCCGCTCGAAGACGGCCCGGGCTGCCGGGGACGCGAGGTCCGCGAGCACGTCCCGCGCCGTGGGACGGGCCACGGTCGTGAGTGCTGCGGGGTAGTGGATGGGCGTGTGCGAGGCGGCGTCGAACCGGTGGAGGATCCGGACGCGCGGTTCGTCGACGGCGTCGGAGGCGTAGACGATGCCGAGCGGCGCTTCGCCGCGAGCGACGAAGGCGAGCGCCGCGCGCACGTTCTCGTGCGGGGCGAGGCGGTCGGTCAGCGCGTCCCAGGTGCCGGCGTGGGTGAGTGCCTCACGCGCGTAGCGGCCGGCCGGCACGTTGTCGGGATCGGCGATGGCCAGCCGACCGTCGCCGAGGGCCGTGCGCAGCGACGCTGCCGAGGCCACGTCGACGGACACCTGCGCGGTTTGCGGCGCGATCAGGATCAGGGTGTTGCCGAGCAGCACGCGGCGGGAGTCTGCCTGCACGTGGTGCTGCCGGACGAGGACGTCCATCCAGCGCTCGTCGGCCGAGATGAAGATGTCGGCGGGCGCTCCGGCTTCGATCTGGCGGGCCAGCTGCGGAGTGCCCGCGAAGGTCAGTCGCACCCGTCGTCCATTGCGCTGCAGGACGGTGGCATCGACGTCGGTGAGGGCGGACTCGAGGCTGGCGGCGGCGAAGATCGTGACCGGGGCCGCGGGCGCCTCGTCCGGAGACGCGCTGCACGCGGCGGCAAGCGCGAGACACGCGACGGCGAAAAGGCGGCGCACGGACGAATTATCACCGGGTTCCGGGTGCCGGGTACGGGGTACGGGGCGAAAGGAGGACGGCCCCACCAATCCATGGGACTGGTGAGGCCGTGTGTCGGGCCGGCGCGAGGCGTGCGGCTACTCGGTGCGGGCGATTTCCTTGATCTCGAAGCCCTTGCGGTACTCGCGCGACAGCAGCTTGTCGGCCTCGCGGTCGTTGACGAAGGCCTCGGTCTTGCCGTCGAACTGCAGCTGACGGCCGACCCGGTACGAGATGTTGGCCAGGTGCGGCAGCGAGGAGGAGAGGTGGCCCTCCATGACGTCGCAGGTCAGCTTCTTCGGATCGTTGGCGCGGATGGCGTCGGCGAAGTTCTGATAGTGCGGCGTCTCGATGCTCGTGAGGACGAGCGGGTCGCTGCCGCTGTCGGTCGGCGGCGCGTCGGAGCCGGGGCCCTTCTCTTCCTTGTTGCGGCCCTTGTAGGACTGCCACTTGCGGCCGTCGCCGTCCACCCACATCCAGCCGTCGGACCCGTAGAACAGGTTGCCGATCTTGACGCTGCCCTCGTCGTTTGTCGCCTCGCCGCGGGTCGCGAACTCGAGCACCGTGCCGTCGGCGTACTCGAAGAGCGACGTCTGCACGTTGGGCGTGTCCTGCGACGACTCGGGGCCGAAGTAGCCGCCGAAGGAACTGACCTTCACCGGGTGCTCCTGCTTGCCGAGGCCCCAGCGCGCGATGTCGAACTGGTGCGGGCCCTGGTTGCCGGTGTCGCCATTGCCGTAGGCGAAGTGCCAGTGCCAGTTGTAGTGGAAGTGGTTGACGTTGAACGGGGTCTTGGCAGCCGGTCCGAGCCACAGGTCGTAGTCGACCTTCGACAGGTACGCGGCGTCCCAGGTCGGCTCGGGGCGTCCGCCCTCCGCCAGGCTGTACTTGGTGCCGGGCGCGAGCGGGCCGTCCGGGTACTTGCCGATCGGCGGGCGCGGCTTGAAGCAGAGGCCGCGAGCCATGTACAGCTTGCCGATGCCGCCGTCGGCGAGGAACTTCATCGCCTGGCGCACGGCCGGGCGGCTGCGGTTCATCGTGCCGACCTGGACGATCTTGCCGTACTTCTTCTGCGCTTCGACTTCCTGGCGGCCTTCCCAGATCGTGTACGAGGACGGCTTCTCGACGTAGACGTGCTTGCCGGCCTGCAGCGCCATCACCGTCATCAGCGCGTGCCAGTGGTTCGGCGTCGCGATGATCACGCCGTCGACGTCCTTGTCGTCGAGCACCCGGCGGAAGTCCTGGACGAAGGCCGGCTTGAACGTCGGCACGTTGGCCAGTTGCTTGTCGTTGACGCGCTCGGCCTCGAGATTGAGGTCGATGTCGGCGATCGTCTTGATCTCGACGCCCTTCAGGCGCGCGAACCCGCGCTTGAGCGCGTTGCCCTGGCCGCGGATGCCGATGCTCGCGAGCACGAGGCGGTCGTTGGCGCCCTGCACGCGCATGGCGGCCTGTGCGGTCGAAGGAAGGTATTGACCGCCCGCGGCCACCACCGCGGCGGTGACGCCGAGCCGCGAGGCGAACTCGCGGCGCGAGATGCCGTTGCCTGACTGTTGATCTGCCACTCTGGCCTCCATGCGGGCGCACCGAGCCGAGTGCCGCCCGATGTCTCTGGATTCTGAAGGCCTGAGTCTATCACTGGTCCTACCAGTACAGGATCACGACAAAGTCGAAAGGGAAAAGGGCGAAAAGGGCCAAAAGGTCCAAACCCACGCCGAAGAACGGTGCGGTCCCCTGCGCCTGTCTGCCCTCCGCCTTTTCGTCCTTCTTGCCCTTTGGACTTTTCGCCCTTTTGACTTTTGCCGCGAGGTTAGCGCCCAAGCTGCCACTGGCGAACGGCGTCGAGTGGCCAGAGGAGCATCAGGACGTTGAGCGTCAGGTTGTCGCGAATCAGGTAGCCGACCACCAGCTCCATCGCCACGCCGAGCAGGACGATCAGCCACACCGGCCAGCGGGCGGCCAGCACGAAGCCCAGGACCATGGCCAGGACGTCGCTGAGCGAATTCAGGACGCTGTCGCCGTAGTAGTCGAGGGCGATCGTGGCCTCGCGATAGCGGTTGATGACCGTGTCGGTGTTCTCGGCGATTTCCCAGGCGCCCTCGAGCGCCACGGCGGCAGCCAGCCGAAGGCCGATCGGCAGCCGGCCGCGGCCGCCCACCAGCCACAGCACGCCGTAGAACAGGAAGCCGTGAATGACGTGGGAGAAGGTGTACCAGTCGGAGACGTGCTGGGAATTGCCGGCGCTCATCACCTGGCCGTGCCACAGCGAGACGTAGCCGCACCGGCAGATGGGCACGCGACCCATGAAGAGGAGGACGAGCCCGGTCGCCGCGACCAGCGCGCCGGCGGCGGCGATCGTCCGGGCACTGGCGAGCGAACGGAAGGAGTCGACGAAGCCCGGCCTGGTCGTCACGGGGCATCACTCTACGCCGGAACGACGAACGACGAACGTCGAACG
>CBIHOS010000090.1:0-17534 GCA_966211945.1 uncultured bacterium
GGCTACGGCGTGCCCGCGACGCCCTTCTTCGCGTTGAGCCAGTGATCGAGCCAGCTGCGGATGCGCTCCAGCCGGTCGACGAGCAGCCACGGCTCACCGGTGCGCGACAGGTCGTGGGTCGAGCGCGGATAGCTCACGAGTTCGACCGGCACGTTGCGCTTCTTCAACGCCATGAACCACTGCTCGCCATCCTCCGGCGGCGTGCGCCAGTCGTTCTCGCCGTTGATGATCAGCGTCGGGATGGTGACCTTGTCGACGTACGAGATCGGCGACAGCCGCCGGTACAGCTCGCGCTGTTCCCACGGCGCGCCCAGGAATTCGAACTCGGTCAGCCGCTGCGCGTCCGACGTCCCGTACCAGCTCTCCCAGTTCGTGATCGTGCGGCTCGTGACGGCGGCGGCGAAGCGATCGGTCGTGGCGCTGAGCCAGTTGGTCATGAACCCGCCGTAGCTGCCGCCCGCCACGCCGAGCCGCTTCGGGTCGATGTCCTTGTGGCGCGCCAGCGCGGTGTCGACGCCGGCGAGGTAGTCCTCGGAATCGAGTTCGCCCCACCTGGCCCGCGTCGCGTACGTGAACGCATGCCCGTAGCCGGACGAGCCGCGCGGGTTCGTGTAGAGCACGAACATGCCCGACGCCGACAGGATGTGGAAGGTCGGGAACCAGGTGTTGCCGTACTGCGTATGCGGACCGCCGTGAATCTTCAGCACCAGCGGGTACGAGCGGCCAGGCACGTAATCGACCGGCTTCACGAGCCAGCCCTCGATGGTGGTGCCGTCGCCGACGGTCCACGTGAGGCGCTCGGCCGGCTGCAGCGCGACCTGCGACAGCCAGGCCGCGTTGAAACGCGTGACCTGCTGCGGGTTCCTGCCGTTCCCCGCCGCGACGTACAGTTCGGCCGGCGACAGCGGCGAGTCCTGCCGGAACGCCATCCAGGCGCCGTCTCGACTCTCCGAGCCGCTGCGGATGCTGACGTCGCCGGCGGTGATCGCGCGCACCGGGCCGCGGGCCGCGACCGGCACCTCGAAGACGTGGGCGTTGCCGTCCGACTCGGCCTCGAAGCGCACGGCGCGGCCGTCGGCCGTCCACCGCGGCGCCCCGGGGACGCGATCCCAGATCGCCGTCAGGTTGCGCGGCGTCCCCTGGATCGCGCCATCGGGGCCGATCGCTGCCAGCATCACGTCGGTCTCGTCACCGATCGCTCCCTGCGCCAGGTAGACCATGTAGTCGCCCTGGGGCGACACCGCGGCGGCGCGTTCTGCACCGGGATTTGTCGTGAGCACGCGAGGGTCGCCGCCGGTCCGCGCCACGGCGTACAGGTCGGACGTCAACTGCGCGTTCAACTCGTCGTCCTGACGCGCGTCACCGGTGAAGATCACCGTCTGGCTGTCGGGCATCCACGTGAGTTGCGAAGGCGTGAACGCCAGGCGGGTGACCTGGGTCGCAGGCCCGCCGGCAGCCGGCGCGACGAAGATCTGCGCGATGTCGCGCGTCGAGTAGTGCGGCAGCCACGGCAGCGTGCCGTTGGCCTTGTAGCGGAGCGACGTGACGACGCGGCCGTCGAAGCGTTTGGCGTCGAGCGTCCGCGACAGCGCGTCGGGCGCGGTCCAGCCCTCGCGGTCGTCCTGCTTGTCGGCGATGCCGTCGCCGTCCTTGTCGCGGATCGGCGCCTTGACGTAGGCGATCCACCTGCCGTCGGGCGACCAGACGGGTGCGGCCGACACGCCGTCGATGTGGAATGCCTCGCCGCCGCTGGCACCGACGCGGGCGAACCACGCGGAGTTGTCGTCCTTGTCGCGACGCGACGTGAAGGCGAGGAGCGCCCCGTCGGGACTCCACCGGGGCGACGAGGACTCCTCGGTCGGCGACGTGAACCGCCAGGCCTCGCCCCTGGGCGTCCCCTGGGCAAGCGGCTGCAGCCAGATCTCGCGGTGCCGGCGGTTCTCCTTCTCGACGATCGTCATCACCGTGAAAGCGACCATGTCGCCTTGCGGGCGCATGGCGACCTCCTCGACGACGACTTCCTCGTAGTAGTCGGCAGGCGCCAGACCGCGGCGCTGCGCGTCGACCGGCGCAGCAAGCAGCACCAGGACACCGAAGGCGAGAAGGTGGCGCATGGATGTGCGCCCTAGAGTAGACCGGCTGCCATCGCGATCGCCATCACCAGCAACA
This sequence comes from uncultured bacterium, assembly GCA_966211945.1. Lineage (GTDB taxonomy): Bacteria > Acidobacteriota > Vicinamibacteria > Vicinamibacterales > Vicinamibacteraceae > Luteitalea. The sequence goes on from CBIHOS010000090.1 coordinate 2,170, forward strand.
GCACCGCGATCAGCGATCGCACCGTCGTCATTGCCAGGCGCTCGAGATACCGGCGCCCGGCCAGCGCCCCGGCGAAGGCCGCGACGACTGCCGTCGCAACCAGCGGCAGGTCCAGCGACACGCCGGGCCGCGTGAGCATCGAGGCATAGACGCCGACGCGCGAGACGTCGATCAGGCAGGCGATGGCGACACCGGTCGCCACGAAGGTGGTCGTGTCCATGCCGGCGCGCGCCAGGAACGCCGACCGGAGGGCGCCCTGCATGCCGGAGACACCGCCGGCCAGGCCGCTCAGCACGCCACCCAGGGGCATCCAGCGCGCTGGCACCGTCAGCGCCTTCCAGCCCGGCACCCATTCCACGAGCACGAAGACGACGAGCAGTGCGGCGATGAGGAGGCGGGCCGACGAGACCTGCAGCGTCAGGCCGCCGAGCGTGTAGATCGCGAGTGGAGGCTGCGCCGACAGCCTGACCAGCCACCAGGCGCCGAGCAGCGAGGCGGCGAGCGCCGGCAGGCCGAATCGCCAGACGATGGGCCACCGCGCATGCCGCCCGATCAGCGCGAACTTGAAGAGACTGTTGAGGAAATGCACGACGCCGGTCGTGGCGACCGCCTGCTCGACCGGCATGAACCAGGCAAACACCGGCATCAGCAGCGTGCCGAGCCCGAACCCCGACACGAACGTCAGCGCCGACGCGGCACAGGCAACGAACGCGACGATCACGAGCACAGGACGACCTCAGGGATCGAGGGAAGGCCGAAGCGTGACGCCCGCCGCGAGCAGGAGGTCGCGCAGGCCGGCCGCGATGTGCGCCGCGTCCGGCGTGTCGCCGTGCACACAGAGCGTGTCGATGGACAGCCGCAGCGGCCGCCCGCTCTGCGCCACGATCTGTCCCGTACGGGCCCACTCGAGGACGCGCCGACCCACTTCACCGGCCGCCTCGATCACGGCTCCTGGGCGGCCGCGCGGTACAAGCCTCCCATCATCATCGTAGCCGCGGTCGGCAAAGCCCTCGGCCACCACGGTGAGCTTCGCCGTGCGGCCAGCCGCGGCGAGCGCCGACCCGGGCGGGGCGTAGAGCGCCAGCGATCCATCCGCGTCGAGCATGCCGGCGACGATGGCGTCGGCGACCGTCGCGTCGTGCCACGCGGTGTTGTAGAGGGCGCCGTGCGGCTTGACGTGCCGAAGGTGCGTGCGCTCGGCCCGGGCAATGGCTGCGAGCGTCTGCACCTGGTGCGCGACCGCATCACTGATCTCGCGTGGAGGCATGGCGAGGACGCGCCGCCCGAAGCCTTCGCGGTCGGGGAACGACGGATGGGCGCCGATCTGCACGCCGAGCGCCGTCGCTTCGGCGATGGTCTCGCGCATGCTGATGTCGTTGCCCGCGTGCGAGCCGCAGGCGATGTTGGCGGAGGTGATGACGCGCAGCAGCGCGCGCGCGGCAGGTGGCGGCGGCCCGTCGTGCTCACCGACGTCGGCGTTCAGGTCGAGGCGCAGCGTCATCGGCTGCCCCGCGCCGCCGACTCGCGGACGAACGGGCAGAGGCCGCGCAGAATTGCGCAGCCTCTGCTGCCGACGATCTGGCTCCCCAGCACTGTGGCATCGTGCCACAAACAGACCGCCGACGGTCCCGTACTGAGGCAACCGGCATGCCACGCGAGTTTCAGCCGGATTTCCCTGCCAGACGGCAGGAACGACCGTTCGTCGGCCGGCGACGCGATGACGATTCTGGGGGGCGAGATCACGAATTTCGCTTCGGCTATAGTCCCCCGCATGACCTCAGCCGCCCGGTGGGCCATCGTCGCCTGCCTCACGCTCCTGCTGGACGTCGCACCGCACGCTCAGCCGGCGGCGCGCGAGGCGGTCGACGCCGATTTCGCCGCTCGCGTGAAGGACTGGACGACGGCGCCCGAGTTCCTCAGTCCGCTGGTCGATCACCTGCCGCTCGTCAAAGGGGTGCCGACACCGAAGGACGTCCTCGGTTATCACATCGGGACACCGAAGCGGCTCACGAAGACGTCGGAGGCGCTCGCGTACTACCGGGCCCTGGAGAAGGCGTCGCCGCGCATCCGCGTGACCACCATCGGCAAGACCGACGAGGGCCGCGACATCACGGTCGTCTACATCGCCAGCGAGTCGACGCTGCAGAACCTCGAGACGCACAAGGCGAGCCTCGCGCGCCTCGCCGACCCTCGAACGCTGTCGGAGGCCGAGGCGAAGACGCTGATCGCGGGCACGCCGCCGATCTATCACCTGATGGGCGGGCTGCACAGCGGCGAGACGGGGCCGCCGGAGATGCTGATGGAGCTGGCCTACCGGCTGGTGGTCAGCGAGACGCCGCTCTTCAGGCAGATCCGCGACCGCATCATCGTCAGCCTGACGCCGGCCAGCGACCCCGACGGGCGCGACCGCTACGTCGACTGGTACCGGCGCCACATGACGGACATCACCGAGGAGAAGGACCGCATCAGCGGGCCGCCGTACTGGGGCAAGTACATCTTTCACGACAACAACCGTGACATCAACTACTCGCAGGTGACGATGCGCGCGCACCTGGAGTGGTACCTGAAGACGCACCCGCCGGTGATGCACGACCTGCACGAGTCGGTGCCGTTCCTCTACACGTTCTCGGGCCAGGCGCCGCACAACCCGAATCTCGATCCGATCGTCTACGGCGAGCTGCCGATGTTTGCCAACTTCGAGATGACGCAGCTCACCAAGTACGGCATGCCCGGCGTCTGGACGCACGGCTTCGTCGACATGTACTCACCGGGCTACCTGGCATTCATGTCGTCGAACCACAACGGCCTGGTCCGCATGTACGAGACGTTCGGCAACGGCGGCGCGACGACGATGAAGCGGCGCGTCGCACCGCCGGAGGGCAGCGGCGCCGGTCAGACCAGCCGCGAATGGTATCGCCCGCTGCCGCCGTATCGGGAGGTGACCTGGTCGATGCGCAACAACACCAACTACATGCAGACCGCGGTGATCTCGGCGCTGCAGTACGCGGCGTCGTTCCCCGACGTGATCACCGAGAACTTCTACCGCAAGAGCCGCAACAGCATCGAGTCCGGCAAGAAGGACGCGCCGCACGCGTTCATCGTGCCGGCCGGACAGAAGGACCAGACGCGCGTGCGCCAGCTGCTGTCGCTGCTCCAGCTGCAGGGCATCGAGATCTCGCGGGCGACCGCCGAGCTGACGCTGAGCGACGGCAAGTATCCGGCCGGGTCGTTCGTCATCCGTCGCGACCAGCCGTACGGACGGCTCGCCAAGACGCTGCTCGAGAAGCAGACGTTTCCCGACGCGACGCTGCGCACCTACGACGACACCGGCTGGACGATGGGCCTGATGCTGCAGGCGAAGGTCGAGCCGACCGCCGACCAGGCGATCTTCGAGGCGGCGATGACGCGCGTCACCGACCTGCCGAGGCGCGGCGTGGTGGACGGGCCGGCGACGGCGGCGACATGGGTCGTGCCCCATCACGGTTCCAACGACATGCTGCGGCTGCGGCTGGCGCTCGGCGCTGCCGACGTCGAGGCGGCCCGCGCCGCCTTCACGGTCGGTGAGCAGACGTATCCGGCCGGCTCGTTCCTCGTGCCGGCAGCGCACGCCGCCGCGCTGCGCGACGCCGTGTCACGCTTCGGCCTTGCCGCCACGGGTTTGGCGGCGCCGCCGGATGTCGCGACCGTCGCGGTCGATCTGCCGCGGCTGGCCATCTTCTCGACCTGGGGCCGCACACAGGAGGTGGGCTGGGTCCGTCACGCCTTCGACAAGTTCGGTATCCCTTACGAGTTGATCTACAAGGAACGCCTCAGGGCCGGCGGTCTCGCGGCGGCGTACGACGTGATCCTCGTCCCGAACCAGGCGACGACCGGCAAGTCGCTGGTCTTCGACGTCCAACGGAAGGCCGGGCCGCTGCCGTACACGAAGGACCCGAAGTTCCCGTCGCTCGGCGGCTACGGCGAGTCCGACGACATCACGGGCGGCATGGGACTCGAAGGCGTCATCGAACTGCAGAAGTTCGTGGAAGGCGGCGGCGTGCTGATCACGCTCGGCGGCTCGTCGTACTTCCCAGCCGAGTTCGGCCTGCAGCGCGAGATCACGGCGCAGCGCCCATCGTCTGCCTTCTACGCGCCCGGCCCGATCGTCCAGGTGGAGATCTCGAGACCCGAGCACCCGATCTTCTTCGGCTATTCAGGCAAGACCATGCCGGCGCGCTATGCCAACGGGCCGCTCTTCCAGGTGCCGGACGAGGACCAGGCCGAACAGATCCTGATGCGCTACACGGGCGGCGACGCGGGCGTGCTGAGCGGCCTGATGCGCGGCGCAACCGAGATCCGCCGGCGGGCGGCGCTCGTCGACACGCCGGTGGGCCGCGGTCGCGTCGTGGCGTTTGCCACCAACCCGTGCTATCGCTGGCAGAACCACGGCGAGTTCGGCTTGCTGTTCAACGCCGCCGTCTTGTTCTGGAACGACACGGCACCCGTCGTGAAGAAGGTCACGGTCGGGCCGGTGGTCCCAACCCGGCCGCGCAGTTGACGTAAACGATGCGAGGATGGACACATGCCGAACAAGAGCGTTGCCGAAGTCACTCTCAACCCAACCAAGCACGGCCTCGACGCCGATACGCGGCAAGCCTCGGTGGAACTGTTGAATGCCCGTCTCGCCGACGTGATCGACCTGGAGTTGCAGGCCAAGCAGGCGCACTGGAACGTGAAGGGGCCGAACTTCATCGGCCTGCACGAACTGTTCGATCAGGTGTCAGCCTCGGCCGCCAAGTACAAGGACGAGATCGCCGAGCGCGCCGTGATGCTCGGCGGCACGGCGGTGGGCACGGCGCAGGCGGTGGTCGAACGGACCATGCTGCCGCCCTACCCGATCGAGGCGCAGGACTGGCACAGCCACGTGGACTGTGTGTCGTCGGCGCTCGCGAAGTTCGGGACCGCGCTGCGCAAGGCGATCGACGACAGCGACGAACTCGGTGATGCGGTCACGACCGACCTGTTCACCGAGATCGCGCACGAGATCGACAAGTACATGTGGTTCGTCGAAGCGCACAAAGACGACGTGAAGAAGCGCTGAGCGCGCGTCCTCGCGGGTGTCATGCTGAATGCACAATGCTGAATGTCGAAACCTCGCTGGCCCTCGACATTGCGCATTGAGCCTTGCGCATTGCTACCAAGCGCGGGTTCACTTCTTCGAGGTGAAGCCGCGCCTCGCCCCTGTCCGGTGGTTGACGACCTCGTAACGGCCGTCTGGCTGGACGTGCACGCTGACCATGTGCCCGTCATCGGGTGTTTCGTCCGGGTTGGCGATCAGTTCCGGCGCGGTGTTGTCGGCCGGTCCGGTCGCGACGTTGCGGTGCAGCTGGTAGAGCGCCTGCAGCGACGGGAGGGCCTTCAACGCGTGCACCGTCGCCGCCGACCCGCCTTTCCTCGCGCCGTTGTTCATCACCGCCACGGTCGGCGCCAGCGCCTGCAGCAGGACGGGATTGTTGCTGGTGTCGAGCCCGTGGTGCGTGACCTGGTAGACGTCCACCACCGGCACCTTCGTGTCCGGGCACGCCAGCTTCGCCTCGGTGTTCCACGTCAAATCGCCGGCGTCGAAGAAGTCGAAGACGCCATACGACAGGACGAACGCGACGCTGCGGGCGTTGTCGGAGGGATCGTCGGGCTTGGCCGGCGCGCCCGCGCACGCCGGGTTGGCCGGCCCCTTCGCACCAGTCACCGCACCGTTCGCCGCCACGAACGCGAGCGTGACCGGTGCCGCGCCGCCTGCCGCCCGTAACGTCAGGGTCGCGCCAGGTTCGACCGTCGATCGCGTCTTCACGACGGCGGTGTACGCCTCGTAGCTCGACGCGAAGTCCTTCGCGTACGGCGGCGTCATCGTGCCGTGATCGTGGAACGCGCCGATCGGCACGGCGGCCAGCAGCGGCGGCAGGCCGCCGGCGTGATCGGTGTGATAGTGGGAAGTGATGAAGTGGTCGATGCGCGAGATGCCGGCCGCCTTCATCGCCGCCTGGATGCGCTCGACGTCGCGCCCGTCGTTGCCCGGCCAGCCGGCGTCGACGAGCACCGACTCGCGGGCCGGCGTGACGATGAGCGTCGCCGCCCCACCTTCGACGTCGACGTGATAGATGTCGAGGGCGGGCGCAGCCGGCTGCGCGAACGCCAGCGCCGCGGACGCCAGCACGAGAGTCGAGATCGACAGCAGCACGCGCATGCGAGGACTCCTCCGGACGCTCACGCCGCCCACGGCGTGTGACGGTCCCAGTACTTCGACTTGAGCATCGCGAGCCCGAGCATCAGGCCCGTGAACACCGCGAACGCGACGATCGCCATCTCGAGCGACAGCCGCTTGTGCAGCGGCCGCGAGACGACGCCGTAGACCAGCTCCACGTGCACCCAGTACACGAAGAGCGACGTCTGCCCGAGCAGTTCCATCGGGCTCCAGCGGCGCGGCCAGGTGAGCCGCGACCACAGGCCACCCGGCCGCAGCAGCACGAACAACAGTCCGAGCACCGCGACCATCGCGCCGAGCCGGATCACGAAGAACGCCGGCGACGTCGTCCAGAACCGCGACCCAGGCAGCCACGTCGGCCAGAACGACAACGCGTACGCACCGGCGCCGGCCGCGATGCCAATCGCTGCGACGCGCAGGTGCCAGGCCGTGCCGCGCCGATCGGCAGGCGTGGTCGCCAGCCACTCGCCGAGCACCAGCCCGGCGAAGACGAATGCGCTCCAGGGGAACAGCGTGAACGTCGACCGGTTGGGCGGCGGCCTGAGATACCCCGCGATGAAATCCGGTACGGCGGCCGGCCACTCCCAGACACGCAGGAAGGGCGTCAGGACCAGCACGACGACGGTGGCGGCGGCGGCCAGCCCGATTCGCGACGCACGCGACGACCCGCGTCCCCAGCACCACGCGGCCGCGACCAGCGAGAGTCCCAGGACGTTGAGGATGTCGACCTTGAACATGCCGTAGAAGGTGGCGCCCGCGCTGAAGACGTAGGCCTGCAGCCGGAACAGCAGCGACAGGCCGAAGACCTCCCAGCCTCGCTTCTGCAGCGCCCAGCTCGCGGCGGCGACCGAGGCGCCGCGCCGCAGCCGCGCGTGCCCTGCCAGCCCGACGGCGAGGCCGGCCAGCCAGAGGAACAGCGGCGCGCCCATGCCGGCCAGCACCATGAACCAGAAGTACGCGCGCGTCTGTCTCGTCGGCCCGAGCACGGTCCACGAGTCGACGACGTGCGCGAGGATCATGATCAGCACGGCGAGGCCGCGCAGCCAGTCGATGTAGCCGGCGCGGGCGCGGCGGCCGCCCGCGGCCGGCGCGGCAGCGGAGACGTCGCCCGCGTCAGCCATCGATGCGCGTGATGCGGATGTCGAGCGGCGTGTCTGGCCGGAGGCTGTGCCACACCGAGCAGTACTTCTCGCGCGACAGGTCGACGGCGCGGCTGATGGCGGCGTCGGGCACCGGCCCGGAGACGACGTACTCCATCGTGAAGCCGGTGAAGTAGGACGGCGGTCCATCGGCCCGCGTGCCGGTCACGTGCACCGTCAGCGCGCGGAGGTCGTGGCGCCCCTTCTGGAGAATCATCACGACGTCGACACCCATGCAGGAGCCGAGCGCCAGGGCCAGCGCCTGCACGGGCGACGCGCCGGCAACGCCGTCGCTGTCGATGACCGGCCCGGCGCCGCTGGCGATGGTCGTGTCGAACACGAGGTCGCGCGTCCACTGCAAGGTAACCTCGACCGGCGGTTTCGCCATGCGCGGCATTCTAAGTCGACGGCGGCGGACTTCCGAGAAGGTAGGGCCGGCTGTCCCAGCCCGGGCTTCCTGTCGGGCCGCGTTGGGACAACGGGCCCTACCTTGCCTCGAGTCGGCGACGCGTCCACGTGATGAGAGCGAGTCTCAGGTTCGTGCTACGATGAACGCAAGTCGGACCCCATTGGTCGCCTTAGACCGGCGCCGGGACGCTTGCTCATGATTCAACACGTCGAGTCCGTCACGACCGCCGTCACGGCCCCATCGGTCGTCCCCACGACGGTGCCCCTGAGCTCCTGCGAGGCAGGCTCGGTCGTTCGTTTCCACGGCGCGCACCTCGATCCCGAGGACGTGAACCTGCTGCGCGCGCTCGGCGTCACCCGCCAGTCCACCCTGACACTGTGCAAGGCCGGCGAGCCCTGCATCGTCCAGGTGCGCTCCACCCGCATCGGCCTCTCGCGCACCGTCGCCAACGGCATCCTGGTCGTCCGCGAAGCCGCCGCCGGGGCCTGAGATGCCCGCCTCGGCGCCGGAGACGGTGGTTCCACTGCCCGTCGCCGCGCGGGAGATGCCGCGGGTCGCGCTCATCGGCAATCCGAATACCGGTAAGACAACGCTGTTCAACCGCCTCTGCGGAGCGCGGGCCAAGACCTCGAATTTCCCGGGCACCACGACGGCGTCGCGCGTCGGCCGCGCGGCCCTCCCCGGCGACTGGATCACCGAAATCGTCGACCTGCCGGGCCTGTACGAGCTCGGCCTGGACGTGCCCGAAACCCGCATCGCGCGCGACGTGCTGAGCGGCGACGGCCTGTACCGTCGTCCGGACGCCGTCGTCGTGGTGGTCGACGCCTGCAACCTGACGCGCAACCTCGTGCTGGTCGGCGAACTGCTCGCCTACGAGGTTCCGGTCGTCGTCGCGCTCAACATGGTGGACCTCGCGCAGCGGCGCGGCCTGACCATCGACGCGCGCCGGCTCGGCGATCGCCTCGGCTGTCCGGCGATTGCCGTCGTGGCGCGCCGCGGCGACGGCGTCGACGACGTCAGGCACGCGCTGGCGCGGGCGCTCGAACAGGGAACCCGCCACCACGGGCCGGCCGTCGGCGTTCCCGGCGAAGGCGCGTCGGTCGAAACGCTGACCAACTGGGCCGACGACGTGATGGCGTACAGCGCCGGCCTGCCGGACGCGCCGCACGTCCGCGACGCGTTCGCCGAGCGGCTCGATCGCGTCTTCACGCATCCGGTCCTCGGACTCCTGACCTTCCTCGCCGTGATGGGCGGGCTGTTCTACACGCTCTTCACGCTGGCCACCGTGCCGATGGACCTCATCGAGGCCACGTTTGCGCGCCTCGGCGAACTCGCGACGCAGTACCTGCCCGACGGGCCGGTGCGGGCGCTCGTGTCGGAAGGCATCATCGGCGGCGTGGCGGGCACGGTCGTGTTCCTGCCGCAGATCTGCCTGCTGTTCTTCCTGATCAGCCTGCTCGAGGACACGGGCTACCTGGCGCGCGCCGCGTTCGTGATGGATCGCGTGCTGCGCCGTTTCGGCCTGCCCGGCCACGCGTTCGTGCCGCTGCTGACGTCGCACGCCTGCGCGCTGCCCGGCATCATGTCGACGCGCCTCATCCCCGATCGACGCGATCGACTGGCGACGATTCTCGTCGCGCCGCTCATGAGCTGTTCGGCACGGCTGCCGGTGTACGTGCTCCTCACCAGCCTGCTCTTCGCCGATCGACCGCTGTTTGCCGGCCTCGCGTTCATCGGCTGCTACATGCTCGGCGCGCTCGCGGCGATGGTCACCGCGACGGTCTTCGGGCGCACGTGGCTTGCCGGCGCCGCGCGCCCGATGGTGCTGGAACTCCCCAGCTACAAGTGGCCGTCCGTGCGCAACGCGCTGTTCACGGCCAAGGACCAGGGACTGGCGTTCCTGCGCACGGCCGGCACCGTCATCATGGCGATCTGCATCGTCATGTGGTGGCTGAGTGCCTACCCGAAGGTGGACCCGCCGGCGCGGGCAACGCAGCTGCGGGCCGAGGCCGTCAAGCCGGGCGTCTCCGAGTCGTTGCGCGCCGAGTGGCTCAGCGAGGCGGATGTCCTGCAGGCGCGGGCCGAGCAGACCGGCTCGTTCGCCGGGCAGCTGGGCCGCATTGCGCAGCCGGTCTTCGCGCCGCTCGGCTACGATTGGCAGCTGACGGTCGGTGTGCTCACCAGCTTCCTGGCCCGTGAAGTGTTCGTGTCGACGATGTCGGTGCTGGTGGGCGGACCCAACGAGGGCGACGTGGACGCCGGCGTGATCGAGCGCATTCGCAGCGCGACGCGCGACGACGGGACGCCGTTGTTCACGGCCGCCACGTCGGCGAGCGCGCTCGTGTTCTTCGTGCTCGCGATGCAGTGCCTGCCGACGTTGACGGTCACGCGCCGCGAGACCGGCTCCGGCAAGTACGCCCTGATACAACTGGTCTACATGTCGACGCTCGCCTACGTGAGCGGTCTGCTCGTCTATCAACTGCTGCGCGCGGGAGGCATATCGTGAACCTCGACGCGATGACGGTCGGCGAGGTCGTCCAGCACGTGCTGGTGACCCTCGTAGCGGTGGCGGCACTCGCCGTGGTGCTGCGCAAGGTGCTCGGCGTGTTCGACAAGCGCCAGGCGTCTGCGCCCGGCGGCGCGGCGCCCACGTGCAGCCACTGCCCGACCGGCCGCACGACCGCCGCGCGCAAGTCCGTCGAGAGGTAGGGCCGGCTGTCCCAGCCCGGCCTATTTCCGGAACAGGTACTCCAAGGTCGCGCCGGCGAGCGCGCGCACGCCGATCGGCAGCGCCGCTTCGTCGATGTCGAAGTACTCGGTGTGGATCATCGCGGTGATCTTCTTCTCCGCGTTGCCGACCCCGAGGAAGAAGTACAGCCCGGGAACCTTCTCCTGATACATCGCGAAGTCCTCGGCGCCCATCTGCGGCGGCGGCGTCAGGATGTGCTGCCGCCCGCCCACCGCCGCGGCCAGCACCGGCAGGCTCGCCTCGGCCAGCCCCGGCTCGTTGAAGGTGACGGGGTTGCCGGCCGGGAAGTCGAACGTGTAGGTGGCGCCTGACGCTTCGGCGACGCCCTTGATCGCGCGCTCCATGAGCGTGCGCACCTTGTCCGGGCCGTCCTTGCTCAGCGTGCGAACGGTGCCGCCGAGCGTCACCTGGTCGGCGATGATGTTGTAGCGGTTGCCGCCGTTGATCGTCGCGACCGACACCACGATCGGCTCGGCCGCGTTGTTCATCCGGCTCGGGATCGTCTGCAGCGCGGCCACGACCTGCGCCGCGACCGGGATCGGATCGACCCCGGTGTGCGGGTAGGCCGCGTGGGTCTTCTTGCCGACGATCGTCGCGGTGAAGCGATTGCTGCTCGCCATCGCCGCGCCGACGTTCACGCCAATCGTGCCCACCTCGAGCGTCGGCAGCACGTGCAGGCCGAAGATCGCCGTCGGCACCGGCCCGGCAAACGCGCCGTCCTCCAGCACGCGGGCCGCGCCCGTCTTGCCGCCGTCGGGATCACCTTCTTCGGCCGGCTGGAACAGGAACAGCACGGTGCCGGGGATCTCGGCCCGCAGCGTGCTGAACACTTCGGCCACGGCCAGACCGATCGAGACGTGAGCGTCGTGCCCGCACGCATGCTTCACGTTGGGGACCGTCGACTTGTACGGCACCTCGATCAGCTCGGGGATCGGCAGGGCGTCCATGTCGGCCCGTACCGCCACGACCTTGCCGGGTTTGCCGCCCTTCAGCACGCCGATCACGCCGGTGACGCCGACCTGCTCGCGGACCTCGTCGAAGCCGAGCGCGCGCAGCCGGTCGGCCACCAGCTTCGCGGTGCGGGTTTCGCGGAACCCCAGTTCGGGATGCGCGTGGAGGTCGCGCCGTACCTCGACCAAGCGTGGGGTCAGCGTGACCGCGGCGTCGGCCACGCGCTGCCGAAGCGCGGCGGGCAGCGCCACGTCCTGGGCGGTGGCCACGGCCGGAAGGGCGAGGAGGAGCGAGACAGCAGCACAGATCAGGCGCATCGCCCGTAATCGTACTGTCCTTCGGCCCGTCACCGATCCATCATGATCGCGATGCAGAGCGATTGGACCTCACGCGCGGCGTCGCCAGACGATGCGATCGCCAGGCTGCGGAGCGGCATGAAGGTCTTCGTGCACGGCGCCGCGGCGACGCCGACGACGCTGCTCGACGCACTCGCCCGGCGCAGCGACCTGGAGAACGTCACCGTCTACCACCTGCACACGTCCGGGCCGGCGCCGTTTGCCGGGGCCGATCAGCAGGGACACATCCGGTCCGTGTCGCTCTTCACGGGGGCGCCGCTGCGGGGCCCGATCGCCGAGGGGCGCGCCGACTTCGTCCCCATCTTCCTGTCGGACATCCCCGGCCTGTTCCTCTCCGGACGCGTCCAGCTCGATGCGGCGCTGCTGACGCTCTCGGTGCCCGACCGTCACGGCTTCTGCACGCTCGGCACGTCGGTCGACGCGGCGCGGGCCGCGGCCGACACCGCGCGCCTGGTCATCGCCGAGGTCAACAGCCGCATGCCGCGCACCCGCGGCAACGTCGTCGTGCCGGTCGACAGGCTCGACGCGCTGGTCGCCAACGACCGTCCGCTGCACGAACACACGCCAGCCACCGAGTCGCCGGTGGAGGCCGCCATCGGCGAGCTGATTGCCGGCCTGATCGAGGACGGCTCGACGCTGCAGATGGGCATCGGCGGCATTCCCGACGCGGTGCTGCGGCGCCTGGGCAACAAGCACGAGCTCGGTGTCCACACCGAGATGTTCTCCGACGGGCTGATCGACCTGCAGGTCAACGGGGTGATCACGAACCGCCACAAGGTCGTCCATCCCAACCGGACCGTGACCTCGTTCGTCAACGGCACGCGCCGGCTGTTCGATTTCGTGGACGACAACCCGCGCGTCGAGTTCCACCCGTGCGACCGCACGAACGACACCGCGCAGATCAGGCGCAACCCGCGCGTCGTGGCGATCAACTCCGCCATCGAGGTCGACCTCACGGGACAGGTCTGCGCCGATTCGATCGGCTTCCGCATCTTCTCGGGCATCGGCGGGCAGATGGACTTCATCCGCGGTGCGGCGCTGTCGCCCGGCGGAAAGGCGATCATCGCGCTGCCGTCGACCGCGGCGCGCGGCACGGTCTCCCGCATCGTGACCGCGCTGCAGCCCGGCGCCGGCGTCGTCACGACGCGCGGGCACGTCCACTGGGTGGTCACCGAGTTCGGCGCCGTCAACCTGCACGGCGCCTCGATCCGCGAGCGGGGCGAGATGCTGATCGGCATCGCCCACCCCGACTTCCGCGCCGACCTGCGGCGCGACCTCGCCAACATCCGTCACGTCTAGGATTTTCACGATGACTCCGTCGCTCAGAGCCCTGCTCGTCACCGCCACCGCCCTTCCGCTCGCCGCCTTCGCTGCGACCGCCGCGATTGCCCAGCCCGCACCGGCGCCGGCCGAACCGTCGCAGGCCCGCGTCGAGGCGGTGATGAAGCGGGCGCCGGTGATCGACGGGCACAACGACCTGCCCTGGGAGATGCGCGAGAAGGTGCGCTACGACTTCGACGCGCGCGACATCGCCACGCCGCAGCCGGCGATGATGACCGACATTCCGCGCCTGCGGCGGGGGCACGTCGGCGGGCAGTTCTGGTCGGTGTACGTGCCGGCGGCGCTGCAGGGCGACGCGGCCGTGAGTGCGACGCTCGAGCAGGTCGACGCCGTCCACGAAATGGTGCGCCGCTACCCGAACGTCTTCACGCTCGTGCGCACCGCCGACGAGATGTCGAAGGCGATGGCGGCCGGGCGGATCGGGTCGCTGATGGGCATGGAGGGCGGTCACTCGATCGACAGTTCGCTCGGCACGCTGCGGATGTTCCGAAGGCTCGGCGTCGGCTACATGACGCTCACCCACAGCGCCAACGTGCCCTGGGCCGACTCCTGCTCGGACACGCCGAAGCTGCAGGGCCTGTCGACGTTCGGCGAGGAGGTCGTGCACGAGATGAACCGCCTCGGCATGCTCGTCGACCTCAGCCACGTGTCGCCCGACACGATGGCCGATGCGATCCGGGTGTCGCAGGCGCCGGTCATCTTCTCGCACTCCAACGCGAAGGCCGTGGCCGACTCGCCGCGCAACGTCCCCGACGACATCCTTCGACAGATCCCGAGCAACGGCGGCATCGTGATGGTGACCTTCGTGCCCGGCTTCACGTCGCCGGAGGTGGCGGCGTACTCGCGGCGCGCCACCGCCCAGAACACCCGGTTGAAGGCGCAGTTTCCGAACGACGCGGCGGCCCAGGCGGCCGCGCTCGAGGCGTGGCGCAAGGCGAACCCGGAGCCGCGCGCGACGCTGAGCCAGGTGGCCGACCACATCGATCACATCCGCAAGGTGGCCGGCATCGACCACATCGGGTTCGGCGGCGACTTCGACGGCATCACCTCGGTCGTGCAGGGCCTCGAAGACGTCAGCACCTATCCGGCGCTCGTGAAGGAACTGATGCGCCGCGGCTACAGCGACGCGGACGTCGAGAAGATCACGAGCGGCAACATCCTGCGCGTGATGCGGCAGGCCGAGGCCGTCGCCACGAAGCTGCGTGCCACGCCGCCGTCGATCAAGACGATCCAGTCGCTCGACGGCATCACGCCGCGCGGTCAGGCCGCTCCCGCCTCCCGGTGACGCGTCGGCCCAGCCGGTGATCCTGTTGCACGGGCTCACCGACTCGTGGAAGTCGTCAGCCGAACGCCGTCAGGCCTCGATCGTGATCGGGCCGCAGGGGCCGGCCGCGGACAGCCAGCTGTCCCGAGCCTCGTCGAGCGACCGCGCCCCTTCGACGCCAAGCCACGGCAGCACCCGCGTCCACACGTCGTGCGGCGCGGCGCCGGCGGCACGCCACGCGCCGACGTGTGCCGACCCGTGCGACTTCGAGAGCTTCCGGCCGTCACGGCCGAGGATCAGCGGCGTGTGCAGCCACCGGGGTGGCGGCGCCCCGAGCGCCGTCCACAGCTGGACCTGCACGGCCGTGTACTCCAGCAGGTCGCTGCCCCGGACAACGTCGTCGACGCCATCGACGATGTCGTCTGCCACCACCGCGAGGTTGTAGGACACCTGGCCGTCGCGGCGGACCAGGACGGGGTCGCCGAAGGCCCGTGGATCGACGACCTGCCGACCACGTCGCCGATCGACGAACGTCATCGAGGCAGGTTCCAGGCGGAAGCGGATGGCGCCATCGTCGTAGCCGCGGGCGGCGCAGTCACCCGCACAGCCCGCGCCGGCCGGCGTCGGCACGTCGCGCATCGCCCGCGTACAACGGCAGTAGTAGAGGCGCGGCGTCAGGCGCCGCAGCACGTCGTCGTAGCGCCGCGTCGACTGCCGCGGCGTCTCGTCGTCCCAGGTCAGCCCCAGCCAGGCGAGATCGTCGCGCAGCGCCTGTTCGACATCAGGCCGCGAGCGCTCGCGATCGACGTCCTCGATCCGCAGCAGCAGCCGTCCTCCGGCGCTGCGTGCGGAGAGCCAGGCCCCCGCGAACGCGCAGACATTCCCGAGGTGCAGCAGTCCGGAAGGCGTCGGCGCCAG
>CBIHOS010000091.1:0-17470 GCA_966211945.1 uncultured bacterium
ACCGGCGCGAACGACGTGGCGCACGCTGGTAGGGGCGCCTCCCCGAGGCGCCCTGCCGGGCGTGTCGGGCGCGGCGCCGGCGTGCCGTTACGTGGACGCCGGCCCGGGTCGGCCGGCGCGACTTCTGGGCCGCTCGGGGAGCGGCCCCTACCGGCACGAACGACGGCATCCACAACCGGCGCGAACGACGTGGCGCACGCTGGTAGGGGCGCCTCCCCGAGGCGCCCTGATCGCATCGACGACATCGTCGCAATCGATAGCTACGACAACGCCTTGTCGATGGGGATGGGTTGTCCGGCCCAGGCCCGCTTGCCCGTCCAGTCCCGCGGCGCGTCGGTCCAGAACGGATCCTCGGGCGGCAGACCGAGCGGCAGGAACGCCGCGGAACACAGATAGAGGCTGCCGGTGGAGATGTACGTCTCGGCGACGCCAGGCTGGTGCCCGCACAGGCCGAGCGTGAGCCAGCCCTGCGCGTCGACGGTGTCCGGCGCATCGAGCGTGCGGCTGATGACGGCCGACAGCGCCGCGCGTGCCTGGCCTGGCGGCACATCCTTCGGCAAGTCGCGGCGCAGTGCCGCCTGCGCCAGTCCCTGAAAGGCGCCGCAGCGGTAGGCGAGCGACCGTCCGACCGCCGGGAACGATCCGTCCGGCGCGATCAACCGCTCCTGGATCGCCGCGAAGCGCCGCGCACGCGTCAGCATCGGCTCACGCATCGCCTGCCAGGCCGGGCGCTCGTCGGCGCAGGCGGCCAGGACGTCGAGCAGCATCGGCTGGATGACATACGCGTTGTAGTAGTCGAAGTGGAACTGCGCGCCGTCGCCGTAGATGCCGTCGCCCTTGTACCACTGCTCGTGCTGACGCAGCGCATAGTCGATCCGCATGCGGTCCCACGTCGGCTCGCCGGCCTGCTCGAGAAACGCCTCGACGGTGGCGGCAAACAGCAGCCAGTTGTTGAACCCCGGCAGGATCACCCGGCTGGAGAGGAACGCCGCGACGAGGCGCCGCTGCAGGTCCGGCCCGAGGCCGGCCCACAGCGCCGGCGCGCGCAGGAAGGCCTGGGCCAGGAACGCCGCGTCGACCAGCGGCTGCGATCCGCGATCGAAGTTGAGACGATCGGGGCCATCGGGGCGGGTACCGTGATCGAGCCCCTGCCGGACGAGCGTCACGTATTCGCGGCGCAGCGCGGCTTCGGCGGCGTCGCCGCCGCTCCCGTCGAGCCACGGCGCCAGGCCCATGAGCGTGCGCCCCACGGCCTCGAGATGCGTGACCTCGGCCCGGCCGGTGCCCGACGATTCGACCGGCATGGTCGCGCGGAGCCGCCCGGCAGCCAGCGCCCGCACGACGGGGCCGAACACGCGGTCGACCTGGGCGAGCCAGGCGCGGCGGTCGGTGCCCGCGACGCCCGGCGCCGGCTGGCCGGCCCCGGCGACTGGCGAGATCGCGGCGGCGCCGCCAACGGCGGCCGCGACCCGCACGAATCGGCGGCGGTTCATCCGAGCGGAATCGCCTCGTCGATCAGCATCACCGGGATGTCCTCGCGCACCGGATAGAGGTACTTGCCGTCGGCGCGCACCAGGCCCTCGGCGACCGGCTCGGTGACGGCAGATCCGCCGCGCGTCTCGACGCCGCCCGCGGCGATGCGGGTGTTGAGCAGCGCGAGGGTCTCGCTGCTGGCGAGCGTCACCGGCGTCTTGTCATCAGGGCACACGAGGATCTCGAGCAGTTCGGCATCGACCATGCCGCGCAGTGTAGCGCCCTCTGCTACCATGCGCACACCCAACTCCGAAGCGAGGTCGACCATGCGCATGTGCGCGTGGGCCGTGGCGGCTGCCGTGGCCCTGCTGACAAGCCTGATTTCCGTCCTCCCCGTCGCCGCGCAGGACCTCTCCAAGGCCCGCGTCCGCGACATCCCGCGCCTCATGACCGAGGCCGACAAACTCGTCGCGGCCAACGATCTGGTGAAGGCCGAAGCACACCTGAAAGCCATCGTCGGGCTCGACCCCACGCAGGCGCAGGCCGCCTACAAGCTGGCGCGCCTGTGTGAGGCGCGCAAGGACGGCGAGTGCGCGATGGCCAACTACCAGCTGGCGCTCGGCGCGCTGACCGGCGCCGACAAGGCGCAGGCGCATCTCGCGCTGGCGGGCGGGCACCTGCAGGCCGAGCGCTATGCCGATGCGGCCGAGCACGCTGGCGCGGCGTTGGCCCTCGACGCAACGCTCGCCCCCGCCCACGTGATACGGGCCGTGTCGCTCGGCAAGACCAGGAGCCCCGACGCGCTCGCCGCGGCCGAGCAGGCCGCCAAGGTCGCGCCCGACGATGCGCGCGTGCAGGCGGCGCTCGGCGAGGCGCTGGTCGCCGCCGGCCGCGGCGCCGACGCCGAAGCGCCGCTGCGCAAGGCGTTGTCACTCGATCCGAAGCAGCCGGCCGCCGCTGCGCACCTCGCGCAAATCGTCAGCACGAAGGGCGATCACGACCAAACCATCGTTGCAGTCGGACAGGCACTGGGGCTCGATCCGAACCGGCGCGAACTGTACGCGCTGCGGGGACGCGCCTACCTGGCCAAGGGCGACGGCGACAAGGCGCTGCAGGACCTGTACGCCGCGGCCAGTGCCGCGCCCACCGACACGGCCCTCCAACTGACGATCGGACAGATCCAGCAGAAGCAGCGGCGCTACGACGCCGCGGCCCAGCAGTACCGCAGCGTCCTCGCCGTGAACCCGCAGCAGGCCGACGCACTCGTCGGCCTGACCGAGGCGCTGGTCGCGCTGCAGGACTTCGACGGCGCTCGGCCGCATGCGGCGAAGGCGGCCGCGGCACTTCCCGACAACGCCCGCGCGCACTTCCTCCACGCCCGCATTCTCGAGCACGACAAGCAGGTCGACCCGGCCCTGGAAGCCTACGCAAAGGCCGCGCAACTGGACCCGACGATGGCCGAAGCGCTGCACGGGCAGGGCCGCCTGCTGCGCGAGCACAAGAAGGACATCCCGAACGCGCTCGCCAGCATGGAGAAGGCGGCGGCGATCGACGCGACCAACGTCGAGATCCTCACCGATCTCGGCGCCGTCCAGTACGAAGCCAAGCAGGTCGACAAGGCGATCGCGACGCTGCAGAAGGCCGTGGCCGCGCCCGGCTACAAGCACCCGATGGGCCTGGCCGTGCTCGGTCTGGCCCTCAAGGACAAGGGCCAGTACGCCGCCGCGATCGCACCGCTCGAACAGGCCGCAGACCTCGCGCCCAAGTGGTGGATGCCGCGGTGGGGCGCGGCCTGGGCCTACTTCGGCCAGTTCAAGAAGGGGTGCCCGTGCGGTGCCGACGATCAGGCCCGCGTCCAGAAGATGCAGGCGCACTACGACCAGATGGTGGCGCTCGGCGGCAAGGATGCCGGCCTCGCCGAACGGGTCAAGATGCTCGCCTCGGGTCTGAAGATCAAATGACGCGCGGGAGCGCGCGCGTCAGATCGTGATCTGCTTCTCGACGATGAAGATGTTGTTTTCGGTTTCCTGGATGAGGACTTCGACCGTGTAGCTGACGGCGTGGCCGGGGAACTTGTCGCGGATGTGCGCGACGACGTTGTCCCAGACGTAGAGCGCGACGTTCTCGACGCTGGGGCCCTTGCCCTTCAGCATCACGACGCCTTCGGGCTCGAAGACGTCCGAATCCAGGAACGTCGCGTCCTGCTCGGTGACGAGCATCTTGTGATCGAGGAAGCGCATCACGGCCTTGAGGTCGCCGAAGTCGAGCGCCATGTCGAGGTGATCGCGCGGGAACGTCTCGCACGAGACGGTGACCGTGCCGCGCCAGGTGTGGCCGTGCACCCACTTGCACTTGCCCGGGTAGCCGAGCTGTCGGTGACCGGTGTGGAAGTGGGAATGAACGATGATTTTTTCCATGGGATGGCGGGCGCCGGGAGCGCCTGTCGTCATTGTATTCGGCCGGGCTCGGAGAGCGGGCGGAGAGCCGGCCCTACCCGGGGCCGTTCACAGTCCAGCGCAGGTCGCGTACCGTCACGATCCGCCGATCGCCCGGCCGCGCGTTGACCGTGTCCATCACGAAGAGCAGCGCGTGGACGCGATCGAGCGGCACGGGACCCGAGGCCGGCGCGATCGGACGGAAGCCGGACAATGGCACCGCGTTGTCGTCGTCGCCCGGGCCGACGAACACCGAACGGCGCCAGCGCAGACCTTCGCCAGGACGAGGCTCGCGGAACTGCAGCGACAGCCGCATCGGCGCGTCGGCCTCGAGCACGACGGAGAGCCCGACGGCAGCCGCGGGCGGCGGTCCGAGGTCTGCGACGAGCGCGGCGAACTGACTGGCGCGCGGCCCCGGGGCCAGCGTCAGCGTCGCCCTGGCGATCGCGCCTTCGGCCGTCTCCACATTCACCGATGACGCCGGGTCGTGTTCACCGTGCCATCCCGCGATCGCGACGGGCACGGTGCTGCGCACGTCCGTCGACGGCGTCGCTCGGGGCGGGAGCTGACCGATCGACTGACCGACAGCCACCGGCAGGGCGGGCCAGCCGCGTCGCGGCGCCAGCCACACTTCGGCACGGTACGTCGTCTGCGCGTCGCCTGCCGCACGGGCGAACCGGGCCTCGGGCGCAGCCGCCTCCCGCCACGGGACACCGTTGCGCCGCATCCGGATGACGGCATCGGCGGGCGCGTTCGTGCGGACACGCAGCGCCGGTGCTGCCGCCTCCATCTCGACGGACAGATACGGCGTGTCGGCCATGCTGAAGACCGCGCTGTAGACGAGCCGTTCCCGCAGGGCGTGCATCACGGCGTCGGCATCCTGTTGCGCGTTGCCGCTCGGCGCTCTGCCCACCCACGGCACGATGATGCCGAAGGTGCCGAACATGGCACGGTAGGACGGAAATCGCGCCAGGGTGCGTCCGCCTTCGAGCGGGTCGGCGTCCCGGCGCCACCCGATCCGTGCGTGGGCGTCGACGGCCGCGAGCGCCAGATCCCGCGTGACCGGAGGGGCGTCGTACCGTGCGAACAGCGTCGCCGGATAGGCGGCAAGTCCGGCGAGCGCGCCCGGGCGGTTGAACGGATACGCGACGAGCCGCAGCAGCAGGTGACTCGTGTTGGCGCCCCGCCAGGCGTTGTCGGCGTTGAGCCACTCGAATCCGTCGGCGTTCACTGACGGATCGTGCCAGGCCAGGGCCGGGCGCGGCGAGTCGGGATGCGCGATGATGCCGAGGCCGCCGAAGCGGGCGACGTCGGCCGCCACGCTGGCGCCGTCGCCGCCCAGCGGAAACGGCGTCTGTCGCATGCCCAGCGCGACGTAGTGCCCATCGTCGGTGCTGATCTCGACGCCGTCGAGCAGCAGCACGCCGTCGACGTACCGCGGCGGATCGGGCCGGCGCGTGCCGTTGCCATGGTCGGTGAGGATGACGAAGTGCAGGCCCGCTGCGGCCGCGGCGCCGGCAATCTGCTCGGGCGTGCCGCTGCCGTCGGACCTGTTGGAATGGACGTGGTACGCGCCTCGCCAGAGTCGGGGTTGGCCGGCGGACGGCGGCAGGTGGATCGGCGATGCGGGTCGGAGCCAGAGGCCCGCGACGATGTAGAGGCCAGCGACCGCGGCGAGGGCTCGCGCGAGTCGGAGTCTGCGTGAGCGCCGAGCCACGCGCGGAGCATACCCCGGGCGCGATCGCGCGATCACCGGACGTCACCACCGGCGTTCGCGCCGGCGGTTGGCGGAGCCGCCCCTACCAGCGACAGGCGGTCAGCGGCAGGGCAGGGAAAGCGTGGCGATCACCCGCGGCGCTTGACGGCCCGCCTGGCAGGCGCTTTCTTCGCCGCGCCCTTCTTCGCAGCGGCAGACTTCGTCGCGCGGGCGGACGTCGCCGGCGGTGTCGCCGCGGTCTTCGAGGCCGCCTTCGGCGCGGCGGTGGTCTTGCGAGCCTCTTTCGGCAGCGGTTCGACCGTGTCGAGTTTGCGCAGGACGTCGGCAAGCGTCTCGAGGGAGGCGTCGCCGGTGTTGCCGCGATTACTGAGCCAGACGTCCGGCGCGTCCTGCGCGAGGATGTCGCGGAACGAGCCTCGACTCTTGACGCTGTGCGGCGCGAACCCGGTGATGTCGAGGTCGCCGGCCCACTCGTCCTTGTGCTTGATCAGCAGCCACGACCGGCCGTCGTCGCGGCTGCCGCTGCGCTGGCCCCAGCCGCGCGTGCGGACGAGCACCCACGACCCCTTCAGCTTGTAGCCGTCGAGCCGCAGCTTCAGGTCGCCCTTCTTCAGCGCCGCGTCCACATCGTCGACTTCGGGCTCCCAGGTCCCGACGTCCCACAGCATCACGACGCCGGCGCCGTAGCCTTCCGGGATCACCCCCTCGAACTCGCCGTACTCGACCGGGTGATCCTCGACGGGCATCGCCAGACGCTTGGTGGCGGGATCGAGCGACGGGCCCTTGGGCACGGCCCACGACAGCAGCACGCCGTCGTGCTCGAGGCGGAAGTCGTAGTGCAGCGCGGTGGCCAGGTGCTTCTGGACGCAGAAGAAGCGCGCCGGGGCGCGGCGGTCCTTCGCCTTCGGGTCGCCGGCGGGTTCCGGCGTCTTCGTGAAGTCGCGCTTGCGACGGTACTCTTCGAGGGCCATGGGTCGCTCCTGGCGGCACTGCCGGCGCGGGCTGCAGGCCGCTGGCTACAAGGCTACACTTGTCCGCGTGACTGGCTCCCCCCTCTCCATGCCCACAGGAACGCTGGCCGAGGCCATCGCCCGTACGCTCGGCCAGTGGACCGCCGAAGGCCGCGTGGCGCGGCTCTGGAACAAGGACGCGTCGCTCTGGACCAGCAGCGGCGAGGAACGCTGGCTCGGCTGGCTCGACATCGTCGAGGTGCAGCGCGCCGAGCTCGGTGCACGGGTCGCGCTGGCGCACGCGATCCGCGAGGAAGGCATCACCGACGTGCTGCTCCTCGGCATGGGCGGATCGAGCCTGGGGCCCGAGGTGCTGTCGCGCGTGATTGGCGCCGGCGATGGCGCGCCGCGATTGCACGTGCTGGACTCGACCGACCCCGCGCAGGTGCTGCGCTTCGACGCGGCCGTCGACCTGGCGCGGACGCTCGTGCTGGTGGCGAGCAAGTCGGGCAGCACGCTCGAGCCCAACGTCTTCCTCGCGTACTTCTTCGACCGCCTGACGCAGGTCGTCGGACCGGCGCAGGCCGGACGGCACGTCGTCGCCATCACCGATCCCGGATCGCAGATGCAGAAGGTGGCCGAGCGCGACGGCTTCCGCGCCGTCGCCTATGGCGAACCGACGGTCGGCGGCCGCTTCTCGGTGCTGTCGGCGTTCGGCACGGTGCCGGCGGCGTTGATCGGCATCGACGTCGCGCGCCTGCTGGACGAAGCGTCACAGATGGCTGACGAATGCCGTCGTCCCGACGCCGCGACCAATCCCGGTGTGGCGCTCGGCGTGGTGATCGGCGAGGCAGCCAGGGCTGGTCGCGACAAGCTGACGATCATCGCCTCGCCAGGGCTGGCACCGCTCGGCGCCTGGCTCGAACAGCTGGTCGCCGAATCGACCGGCAAGAACGGCGTCGCGGTGATTCCCGTGGACCGCGAACCGGTGGGGCAGGCCGAGGGCTACGGCGCCGACCGCCTGTTCGTCTATCTGCGGCTGGCCAGCGATGTCGACACCGATCAGGACGCGCTCGTCGAGCAGCTCGGCAAGGTGGGCCAGCCGGTCGTCCAGATCGACGTGCGCGACACTTACGCGCTCGGACAGGAATTCATCCGCTGGGAAATCGCGACGGCGGTGGCCGGCGCCGTGCTCGGCATCAACCCGTTCGACCAGCCCGACGTCGAGGCGAGCAAGATCAAGACGCGGGCCCTGACCGATGCCTACGAGCAGGACGGCGCGCTGCCGCCCGAACTGCCGGTCGTGCTGGACACGACGCTCGCGATCTTCGCCGACGAAGCCAACGTGCGCGCGCTCGGCGCGGTGGCCACACCCGCCGAAGCGATCCGTGCCCACCTGGGACGCGTGGGTCCCGGCGACTACGTGGCGCTGCTGGCCTACATCGACATGACCGACACGCACGTCGAGGCACTCCAGGACATGCGCGGCGTGATCGGCGGCGGCGGTCAGACCGCGACCTGTCTCGGTTTCGGCCCGCGCTTCCTGCACTCGACCGGACAGGCGTACAAGGGGGGGCCGGCGACCGGCGTCTTCCTGCAGATCACGTGTGACGATGCGCAGGACGTGCCGGTGCCGGGCCGTGCGTTCACGTTCGGCGTGGTCAAGGCCGCGCAGGCCCGCGGCGATCTCGGCGTCCTCGAGGAACGGGGCCGGCGAGCGCTCCGCGTGCACCTGGGTGCGGACGTCGCGGCCGGCCTGCAGGCCCTGAGAGCCGCCATCGACGCCGCATACGAAAACTAAGAACGCCGAACGCCGAACGCCGAACGCCGAACGCCGAACGCCGAACGCACCAGGCTCGCAGTGGGCCGGGCTGGGACAGCCGGCCCTACCTTGGAGCCGATACCCGATACCCGATACCCGATACCCAGTACCCGGTACCCGGTACCCGGATCTTGAACTATGCAAATCGCACTGATCGGCCTTGGACGCATGGGCGCCAACATGGCGCGACGACTCCTTCGCGGCGGCCACGACGTTGTCGTCCACGACCGCGACATGGCGGCCGCGGCACCGCTCGTCGCCGAGGGCGCCCGCCCGGCCGCGTCGCTCGACGAAGTGGTGACACTGCTCGAGGCGCCGCGCGCCGTGTGGGTGATGGTGCCATCGGGCGATCCCACCGAGGCGACGGTGGCGGCGCTCGGCGAGCGCCTCGCCGCCGGCGACGCCGTGATCGACGGCGGCAACAGCTACTTCAAGGACGACATCCGGCGCGGGCAGGCGCTCGCGGCGCGCGGCATCGCCTACCTCGACGTCGGCACGAGTGGCGGCGTGTGGGGGCTCGATCGCGGGTACTGCCTGATGATCGGCGGCCCGGACGATCAGGTGGCGCGCCTCACGCCCGTGTTCCGGACGCTGTCGCCGGGCGCCGGCGATCTGGCGCGGACGCCGGGACGTGAGGGCGACCTCGCGCAGGCCGAGGAAGGCTGGCTGCACTGCGGCCCGGTCGGTGCCGGACACTTCGTGAAGATGGTGCACAACGGCATCGAGTACGGCCTGATGCAGGCGTACGCCGAAGGCTTCGATCTGATGCGCAGCGTGCGCAGCGACCAGGTGCCGGCCGAGTGGCGCTACGAACTCGACACGGGAGCGATCGCCGAGGTCTGGCGCCGCGGCAGCGTGGTGACGTCCTGGCTGCTGGATCTGACCGCGCAGGCGCTCGTCGAGCAGCCCGACCTCGAGCGGTACAGCGGCTTCGTCAGCGACTCCGGCGAAGGGCGATGGACGGTCCAGACGGCGGTGGAAGCCGCCGTGCCGGCGCCGGTCCTGACGACCGCGTTGTTCACCCGGTTCCGATCGCGCCAGCAGGCGACGTTTGCCGACAAGGTGCTGTCGGCGATGCGCGAGAAGTTCGGCGGCCACCGGGAGCCGAAATGAACAGGACGGCTTCT
Organism: uncultured bacterium; assembly: GCA_966211945.1. GTDB lineage: Bacteria > Acidobacteriota > Vicinamibacteria > Vicinamibacterales > Vicinamibacteraceae > Luteitalea. Next base: position 9,525 of record CBIHOS010000091.1, read on the forward strand.
GGCGCGTTGCGTCGCCGTGCGCCGATCACGCCGGCCGATCCCGCGGTGTTCGTCGGGTTCGGCGCCAGCGGCGACCTGACCCGGCGCAAGCTGATCCCGGCGCTGGTGAACCTGCGCCGCACCGGCGCGCTACCCGACAACTTTGCGTTTCTCGCCATCACGCGCGCACCCGATCACGGCGGGACGTTCGCGCGCGACCTGCTCGCGGCCACCGACGAGCATCTCGCGGACACGCTGACCGCCGACGAGCGTGGCTGGTTCACCGAGCGGATCACCGTGGTGGCCGGCGATCTGGAACAGCCGCCCCTGTACGACGCGATCGCGGCGGCGGTGGAGACGCTCTGCGCGCAGCAGCAGACGCGCGGCAACGTCCTGTTCTACCTGGCGACGCCGCCGCAACTCTTCGGCCCGATCGCGACCGGCCTCGGCCGCATCGGCCTGCTCGATGAGGACAAGGCCGGCGGCTGGCGGCGGGTCATCGTCGAGAAGCCGTTCGGCCACGACCTGGAGTCGGCACGGGCGCTCAACACGGCGCTCGCCGGGGTGATGCAGGAGCGGCAGGTCTACCGGATCGATCACTACCTCGGCAAGGAGACGGTGCAGAACCTGATGATCTTCAGGTTCGCCAACAGCATCTTCGAGCCGATCTGGAACCGCCGCTACGTCGACCACGTGCAGATCACGGTGGCCGAGTCCGACGGCATCGGCACGCGCGGCGGCTATTACGATCAGGCTGGCGCGCTGCGCGACATGGTGCAGAACCACCTGTTCATGCTGCTGGCGCTGACCGCCATGGAGCCGCCGATCTCGTTCGACGCCGACGCGGTGCGCGACGAACGCCTGAAGGTGCTCCAGGCGATCGCGCCGTACACGCCGGCCAGCGTCGAGCGCGACGTCGTGCGCGGCCAGTATGTCGCCGGCCGCGTGAAGAACGAGGAGGTTCGCGGCTACATCCACGAGGACAAGGTCCTCACCGGCTCCACGACCGAGACGCTGGTCGCGCTGCGGCTGCAGGTCGAGAACTGGCGCTGGGCCGGTGTGCCCTTCTACCTGCGCACCGGCAAGCGGATGGCCCGCCGCGTGTCCGAGATCGCGGTGCACTTCAAGCAGCCGCCGTTCATGATGTTCCGCGACACCTGCGTCACCCGGCTGAACGCCAACGTCCTCGTCATCCGCGTGCAGCCGGACGAAGGCATCACGCTGCTCGTGGACGCCAAGGTGCCGGGGCAGACGCTCGACCTGCAGACCGTCGCGATGGACTTCAAGTACGACGAGGCGTTCGAGCAGTCGCCGTCGACCGGGTACGAGACGCTGCTCTACGACGCGCTCACCGGCGACCAGACGCTGTTCCACCGCGCCGACAGCACCGAAGTGGGCTGGCGTGCCGTCATGCCGATCCTCGAGGCCTGGCAGACGCAGAGCCCGCCGGTGTCCTACGACGCCGGCTCCTGGGGCCCCGAAGAGGCGCACGAACTGCTCGAGCGCGACGGCCGGTCGTGGCGCCGGCCGTGACCGCCCTCCCGCGCGGCGTCGTGCTGCGTCTGGCCGCGACGGCCGACGACCTCGCCGCCGCCGCGGCAAGCGAGGTACTGGCCCTCCTCGACGCAGCGATCGGATGGCGCGGCGAGGCCCACCTCGCGCTGTCGGGCGGCCGCACGCCGGCCGCACTGCACCGGGCGCTGGCGGCGCGGCCGTTCGAGGGGTGGCCCTTCGTGCACGTCTGGTTCGGCGACGAGCGGACGGTGCCGCCCGGCCACGCCGACAGCAACTACCGGATGGCCCGCGAGACGCTCCTCGACGCGGTGCCGATTCCGCCGGCCCAGGTGCACCGCCTGGCCGGCGAGGAGGATCCGGCGGCCGCCGCTGCGGCCTACGACGCCGCGCTGCTCGCGCTGGCGCGCGCGCAACAGCGCACCGCGCCAGCCTTCGACGTGCTGCTCCTCGGGATGGGTGCCGACGCGCACACCGCGTCGCTGTTCCCCGGATCGCCGCTGCTCGCGGCGGCGCCTCCCAATCCGGACGACCCGAGCACCACCGGCGGCACGTTTGCCACGGCGGTCCACGTGCCGGCGATGCAGACGTGGCGCCTGACGATCACGCCGGCCACCATCGCCGCGGCGCGCGCGATCCTGGTGCTCGTCTCCGGCGACGACAAGCACGCCGCGCTGTCGCGGGCCCTCGGCACCGACGCAAGCCTCACCGACGCACCAGTCACGCTGCTGCACGACGTGAACGGTGACGTCGCCTGGTTCGTCGACCGGGCCGCGCTCTTCGGGGCCGCATCTCGAGCCTACTCGTAAGCTGTGGGCTGTAGGTTGCAGGCGACTCGCATCGTGCACGCGAGCCGGCCCGGGCGGGATATTGGCCCGGGCGGCCGGAAAGTTGGCCGGCCTGCCAGCCGCAGCTCTCACAATTCGCGAGAGCGAAGGCGGGTCCGGCTGCGTGCCGCCGTCGCATCACTCGATGCGTACGAGTTCGGCGGTCGCTTCGCCAGGCGCGAGACTTAGGATGGCCACGCTCGGCACGACGTCGAAGCGGCGCGGTCCTGCGGCGCCCGGATTGATCACGAGGCGCGGGCCCTCTCGGTGGACCACGGCGCGATGGGTGTGGCCGAACACGAGGACGTCGGCCTCGGGATAGCGCCGAAGCAGTTCGGCCGGCGAGGGCCGCCCGATCTCGTGCCCGTGGCTGACGTGGATCCGGTGCCCGTCCACCTGCAGCCAGCGGTGCGCTTCGAGTTCAGGTGTGTGGATGTCGTCCACGTTGCCGTACACCGCCTGCACTGGCGCAATCGTCGCGAGTTCGATTAGAACTTCGCGGCCACCGACGTCACCGGCGTGCAAAATCAACTCGACGCCGGCAAGCGCGTGCATCACGGATGCACGAACCAGCCCGTGTGTATCGGAAATGAGCCCTATCACCGTCGGCATGCGTCTTGTATTGCACCGGCCGGGCACGCATGTCCACTCCTCACCGGGACCACTCCATCGTCACGCCCGTCCACGGGCGCTACCTGCTGCGTGTGCCAGAGACCGAGGCGCACGGGCCGATTCGCAATGCACCGATGGTCGTCGGCTTCCACGGCTATGGGGAGTCCGCCGACGCGCACCTCGAACGGCTCGAGGCGATTCCCGAGCTGGCCCGGTGGACGATCGTCAGCATCCAGGGGCTGCACGTCTTCTACGGCAAGCGCCGCGAGGTCGTCGCGAGCTGGATGACGCTGCAGCAGCGCGAGGAGGCGATCGACGACAACCTGCGCTACGTGCGGAGTGTGGTCACCGAGGCCATCCATCAGACCGGCGAGCCGCAGGCGCTGGTGTACGTGGGTTACTCGCAGGGCGTGGCGATGGCCTGGCGCGCCGCCATCCTCGGCGCCCGCCGCATCGACGGGCTCGCGGTGTTTGGCGGCGACGTCCCGCCGGAACTCGGCGTGCGTCCGCTCACCCAGTGCCCGCCCGTCCTGATCGGGCGGGGCAAGGACGACTCCTCGTACACCGCAGCGCAGTTCCGCGCCGACCTGGACATGCTGGCCGGCCGCTTCGTGCCGGTGGAACCGTACGAGGTGCCCGGCGGCCACGCGTGGAGCGAGGCGGTCGGCCACGAAGTCGGCGCGTTCGTCACGCGCCTGGTCAATCCCGTGCCGCAGCCGTAGGACTGCGTGGTTGGTAGGGACGCGCCGAAGCCGGGCGGCGAAGGTGGGTCCCAGCCCGGCCCGGCGATGGCCGCGTTGGGACAACGGGCCCTACCTGTCGTCTCGCGGGGCGCCTGCCTAGCCGGAATTTCGCAAGCCGGCCGTGATGCCGGCGATCGTCCGCACGAGGGCGCGTCCGGCCTCGGCGTCGCCGGACCGGTGGGCGCGCAACAGCGTCACCTGCATCGCGTTGATCGGGTTGACGTACGGATTGCGCAGCCGGATCGTCCGCTGAATCACCGGGTGCCGATCGAGCAGGTTGTCGGCCTCGACGATCCGCAGCACGACGTCGGTGGTGCGGGCGTGCTCGTCGGCGATCCGCGCGAAGTGGCCGTCCGGATCGGCGCTCTCCGGCACGAGATCGAGATAGGCGCGGGCGATCTCGAGGCTCGACTTCGCGAGCGTCATCTCCAGGTTCTCGACGATCGACCGGAAGAACGGCCACTCCCGGTACAACCGGCGCAACTTGTCGAGGCCGTCCGGCGTGTCCAGGATCGGCGCGAGACCGCTGCCGCAGCCGTACCACGCGGGCAGCAGCGACCGGTTCTGCGTCCAGGAGAACACCCACGGGATGGCGCGCAGCGACTGCAGGTACTCGGCGTCGGCCGAGGGCCGGCGGGCCGGGCGTGACCCGATCTCGAGCAGCCCCAGTTCGTCCACCGGCGTGAAGGCGCGGAAGAACGGGACGAACGCCGGGTTCTGCCAGACGAAGCTGCGGAAGGCGCGTTCGGCCGCCTGGGCGGCATCGCGCATCAAGTCGCGCGCGTAGCCCGGCGCCGTCGAGCCGACGACCGACGGGAACACCGACAGCAGCGTGGCCGACAGGGCCGCTTCGAGGTTGCGATAGGCGAGGCCGGGCAGCCCATAGTTGAACGAGATCGTCTCGCCCTGCTCGGTGAGCTTCAGCCGGCCGCGCGTGTGACCGCCGGGCTGCGCCAGGATCGCGGCGTGCGTGGGGCCGCCGCCGCGCCCGGTGCTGCCGCCGCGGCCGTGGAAGATCGTGAGATCGATGCGGTGCCGCGCCGCGACTGCGGCGAGGTCCTCCTGGGCCCGGAAGATCTCCCACTGCGCCGCCAGGTAGCCGCCGTCCTTGGCCGAATCCGAGTAGCCGACCATCACCTCCATGCGCCGGTGCCGCGCCTCGAGCACCGCGGCGAACTCCGGCGTCGCCTGCAGTGTGTCGACGATGGATCCGGCCTGCTGGAGGTCCTCGATGGTCTCGAAGAGCGGCACGACCGACAGCGTCAGGCCCGCTTCCTTCGCGAGAGCGAGCGCGGTCAGCACCGGTTCGACGCCGGTGGTGCCCGAGAGGATCAGCGTGTCGCAGACGGCCGTGCCGTGCTGGCGCTGCAGGTCGGCGACCACCAGCAGCGTCTCGCGCACGCGATCGGCCTGGCTCGTGAGGTCGCGCGCATGCACTCGGACATCGAGCTTGGCGACGTGGAAGCCGAACAGCTCGACCTGCCGGCGCAGCGCCGCGAGCCGCCCGTTGGCGATCCGTTCGCCGCGATGGGCGCGCAGCGAGGCGTCGATCACTTCGAGATCCGCGACGAACTCGTGGACGTGGCCGTAGGCGCCGGGCCGATCCTCGATCGTCCGCAGCAACCGGTGGTGCATCAGCCACAGCTTGCGGCGGTACGGCTCATCGTCTGCCGACGCGTTGCTCTCGGTGACCTGCAGGTTGGCCAGGCGCTGCTCGTCGGCTTCGATCGAGGTCAGGAGCGCCTCGTTGACGTCGACCAGGGCCCGCGACACGCCGAGCGACCGCGCCAGGTCGTGCACTTCGTCGGCGTAGCGGTGCAGCACGAGTTCGCGGGCGCGCTCGGCGGCGGCGCGCAGCGTGGCCGGGCCGGCGTTCGGATTGCCGTCCTGGTCGCCGCCGATCCAGCTGCCGAAGCGCAGCGGCAGCGGTGCGCCGGGAATGCGGCGGCGATAGTCGCCGACCAGCGACGGCGCCACGTCGAACAGGCTCTGCTCGAAGAACCACAGGCCGTGGCGGATCTCGTCGACGACACGCGGCCGCTTCGCGCGTGTCTCGTCGGTCTGCCACAAGGCCGTGATCTGTTCGGCGAGCGCATCCTCGATGTCGCGCTTGCCGGGTTCGGACAGCTGCGGGTCGTCGAGCCGGTGCAGGAGCGCGCTGATCTGCACCTGGGCGCTGAGCACGGTGCGGCGGGTCGCCTCGGTGGGATGCGCCGTGAGCACGAGTTCGAGCGAGATGCGGCGGGCCGCATCGCGCAGCTGCGGGTCGGCGACGCCGGCGGCGTGCAACTGGGCGAACGCGGCGTCGAGCGACTCGGCCGCCACCCGTCGTTCCACGGCGTACTGCCGGCGGCGGCGAATCCGGTGGTGCTGTTCGGCCAGGTTCGCCAGCTGGAAGTAGAGCGAGAACGCGCGGACCAGGCGCCCCTGCTCGTACAGCGGCAGGGCGTCGACGATGGCGCGGACGGCGGCGAAATCACCGCTCCGCGACGTCTGGCGTACGCGCTCCTCGACGTCGTAGAGGCTCTGCCCTTCCTGCTCGAGAATCACCTGGCCGAGCAGGGCGCCCAGCAGCCGTACGTCACGACGGAGGGGGCCCTGGGAGTCTGGAGCGGGCGGCGGCGCAACGGGCATCCGCTCATTCTAGGCCGCGCGTCGCTGATACCTGTGCTATTTCTGTCGCTCATGTCGCGACACGATCGGGCCTGCGCCGGCGCCTGCCGTTGCGACGACAGGAGTGCGCATGAGCGGTGAGACACGTACGCGTCCGACCGACGGCCAGCTGCCGCCGTTCGGCGAGGCCATGGGGCATCCGCGACCGCTGTGGATGCTGTTCATGACCGAGTTCTGGGAGCGCTTCGCGTTCTACGGCATCCGGTGGGCGCTGGTCCTGTACATCGTGGCGCAATTCCACGCCGGCAACGCCACCGGCGAAGAGCCGGCGAGCCGCACCTACGGCGCCTACCTGGCGCTGGTCTACGCGGCGGCGATCTTCGGCGGCTACGTCGCCGACAAGATCCTCGGTTATCAGCGGTCGATCCTGCTGGGCGCCGTCATCATGGCGGCGGGCCTCTTCGCCATCGCGATTCCAGACGCGCGAATCTTCGAGTTCGGGCTGGCAACCGTCATCGTCGGCAACGGCCTGTTCAAGCCGAACATCTCGACGCTGGTCGGCAAGCTCTATGCCCAGGGCGACCCACGCCGCGACTCGGGCTTCACGATCTTCTACATGGGGATCAACGCCGGCGCCTTCCTGGCGCCGATCCTCACCGGCTGGCTCGCCACCCAGGTCTTCGGCACCAGCGTCATGCCCGCCTACAAGTACGTGTTCATCGCCTCGGGCTTCGGGATGATCGTCAGCCTCGTGTGGTTCTGGTTCGGCCGCCGGCAGCTGCAGGGCATCGGCGAGCCGATCGAGGGGCTGGCAGGTCTGCAGACGGTGGCCTACGTCGCCATCGGCTGCGCGCTGGCCATCCCGGTCGTGTGGGTGCTGCTCGCCCAGCTCGGCGCGACGACGCTCCAGTACGTCCTGACCGTGATGTTCGTGGGCCTGTGCGTCCTGCTGCTGGCCGAAGGGATCCGCAACGGCACGGTGGCGCGCGACAAGGCCATCGCGATGCTGATCATCTTCGCCTTCAACGTGATGTTCTGGATGTTCTTCGAGCAGGCCGGCAGTTCGTTCACGTTCCTCGCCGACAAGATCGTCGATCGCCAGTTCGGGACGTTCGAGTTCCCGGTGGCGTGGTTCCAGTCGGTCAACTCGATCGCGATCATCACGCTGGCGCCGATCATCGCCCTGATCTGGGTGAAGCTGCGATCGGCGAACCCGTCGATCCCCTTCAAGTTCGGCCTCGGCCTGATCTTCAACGGCCTGGCCTTCCTCCTGCTGATGGTCGCGCTGTCGGGGATGGTCGACGACGCCGGCAAGATCCCGTTCTGGACCCTCTTCATGGTCTACGTGATCCAGTCGGTGGGCGAGCTGTGCCTGTCGCCGATCGGGCTGTCGATGGTCACCAAGCTCGCGCCGGCGCGCCTTGTCGGCTTCGGCATGGGCGGCTGGTTCCTGTCGACAGGCATCGGCAACAACCTGTCCGGGATCTTTGCCGGGTACGTCAGCGGCGAGACCGGCATGACGACGGCGTCGGCGTTGAGCGGCTACACGTTCGGCTTCTGGGCGCTGCTCATCTCCGGTGCGGTGCTGCTGCTCGTGTCACCGTTCCTCAGCCGCCTCATGCACGGCGTCAAGTAGTTGTTTGGTACCGGGTACCGGGTA
>CBIHOS010000092.1:0-17464 GCA_966211945.1 uncultured bacterium
ATGCCCCGAGCAGCGAGGTACATCGTGGCGCCCTGACGACGGAACGGCGAGTACTCTTGCGCCCACCGGGTCAGCAGGCCCCGCCAGTCGACTGCGGTGATGGGGCCTCGAGGGGTTCGCGTGACGAGTGCTTCACGGTCCAGGAGCTCGACGACGCGCGAGGCGTAGCCGGGATCGACGCCGGCGCGCTTCGCGAGTTCTCGCAGGCCGACGGGAGGCCGGAAGTCGCATAGTGCCCTGACCAGCCGGCCGGCCTTGGCCCCCTTCAGCGACTTGCGGTCCCGTGGGCTCGGGTCAGGATTCTCCCGTGCACCGGTGGTGTCGATGAAGAGGCCCGGTTCCGCGAGTTCGAGCCGGATGTTGCCCGTCAGGTCTGCGTAGCTGAAGCCGCCATCGCGGAGCCGCTCCTGTGTCCGTGGGCTCAAGTACGGCGCAGCAATCAGGACTGGGTCGTCCGCAGTGGGGCGCAGCGCGGCTGCCAGGTAGTCAACGTCCTTGGGCTCAACCCGACTGTTCGCGTCGACGCGAATGGTACCAGCGGCCCTCTTGCGCCGGATGCTCAGGACGAGATCAACAGTTGCTGCGCGCGCCGCAGTGGAGGGCGCCGCTACGCTGCTAGCCCAGCCTGCGGGCAAGCGCCCACGTAGCGCCTTAAGCACCTCGGAGACGAGTTCGTTGTCTGTATAGGCGGTGTTGCCCATAATGGGCAACAGTGTATCTGAGGCAACTCAGGACACCAAGCCCACTACCACCGCCTCAGGCGTCGAGGCCCCAGCGACGCCGGTACGCCGAAAGCACCCAGCTCTCGACCCGCTCGTCGTCTGGCTCCGGCGGCAGCGGACTCGCCGAGGCCAGTTCCGTCAGCTGTTGTTCCAGCTCGCCAGCCCGCTCCAGGCATTCTTGCTCGCTGACCTTACCGCGTCGGACATCGAGTAGGAAGGTCCGCGCCGGCTCCTGCATCGGGAGGCTCAGGCGCCCTGTTGTCAGCAGCTCTACGCCCTGGAACCCGAGCCGTACCATGTGCATGGCGTACTTGGTATCGAAGCCGTACATCGCCTCCAACTCGGGACGATGGACACGCTTCTGGCCGCGCTCGCCGGTGAGGCGCTGCCTCTGCGCCTGGAGGTAGCCGAGGTACGGCCCCTGCGCACGACGCGACACGATCGCCGGCGCCAGCGCGCGTAGCTCCCTGCCCAGTTCGTCGCACGTGACAAGTTGTTCGTCTGGCGTGAACAGCAACAGGAGGATCGTTGGGTTGCCCTTCAACGCCAACCGGATCCACTTCCGAAGGCCGTAGATGGTCAGGTCCAGATCCCCAGCGCTGCTCCGCGCGTCCTGACGTCCCTCGCGTTCCGCGGCGGAGCGATAGATGAATTGCTCGAATGGCTCGCCAAGCGACATGGCGGCGTCGAACGGCTCGACGCAGACCCCCATCTCGTCACGGTCTTCGAGGCCGTCATCCACGGCGAGGCCGTGGACGGTCGAGCCGACCAGGCCGCGGAGGATGGTGGAGCGTTCTGCGGTCAGTCGATTCATCGTGAAGTCCAATTCTATCAACGCCCGCCGGCTGTTCTAGACGGGAGATCACGCGCCCATGCCGAGCAAACTCATTGACTGCCTTCGCGGCGAACTCGCTGCGCCATTCGAGGCAGTTGCGGACGCTACTCCAAGAGGCGCGTTACGACTCCGGCGGGAACTCATACTCAATCTCTTGGATCATGGTTGGGGCGACCAGAATCCCGAGCTTCTGCTGAAGCTCTTTCGCCTCGCGCGCGAGTTCCTCAGACCATTCGCGTGCATCGAAATAGATCGCGTCTTCCGACCTGTGCTCGCCACGAGCCGTCTCGGTCGCGAACCCGACAATGTCGTCGGCTGAGGTTATTCGGCGCATCTTCAGGGACTACGTCGCAGGCATCTCGCCGAAGCAGATCGCGAAAGATTTGAATCGGGAAGGACTGCGCGGCCCGCGTGCCACGCTGTGGGGACCGAGCACGATCTACGGCAACCCGAAGCGCGGCACCGGCATCCTGCACAACGAGCTGTACATCGGCCGCATGGTCTGGAACAAGCTGCGCTACCTGAAGGATCCGGACACCGGGAAGCGCGTCTCGCGGCCGAACCCCGAGTCCGAGTGGGTGATCAGTCAAGTGCCCGCGCTGCGCATCGTGGACGATGAGCAGTGGGCGGCGGTGCAGGCGCGGTACGCGACGGTGAAGAAGAAGTGGAAGACCGCCGAGCCGGGCAAGCGCTTCCGGCAGTTCGTCCGCCCGAAGTACCTGTTCACCGGCATGACGAAGTGCGGCATCTGCGGCGCGGGTTTCGTCGTCTACTACCGCGATCGCCTTGGCTGCTTCGGAACGCGCGAGCGCGGCACGTGCACGAACACGCTGACGATCCCGCGTCAGGAGGTCGAGTCGCGCGTGCTGGCGGCGCTGCAGGAGAAACTGCTGCGCCAGGACTTCTTCGACGAGTTCTGCCGCGAGTTCGCGAAGGAGATGAACCGGCTGCGGATGGAGCAGCGCGCCAGCCTCAGCGGCGCGAAGCGCGAACTGGAGCGAGTGAAGCGCGAGATCGAGAAGGTCGTCGACGCCATCGTCGAGGGCTATCGGACGCCAGAGCTGAAGGCGCGTAACGACAGCCTCCAGGAGCGGAAGAACACACTCTTGGCCCAGCTCGCAGTGGCCGACGAGCCGCCGCCGCTCCTGCACCCGAGCATGGCCGACCTCTACAGGTCGAAAGTGGAGGAGTTGGCTGCAGCGCTCCAACGCGAGGACACGCGACTGGAAGCATCCGAAAGTCTGCGCGGACTGGTTGAGTCGATTGTCTTGACCCCAAGGGACGGCCAGCTGGGGATCGAGCTGCGGGGGAACCTGGCCGCGATGCTGACTGCCGCCCAGAACGCAAAAAGGTCGCCCGAAACAGGCGACCTTTGCGTGCCGATGAAAGTGGTTGCGGGGGCGGGATTTGAACCCGCGACCTTTGGGTTATGAGCCCAACGAGCTACCAGGCTGCTCCACCCCGCGTCACCGTCACTGGCGCACCATGCACGCCGTGACAACTTCGCAACTGTATCACGCTCACCACGCACGGTCAACGACGGACGCGCGTCTCGGTATCGCCCTCACGGCCGCGCAATCCCGACTGATCGACTGCCGGCATGTCGCGCAGGATGATCAGCAACTCGCCGTCCTTCATGAGCTCGAGCTCGTCGCGCGCGAGTTCTTCGATCGCGGCCGGATCCTCGCGCAGCCGCTTGATCTCCTCGATGACCTCGCCGTTGGCGGCGCGGAACTCGTCGATGGCGGCTGCCAGTTGCGCATTGCGGTGACGCGCCGCCCGGTTCTCGATGAGCCCGCGTGCCCCGAACACCCCGTCGACGAGCGCCAGCACGAACACCAGGGCCATGCCGCCGCGCACGATGCGTCGCCGCATCGTCGCCACCGCTTCCGTCCCGGCCGCACGACGCGGCTTCGGACTAGACTGGCGCACGGGTAGAGGAGTGGACATTCCGAGCCATGTCGACGATACAGGATTCGATCGCCGCAGACAACGCAGATCAGGCCGAAGACGTCGTGATCGTGCTCACAACCTGGCCCGAATCCGACGCGGCCGACGAGGCTGCCCGCAGGCTCGTCCAGTTGCGACTCGCTGCATGCGTCGCCCGCCTGCCACGCCACCACGTCGTCTATCGCTGGCAGGGATCGATCGAGCAAGCCGAGGAACACCAGTGGGTGATCAAGACGACGCGAAACGCATTGGCGCCGCTCTGGAACGCCGTCCGGGCCGCACACCCCTACGACACGCCGGAGTGGATCGTCCTGACCGCGGCCGGCGGCAGCGACGCCTACCTGAAGTGGGTGAGGGACTGCACGGCACGCACGTAGCCGACAACGCGTGACGCGTGGCCCGCCGCCCACAACGCACATGACGACGAAGGCGCCTCGGGGGGAGGCGCCCCGGCGATTCGAAATCAGAGCACGCTGAGGGCCTGGTCGAGGTCGGCCCGGAGATCGTCGATGTCCTCGATACCGACAGAGATGCGCACCAGGCTGTCAGTCACACCGAGCGCCGTGCGTCGTTCCAGCGGTACCGACGCATGCGTCATCGAGGCGGGATGCGAGATCAGACTCTCCACGCCGCCGAGGCTCTCGGCGAGCGCGAAGAGCCGCACGCGTTCGAGCACGGCCCTGGCCTTGTCGAGCGTGCCGGCGTCGAACGACACCATGCCCGTGTAGCCCCGCATCTGCTGCTGGGCGAGCGCATGCTGGGGATGCGCAGGAAGGCCGGGATAGTGGACCCGCGAGACCTTCGGGTGCTGGCTGAGGAACTCGGCGATGGCCTGACCGTTCCGGTTGTGCGCCTCCATGCGGACGGCCAGGGTCTTGGTCCCCCGGAGGATCAGCCACGAATCGAAGGCACTCAGAATCGCCCCGGCGGCGTTCTGGTAGAACTTCAGCCACTCGGCGTGCGCCTCGTGCCGCACCACGACCATGCCGCCGACGCTGTCGGAGTGGCCGTTCAGGTACTTGGTCGTGCTGTGGAGCACGAGGTCGGCACCCATCGTCAGCGGTTGCTGCACCGCGGGGCTGGCAAACGTGTTGTCCACCACCACGACGACGTCGCCATGGGCATGGGCCGCCGCCGACAGCGCCGTGATGTCCGCGAGACGCAGGACGGGGTTGGTCGGCGTCTCGAGGAACAGCATCCGCGTCGCCGGCGTGAAGGCCGCGACGGTCGCGTCGACGTCCGACGTGTCGACGTACGTGAAGGTCAGCCCGGTCTTCCGCAGCACCCGTTCGAACAATCGGTACGTGCCGCCGTACGTATTGTCGGTGACCACGACGTGATCGCCGGGGGAAAGGAGGGTCATGACCGCGTTGATGGCGGCCATGCCGGAGGCCCAGCCGAAGCCGGCCGTCCCCGATTCCAGCGCGGCGATGTTGGCCTCGACCGCCGCGCGCGTCGGGTTGCTGGTGCGCGCGTACTCGTGGCCCTTGTGGCGTCCGAGCCCCTCCTGCACGTACGTGGACGTCTGGAAGAGCGGTGTGATGATGGCGCCGGTGCTCTCGTCGGGCTCCTGGCCCGAATGAATGCAGCGCGTGGAGAAACGAGCAGTGGAGTCGACCTTCACGGGATGCCTCTCGGGAACACGAAAAAACGCGATGGTATCATTCGGCCACTGCTGGCCTGACGCGCACGACCTGGTGCGTTGCCCGGGGCCGAGACCGCATGCCGCCTGACTCGCCGGGCACGGCGCGCCTCGAAGCGCCCTCACCGCACGATCTGCCGCGGCTGCCGTCACCCTCGGCGCTGTTCTTCGGCCACTGGGCCGGACGGCTCCTGCTCGTGGGGCTGGCGGCGCGGCTGGCGCTCCTCTTCGTATCGTCGCTGGCCGGTTCCTTCGGCCTGCTCGACCTGTTGCGCCGGCTGGCCACCATCGCGGCGATCGTCGGCGGCCTCGTCGTCCTCTGGCGGGTCAGCCGGGTCGTCCGCCTGCGGATCCTCTGGCGCGTCCGCCGCAAACTCATCCTGTCGTACTTCTTCATCGGCGTCGTGCCGGCGGCGCTGATCCTGCTCTTCTTTCTGATCGTCGGCGCCCTCACGCTCCTGAGTTTCAGTTCGTACCTGGTCAAGGAGAAGCTCGCCGACCTGCAGGCCCAGGGACGCGTGTACGCCGACATGGCGGCGGTCGAACTGCAGCAGACGCGCACCGCGACCGAGGTGCGCGACCTGCTCACGCGCAAGGCCACCGCCGGCGCGCGCACCTATCCGGGCCTGTCGATCGCGCTCCTGCCGATGAACGGCGACACCCGCACCGAGCCGCTCTTCGTCGGTGCCTGGGACCACGGAGCGCCGCCGACGAGGGTGCCGGGGTGGCTGTTGCGGCAGGGGCCGGCAGCGGTCGTGCTGCCGGTGCTCGATCCGTCCGGCGTGGCGGCCGGCGCCCGCCTCATCGTGCGCAGCGTCGCGTGGGTGGGCGAGGTCGACTCGGCGCGCCGCGCCGTGGTCATCGACCTGCCTCTGGACGATGCGGCGGCCGACCACGTGCGCGAGGAGACGGGGATTCGCCTCGGCGGCGTGATTCGCGTCAACTCGCCGAGCGAGGTGCCGTGCGAAGTGCCGTCCAGCGGCGTCGAGAGCGGCGAGCGGGCGCCACTCTCGCTCGTGTGGTTCAACCTCCTCGACGTCACCAACTGGGAGTCGGGCAACGCCTGCAAGATCGGCCTGCAGATCGAGCCGAGCCTGGTGCACCTCTATCGCCGCATCACCGAGGCCCAGGCCCTCAGCGGCGGACTGACCTTCGGCGAGTTCATGCTGGTGATGCTGCTGGTCATCGGCGGATTGTTCCTGGTGATCCAGACGGTCGCCCTGGTGATGGGCGTGAGCCTGGCGCGATCGATCACCGGCGCCATCCACGAGCTGTTCGAAGGGACGCGCCGCGTCCAGGCGGAGGACCTGTCGCACCGCGTCCGCGTCCGCAGCCGCGACCAGTTCGGCGCGCTCGCCTCGTCGTTCAACAGCATGATCGAGAACATCGAGGAGCTGCTCGAACAGAAGGTCGTCAAGGAGCGCCTGCAGCAGGAACTCCAGATCGCGCGCGACATCCAGACATCGCTGCTGCCCTCCGAAACGCTCCGTCGCGGCGACGTGACGCTGGCCGCAGCCTGCCGTCCGGCCCGGGAGATCGGCGGCGACTACTGCGACTTCTTCCCGCTTGACGACGATCGCATCGGCCTGCTGGTCGCCGACGTCTCGGGCAAGGGCGCGTCGGCGGCGCTCTACATGGCGGAACTCAAGGGGCTGATGCTCGCCCTGTCCAAGACCCACCAGTCGCCGCGTGCGCTGCTCGGCGAGGTCAACCGCGTGCTGTCGGACAACCTGGGGCGCACGAGCTTCGTGACGATGACCTACGCGGTGCTGGATCTGCGTCGGCGTACGCTGACGCACGCGCGGGCCGGGCACACGCCGCTGATCCACCTGCGGGCCGGCGATGCGTTTCCGCGGACCCGGCTGCTCGCCCCGGAAGGCCTTGTGCTCGGCGTCCGCATGGCGTCTGTGCGGGCGAAGTTCGAGGGCCTGCTCCGCGAGCAGACGTTCACGCTGTCGCCCGGCGACGTCGTCGTACTGTTCACCGATGGCATCAGCGAGGCGATGAACGGCGTGCGCGATCTGTACGGTGAGGACCGGCTGTGTCTCTGCGTCGAGGAACACGCCGATCTCGAGCCGGACGCCCTGTGCGACGAGATCTTCGAGAGCGTGCGCGAGTTCGCCGACGGCGCCGAACAACACGACGACATGACGATGATCGTGCTGAAGGTCGGCAGGACTGCCGCCGCGCCGGTCACGGTCGAGGGGCGGACGGAGGCCGACGCGTGATCGGGCGGACCGTCGTCTTCACGACGTCGTCGGACGTCGAGGCCGCTCTGGTCAGCGGCCTGCTCGAGGCCGAGGGGCTCGAGGCGGCGATCGAGCGATCGCCGCTGCGCAGCGTCTTCCCGGTGCCGATCGCCTTCTTTGGCCAACTCCGGATCACCGTGCCGGCCGCCGTCGCCGACGAGGCGCGGGAACTGCTGGCGCGGTTCGCGACACCGCCGGCGCCAGGTCCCAAGGTCGTGCCGCTGCGCGACGAACTCGCGCCACTCGAGCATCGCCTCGGCTACCGCTTCCGCGACCGCGAGCTGCTCGTGCAGGCGCTCACGCACCGGTCACGCGCGCACGAGGACGGAACCGGCGCCGCGTCCACCAACGAGTCGCTCGAGTTCCTCGGCGATGCCGTCCTCGGCTTCGTGGTGGCCGATGTGGTGTACGCGTCGTTCCCCGACGCCGACGAGGGGCAGAAGAGCAAGGTGAAGTCGTCGCTGGTGTCGTACACGGCGCTGGCCCGCGTGGCCGACGATCTCGACCTCGGGGCCCACGTCCGTCTGGGCCGCGGCGAGGAGAAGACCGGCGGCCGCAACAAGCCGGTGCTGCTGGCCGATGCGTGCGAAGCGGTGTTCGCGGCGGTGTACCTGGATGGCGGCCTCGCGGCGGCGCGGGCGCTGATCACACGGGTGCTCGCCTCGCAACTCGACGCGGTTCGCGAGCGCGGCGCGCTGGTCGCCGGCGCCGCCGACTTCAAGTCATCCCTCCAGGAGTATCTGCAGGCCCGCCGTCAGGGGCCGCCCCTGTATCGCGTCATCGATCAGTCCGGCCCGGACCACGACAAGGTGTTCACCGTCGACGTGCAGGCGGCGGGGCAGCGGTTGGCCGAAGCGTCGGGACGGAGCAAGAAGGACGCCGAGCAGCAGGCGGCGCGGCTGGCGCTCGAAGCGCTGCGCGCCGGATCAATCGATTTCGATGATCCCGCCTGACGACGAAACCGGGCGCGCCACCGGGACGGGCGTGTCGGGCAGCAGGCTGAGCCGGTCGATGGCGTAGCGCTGCGTCTCGCGCGCGACCTGCGCATCGGCGGGCGCCTGCGGGCCGTTGTTGAGACGTACCCACAACCGCAACAGCGGATCGGTCACCGTGTAGCGCTTGCGATCGACCGTGAGCAGATCCACGTCGAGCATCCACGACAGGTAGTCCTTGGTCGAGCCGGGCGTGCGATGGAGTCGTTGCGCGATCTGCGTCAACGTGAGCGGTTGCTGTTCGGCCAGCACGTCGAGGATGGCCCTCAGCGCGCCGTAGCCGCGGGCCCGCTGCAGCCGAACTTCGTAGGACAGGCGCAGCCGGCGTTCGAGGGCGCTGCCCTCCAGCATCTGTTCGGTGAGCGCACCGACCGGATCGGCGAGGCCGTGCCGGCGTGCCTGGCGGAGCGCCTCACTCACCAGGACCGCGTAGCCGAGGCGATGGCCGGTGAGCGCCAGCACCTGTTGCTGTTCGAGCGGATCGAGACCTGCAAGCGCATCGCCAAGCCGGCCGGCGTCGATTGACGCGGCATCGTCGACGGCGACGGCCGCAACGCGCGGCCACGAGGTGGCCAGACGCGTGCCTCGCTGCCGGAATCGCGTCGCCAGCACGAAGCGGTTCTCCGATGTCGCGATGGCTGCGCCGGTCTCGGCCATCAGCGCCTTCAGGCCGGGGAAGCTCTCGAACGTGCGCAAATCGAGGACTTCGTCGAGCAGGAACGTGAAACGGCGGCCGGAGGCGGCGCGAGCGCTCGTGAGGAGTGACAACGCCGCGGCGAACGCGGCGCGCGGTGAATCGAGCGACGCCGGCGCGGGCAGCAGCGGCCCGTCCTCGGCAACGCGCACGTGGCGCAGCAGCGCGCGATAGCACTGCTCGGGCGTCGTCGCGAGGCGTTCGACGTCGAGGTAGACGGGGGTCGTGTCGCTGTTCAGACGGCCCATCACGGCATGCAGGGCATGCGTGCGTCCCGCGCTGCATCCGCCGATGAGGAGGGGGATGCCTGGCGTCGGCAAGGCGAGGACGGACAGCACGCGGTCGATGAGGGGCATCGGGCAGGAGGTACAGAGCCTACGAACCGGCGCCTGCACTGTCAACCGTCGCGGTGGACGCCGCGAGGTAGCGTGGTTTGCCGCCGGTTTGCTAGCATGTCGTGTTCCGAAGTCGTGCGAGGGCGCACGATTCCTTTCTCTACGCACAGTCCGTCATGAACATAGCCGTGTTGGGTGCCCAGTGGGGCGATGAAGGCAAGGGCAAGATCGTCGACCTGCTGACGCCGAACTTCTCGTTCGTCACCCGCTATCAGGGGGGGCACAACGCGGGGCACACGGTGTACGTCAACGGCCGCAAGTTCATCCTGCGGCTGCTGCCGTCGGGCATCCTGCACGACACCGTGTCGTGCGTGATCGGCAACGGCCTGGTGGTCGATCCGCAGGCGCTGTTTGCCGAAATCGACGAGATCGCGGCCGCCGGCGTCGACGTCACCGGCCGCCTGTTCGTGAGCAGCAAGGCCCACCTGATCCTGCCGTATCACAAGGAACTCGACGTGCTGTCGGAGGCCAAGCGCGGCGAGCGCAAGATCGGCACGACGTCGCGCGGCATCGGCCCGGCCTACGAGGACAAGATCGGGCGCCGCGGCATCCGCGTCGGCGATTTGTCCGATCGCGCCTCGCGACAGATGCTCGAAGACGCGGTGCGTCACAACGTCGAGGCGCGCAACGCGCTGATTCGCGACGCCCACATGGACTGGCAGCAGGTGCTGGACGAACTCGATCGCGTGTGGGAACGGCTGGCACCGTTCGTCACCGACGTCTCGGTGCTGCTCGATTCGGCAATCCGCGCCGGCAAGCGCGTGATGTTCGAGGGCGCGCAGGGCACGCTGCTCGACATCGATCACGGCACCTATCCCTACGTCACCTCGTCGAACGCGACGACGGGCGGCATCTGTACGGGGCTCGGCATCGGCCCGCGGCACATCTCCGGCGTGATGGGCGTGGCCAAGGCCTACACGACGCGCGTGGGCGAAGGCCCGTTTCCGAGCGAACTGCTCGACGACATGGGGCAGCGGCTCCGCGACGGCGGCAGCGAATACGGCTCGGTCACCGGACGGCCGCGCCGCTGCGGCTGGTTCGATGCGGTCGCGGTGCGTTATGCGGTGCGCGTCAACGGCCTCGATGCCCTGGCGATCACCAAGATGGACGTGCTCGACGGCTTCCAGACGCTGAAGATCTGCACGTCGTATCGCGCCAACGGCGAGACGATCGAGCACTTCCCCTCGGAGATCGGTCAGTTGGCCCGCTGCGAACCCGTCTACCGTGACGTGCCCGGATGGACGGCTCCCACGGCAGGAGCACGACGCTTCGAGGATCTGCCGGCCGAGGCGCGCGCGTACATCGCGACGCTGGAAGAGGTGTGCGGCGTGCCGGTCGCGCTGATCTCCACCGGCAGCGACCGCCACGAAACGATTCTGCGGGGCGATTCGATCGCGGCCCGCTGGTTCACGTTGCCCGACTGACGATGACTGTGACCGAGAGCGTCGACGACACTGCGGCGGCTGGATCCGGCTCGCACGCCGCGGGCCCGGCGCTCGCACTGCGGTGTACCGGTCTCGTGAAGCGCTACGCCGACGTCGTCGCGGTCGATGGCCTCGACCTGCACGTGCGGACGGGCGAGTGCTTTGGCCTGCTCGGGCCGAACGGCGCCGGCAAGACGACGACCATCGAGATCCTCGAGGGCCTCAATCAGCCTGACGCCGGCGACGTCGAGGTGCTCGGGCTGCGCTGGGCCACCGATGCCGCGCGTCTGCGTCAGCGGCTCGGCATCCAGCTGCAGGAAACGCAGCTGACCGACAAGTTGAGCGCGTTCGAGACTCTGCGCCTGTTCCGATCGTTCTACACACAGGGACCCACGGTCGACGAGCTGCTGGCCCGCGTCGGCCTCGAGAGCAAGCGCGACGCCTGGTACGGCAAGCTGTCGGGCGGGCAGAAGCAGCGGCTCGCGCTGGCCTGTGCGCTGGCTGGCGACCCGGACCTGCTGTTCCTGGACGAACCGACGACCGGCCTCGATCCGCAGTCGCGCCGGCAACTGTGGGACCTGCTCGCCGACTACAAGAGGCAGGGGCGCACGATTCTGATCACCACGCACTACATGGACGAGGCACAGGTGCTGTGCGACCGCGTCGCCATCGTCGATCACGGCAAGGTCATCGCGCTCGGCACGCCGCAGGAACTCATTGCCTCGCTCGGCGCCGAGCACGTCGTCGAGTTCGAGTTGCAGGCGGGCAAGACGATGCCCCGCCCCGAACTCCTGTCGACCCTGCCGGGGGTGCGGCGGGCCTCCCTGCAGGATGGCCGCGGCACGCTGATCGTGTCGCACCTCCACTCGGCCCTGCCGGCGCTGCTTGCCGCCGTCGCCGACCCTGACGCGTTCACCCTGCTCACCACGCACAGCGCGACGCTCGAGGACGTGTTCGTCTCGCTCACCGGCCGCCAGCTGCGAGACGCATAACCCTCCTGCACGAACGATGACGACGCGGCATCCGCTGATTGAACTCACCGTCGCCCGCTTTCGCGAGTTCCTGCGCGAGCCGGAAGCCGTCTTCTGGGTGTTCGCCTTCCCGGTGCTGTTGTCGTGCGCGCTCGGCGTGGCGTTCCGCAATCAGGGGCCGCCCGACGTGCTGGTCGGTATCCTGCAGGAAGACGCGCCGGCGGCCGCGGCCACCGATCTGGAGGCCACGCTGAAGGCCGTCAAGGGGGTCCGCGTGCGCCTCGTCGACCGGGCAGCGGCCGACGTCGCGCTGCGCAACGGCGCGATCCATCTGCTCGTCGTGCCGGGGCAGACCGTGACCTACGAACTGGACGCGAGCCGCCCGGAGAGCCGCGTGGGTCGGTTCGTCGTGGACGAGGCACTGCAGACCCGCGCCGGCCGCAAGGCAGCGGTGTCGGTCACCGATCGACTGGTGACGGTGCCGGGATCGCGCTACATCGACTGGGTCGTCCCCGGGCTGCTCGGCATGAACATCATGGGCACGGGCATGTGGAGCGTCGCTTTCTCGGTGGTCAACGCCCGCATGCGCAAGCTGCTCAAGCGGCTGATGGCCACGCCCATGCGTCGCGCCGACTACCTGCTGGCGCACATGGCCTCGAGGCTGCTGTTCCTGGTCCTCGAAGTCGGCGTGCTGCTCGGTTTCGCGAAGCTGGTGTTCGGCATCCCGGTGAACGGTTCGTACGTCACGCTCGGCGGGCTGTGTCTGCTCGGCACGTTGGCCTTCTCGGGCATCGGCCTGCTCGTGTCCAGCCGCGCCCAGACGATCGAAGGCGTGTCGGGCCTGATGAACCTGGTGATGGTGCCGATGTGGGTGTTCTCGGGCATCTTCTTCGCGTCCGAGAACTTTCCCGAGGCGATGCAGCCCGTCATCAACATCCTGCCGCTGACCGCGCTCAACCAGGCGCTGCGCGGCGTGATGATCGATGGCACGGGCGTCGCTGTGCTGTGGACGCAGATCACGATTCTCGCGGCGTGGACGCTGATAAGCTTCGTGGCGGCGCTGCGGCTGTTCCGCTGGCGGTAGGGTCGCCCGTCCTTCCTGGAGCAATGATCGAGATGACACCCGAGCAAGCGACGTTTCTCGCCGACCAGTACGTCACGACGATGCAGCGTGAGGTCCCGACGACCCTGAAGGTGCTGAAGGCGGTGCCCGACTCGGCGTGGTCGTATCGGCCCGACGACAAGTCGCGCACGGCGGGCGAACTCGCCAGGCACATCGCGCAGTCCGATGTCTGGTTCGTCGAGGGCGTCATCAACGGTGCGTACGTGTTCGACAAGGCGAAGTCCGAGGCACTGCTGGCGAAGCTCGACTCGACCGGCGCGATCGTCGCCTATTACGAGAAGGCGATGCCCGATGCGCTGGCGCGCGTGCGGGCGCTGTCGGCGGACGACCTCACCCGTGCGGTCGACTTCTTCGGCGTGGTCACGCAGCCGGCGGTCGGGTTCCTGTCGATGGCCAACAATCACGGCATCCACCATCGCGGCCAGCTCGCGGCGTATCTGAGGGCGATGGGCGCGAAGGTGCCGGCGATCTACGGCCCGAGCGGCGACGAACCAGTCACGCGCTAGCTGCTAGACTGCCCGGAGGGCGCCTGTAGCTCAGTCGGTAGAGCAGCGGACTTTTAATCCGTTGGTCGTGGGTTCGAGTCCCACCGGGCGCACCAGCCTTCGCTCGCTGCAACAACCTGCGCGAGCTACGGCTCGGCAGGCCAGCAGCCTCGGCCACTCGACGAGCGGTTCCCATCCTCTACTGACGTCCCGCGAGCGTGCCGAAGGACGAACCGCGTGGAGCCGGCCGGACAAGTCCGGCGGCAGCTACGTATCGAGCGCCGTTGGTTCGTAGCCGTCGGACTTGTCCGACGGTCTCCGGGCGCTCGCAGAGATCGGGAGGAACGGGCCCGTCCGGTCTGACGCCAGCCGCTTACGCGAACTCGTGGGCCAGCGGGCGCATGTCCATGGTCGACGACGCGTCGCGCGCACCGCGGCCGTTGCGCCACACGGTGACCGCGGCAGTGAGAGCCGCCGCGGCGGCGACTACGGGCACGGCGCGACCCACGTCGGACAACATGGCGCGCGTGTAGGTGCTGCTGCGACGCGTCGCCAGATTGCGGCGGCCAGCCGCGAGGTGCGGCCCGATCGGTTCCTCGAGATTGCCCCACTGCAGGTCATCGAGCGGCTCGCCCTGTTGTGCCCGGAACATCGTTCGCCGCATGAACACATCGGACAGCCGCGGCGCCAGCGCGGCGGCCAGGCCGATCGCGCGGCCGCCGCCGATCGTGACCTCGCGGGTGGGGCGCTCGGCGCAGCGGAGGATCGCGCGCGCCACGACATCGGGGCTGTACACCGGCTGGGGCACCTCCACGGCGTAGGCCATGTAGTTGCGGGCGTGATCGAAGAGCGGCGTGTCGATCGCCGACGGCTTGACGAGACAGACCGCGATCGGCAGGCCTGCCTGTTCCACTTCGATGCGCAACGCATTCGTGAACGCCTTCACCGCGTGCTTCGACGCACTGTAGGCGCCCTGCAGTGGGTACGCCGTGTCCGACGTGATGCTGCCGATGTTGATGATCACGCCGCCACGACTCGCGAAATGCTGCACGGCCGTGCGCGACCCGTTGACCACGCCCCAGACGTTGACGTCGAACAGCCGGCGCTGGTCCTCGACCGGCACGTCGGTGACGCGTCCGTAGATCGAGACGCCGGCGTTGTTGATCCACGTGTGGATGACGCCGAACGTCGTCTCTGCCGCCTTCACGACGTGGGTGACCTGCGTGCTGTCGGCGACATCGGCCGCGCAGCCGAGCGCGACCTGTCGCTTCTGGTCCCGGCGATTCAGCTCGTCGGCGATGCGCTCCAGCGCATGCGTGGCGGGGCCGACGCCCACGACGCGGGCGCCGCGCTGCACCGCCAGCCGTGCCGTGGCGAGGCCGATGCCGCTGGTGGCGCCCGTGATGACGATGACCTGTTCGTGCAGGGGAGTGCGCGTCATGCGGGCACGGGCTGCAAGGAGGGGACCAGTCGCGACCGGTCGAGATCCAGAGGGCAGCCGGGCGCATGCGCCGCCGCCGAGCGATGCATCACACGACACCTGTCACCTGTGGCCGAAGCCATCGTGCGAAGGTCGACCGCGACAGGTACACTGCAGGCACGTCCATGGTGTCTTCGCTCAAGCTGGCCAATCTCTGGCGCGTGATCAGCGACATCGATCTCGACCGCATACGCGCCACCGCCGATACACCGTTCGAACTGCTGGTGGTGGCCGAGGACGCCGACCTCGGCGAGCGCGTGCGCATCGGTCTTGGCGCGGTGGACGGTGGCGGCGTGCATCCCTATGTCGCGGTCGCAACGCCCGAACAGGCATTGCAGCGGCCGACAAGGCCGCTCGCGACGGTGCTGGCCTCACGCCACGCCGACCTGTCGCTCGCGATGAAGAAGGTCGACGAGCACTGTATCAGGGCTGGCTGGCCGCGCTTGACGCTCATCGTCGGGATGGTGGCGCGTGAGGCATCGGCGCGGCGGCTGGCCGAACATTCGCGGGTGGCCGTCGAGGATCCGGTCTCGGGGCCGCGAGCGCTGGCGGCCGCGATCGTCGAGATCGTCGAGGGCGATCTCCGGTTGGCGGTTGCCTCGGCGTTGCCGGTATTCCGGCCTGTCGTCACCCAGGTGATCGTCGACGAGACGGCGAAGGCCAACGCGTCGTTCGCGGTCACGACCGGGCTGGCCGAGACCATCCCCGTGCTCAGCGCACCCCTGAACATGGGCGACATGATTGTGCTGACGAAGAACCAGCTGGTGATGGGCTACAAGATCGCGCTGGCGACCGGGCGGCGTGCCGAGCCGAAGGCGATGGTCACCGAACTCCTCGGCGTCATCGGCGGCGGCCTGCTGTTCCGCCAGGCGGCGCGGCAGCTCGTGGGGCTCATCCCAGTGGCGGGCCTCGTGCCGAAGGTGGTGGTGGCGTACGCGGGTACTTACGCGATCGGCCGCGCCTTGACCGGGTGGGCGATGAGCGGCGTCGAGGTGACGCCGGAAGCGCTCGCGACCTACACGAACGAAGGACTCGGTCGGGGTCGGGAGATGGCCCAGCAACTGATCGCGCAGATGAAGGGTGGGGTGCCGTCGCCACGGCGCAGCTGGCAACGCCTTCGCGGGTGGCTCCCGTCGCGGAAGACGCCTGGGGCGACGCCTGGCGTGCCGCCGGCCGACGTCTGAGGCCATGCGCGTTGCCATCATCGCCAATCCGGCCGCCGGCACCGCGGAAGACGGCTTGCATGCCGAGGAGGCGGCACACCAGCTGTCGGCGCGCGGTCACGAGGTTGTCGTCCACGTGACGGAGGCTCCGCGTCACGCCGAACGCCTGGCCGGGGACGCGGTCGAGGCAGGTGCCGATCTCGTCGTCGCCGCCGGTGGGGATGGCACGCTGAACGAAGTCCTCAACGGCGTCGCCGGTCGCGGCGGGCTCACACGCTGCGCGCTCGCCATCCTCCCGGCCGGCACCGGCAACGACTTCGCGCGCGTCCTGCAGGTCGACTCGCCAGACGCGGCATTGGCCGCCCTTCTCGACGGGCACGAGCGGCGTCTCGATGTCGTCGCACTCGGCGACCGGCTCTTCCTGAACGCGTCGGCGGGCGGGTTCACAGCGGCGACCTCCGCGCTCGTCACCAGTGACCTCAAGCAAACGGTGGGGAGGTTGGCCTATGTGATCGGAGGGGCACGGGCGTTCCTGGAGTACGAGCCGGTCGCAGCGCGCATCGAGGCCGGAGGGCGCGCGATCGAGATGGACCTGCAGCTGTTCGCCGTCTGCAACGGCGCGTACATCGGCGGTGGCCACCAGCTCGCGCCGACCGCGCGTCCCGACGATGGCGAGATGGAGGTGTGCCTGGTCAGGGCCGGTTCGACGCTGGATTTCCTGACGCTGCTGCCGCGTCTGTCGAGCGGCGATCATGTCGGCGACGAGGATGTCACGTACTTCCGGGCACGCGAGGTCAGGTTGACGTTCGCCAGGCCGATCAAGGTGAACACCGACGGCGAGGTGATCGACGCGTCGGCATGTCATTACGTGATGGGCGCGGGCGCGGTCCGCTTCGTGACGCCGCGCGCGTGGATCATGGAGGGGGCCGGGTCATGAGCGTCGACCGACCGGATGAAGGCGCCGAGCGTTCCGAGCGCCTGGCGCAGTTGCTGGAGACGATGGCGACGGTGCTCACCGATTTCAACGAACACCTCCAGGCGGCGGAAGCCGACGCGCCGCGCCGGCGCAAACTGCTGGAGCGGTTCGCGGTCTTCATCGAGCACGCGGCGCCGACGCTACGCGAGGGGGCGGCCCTTCTCCAGGGGACGCGCATCGTGCCCGCGGTCGACGACACGGAGCCGGGGGAGTGACGAACCCGGGTGTGAGCGTGGTATGCTTCTGGGTCGTTCGAGCCCGGCTGGGCTCGGCGGTCCTGCCCGCACGTCCCCATCGTCCAGAGGCCTAGGACGCGGCCCTTTCAAGGCTGAAACACGGGTTCGAATCCCGTTGGGGACGCCA
>CBIHOS010000093.1:0-17441 GCA_966211945.1 uncultured bacterium
GTGGTGTCGTTCTTCGCCTTCAACTGGGCGGCGCTCGGGCGACTCGCGAAGATGGGCGTGATTGCCGGCGGCGTCACGCTGTGCGCGCTCGGCGCGCTGCATCGGCCTGGCCACCTCGTGTCGCGCGTGCTGCTCAGCGCCGCGTCGGTGCTGATCGGCGCGCTGCTCGCGGTGTTCGGGCAGTCGTACCAGACCGGCGCCGATCCCTGGGGGCTGTTCGGCGTGTGGGCGCTGCTGATCCTGCCGTGGACCATCGTTGCGGCGTTCACGCCGCTCTGGCTGCTGTGCATCGTGCTGATCGACGTCGCTTACGGCCTCTACGTCGGGCAGGTCCTCGAACTGCCGCATTGGGACGTCGCCGTGGCGCTCGGCGTGGCCGGCGTGCACGTCGTTGCCGTGATGGCGTTCGAGGCGCAGCGGTTCCGGGCGCGTCCCTGGATCGCCGACACCTGGGCACCGCGCATCCTGGTGGCGGCAACGCTGCTGATGTTCGTCGGGCCGAGCGTCACGATGCTCGCCTATCCGGCGTGGAACAGCCGGCTCGGCTCCGTCTCGGTCGTCGCGATGACTTTCCTGATCGTGCTGACCGGCCTCTACTACCGCCTGGTCCGGCCCGACGCATTCATGCTCACGGTTGCCGCGGGCTGCGTGATGGCGGTGATCACGACCGTCGCCGGGCGGCTGGTCCTGGTCACGCTCGATCTGGGCGTGCTGGGGTTCATGCTGATGACCGGCGTGATGGTGCTCGAAGTGACGCTGGCCGTGTCGTGGCTTCGCAAGCAGGCGCAGGGAGACGCCGCATGATGCGCCACCTGTCCGTCCACGCCGTCGTGGACGCCGGCATCGCCGCGGGCTGGCTGCCGGCCGATGCGCACGAGCGCGCGCGGGCCGCGCTGGCGCAGGCGGCGCGCGAGGACACGCCCTGGTATCTGCGCGTGCTCATCGGCGGCGCGGCGTGGTTCGCGGCGTTGTTCCTGCTCGGCGCCGTGCTCGGTCTCGTGGCGTTGGCGCTGGGCGATCGGGTCGACGTCGCGGCCGTCCTCCTCGGCCTGGGAATGATGCCGGCCGGCGTCCTGCTCAGAGCCGGATCACGCCACGAACTGGGACGGCAGACCGCGCTCGTCCTCGTGATCTGCGGGCAGCTGCTGCTGGTTGGCGGCCTCGGCGCCATCGCCGAGTCCACCACGCTCGTCCTGGGCGTGCTGGCCGCGACCTGCGCCGCGTTGATCATCGTGTTCGACGATGCGGTGTACCGGTTCGCGGCCGCGCTCACGGTGATTGGCGCGGGTCTGTGGCTGGCATTCGAGTGGCGGGTCCCCTATGCCCTTGGCATCGCGACCGCCGTGACCGCCTGTGTCCCGTTGATCGCGTGGCGCGTGCCGGCACTGCGGCCGATCCACCGGCTCGTCGATCCGATCGCGTGGGCCAGCGCCGTTGGTGTCTGCGGCCTGCTCACCACGCAGACCATCGTCGACGCGGTCACCGGCCCGGGCGGCCATTCGGAGCCGTTCCTCCGGCTGTTGATGCCGACGCCGTGGCCGCTCGCCGTGCTGTTCGTCGCGATGCAGGCGTGGCTGGCGCTGCAGGTGGCGCGCGAACACGACACCGCGCCGACCGAACCGGCGCCTGCCGGCGCCATCGCCGCCATCGTCGTCATCGGCCTGCTGACGCTGTCGACGCCGGCCATCTCCGGTGCGCTGCTGCTGATGGTGCTGGCGTTCGACCGGCGGCGGACCGGCCTTTTCGGTCTGGCGGCGGCGTTTCTCGTGGGATTCCTCGGGCTCTACTACTACAGCCTGGCGCTGACGCTGCTGCAGAAGTCGGGGATTCTCGTCGCGAGCGGCGCCGTCTGTCTCGCGGCGGCGGCGTTCTTCCACATCCAGGCGAAGAAGGTGGCGGCATGAGGGCGCGGGTGTGCATCGTGGCGGGACTGGTCATCGCGCTGGCGCTCGTGGGTGTCGAGGTGTTGCGCAAGGAGCGACTGCTGGCCTCGGGCGAGGTCGTCCTGCTGGAACTCGTTCCGGTCGACCCGCGCTCGCTCGTGCAGGGCGACTACATGCGACTGGACTACGCGTTGTCGCGCGTCGTCGACGCGCACGCCGACTGGCCCCGCGACGGCGCGCTGGTCGTACGGGCCGACGGGCGCGGCGTTGCGCGGTTCGTGCGCCGAGACGACGGGCAGCCGCTGGCCACTGGTGAGCATCGGCTCACGTATAGACGCCGCCGGTCGCAGGTACGGGTTGGCACCGACGCGTTCTACTTCCAGGAGGGGACGGCAGGCGAGTACGCGCCGGCGCGTTTCGGAGAACTGCGCGTGGCGCCGGACGGCACTTCGGTCCTCGTCGGCCTGCGCGACGCCGATCTGAAGCCGCTGGGCCAGCTCGGCTCGCCATCTCGATAGGCAGGACCGTCTGCACGTCGACCGGGGCCGTTCCATTCTTCGACGAGGTATCTGGCGCGAACGCTCAGTACAAGGGCCTGAATGTGAAGAAGAGCGCCGCTGCCAAGCCCGCGAGCATCGCGCCGCAGGCTGCGATGACCGGCGTGTGCCGGCGGTCGATCATTGCTGCAACTGCGATGAAGGCCGGGAACGCGACGGACGAATAGCGGCCGAACGAGGGCCAACCGCCGACCGCCAGGGCAGGAAGGAGTGCGCAGGGACCCACCAGGGCCGCGCCGATCCCCATGTGCCGGTAGATCCAGGGCGTCAATAGGAGCGGAATGAGTCCCAGCATGTTGAGCACGTCATAGGGACGCCCAGTCAGGAGCCCATAGACGCCGTTGTGCCGAAGGAAACTCCATTCCGCAGAAGCCAGGCCCAGCAGGCCTACGTGCGCGCGGCCCCACGAGTCCTGCGCCGCCAGCCATTGCCAGGGGACGCCAACCCAGAATGCCAGGAAGATCGAGAATGCGAGCACGCCGCACAGAGGACCGATCGAGGCCAGGAGCGCTGAAGCCAGGTGCGCCCGCTTGGGGAGGCCTCGGGCGAGCAGCAGCGGCAGGACCAGCGTCACTCCGTTCGGGCGCGTCAGTCCTACGAGCCCGCCCCATGCCAATGCCGCACCGGGTCGGTTGCTCGCCGCCGCCAGCCAGGCACTGCTGACCGCCAGCAAATAGAGCGACTCCGAGTACGCCACGCTGAAATAGATGGAGAAGGGGTACACGGCAAGTAGTAGTGCTGCGTCATCAGCCCGCTCGAGTGGCAGGTAGATCTGCGCGACGCGATGGGTCTGCGCTAATGCCATCGAGAACAGAATGATGGACGCCGCGGCTCCAATCCATGCCCATGCCGCACTGTTTCGTGGGACGGTCTGCGCGACAGCCCTGAGGGTCAGCGGCCAAGCCGGGAAGAAGGCTGTTCGATCATTCCGCTGTGCAATGCGGTCTCGGTCGTAGCCGCGGCTTGCGACCCCGATGTACCAACCCACGTCCCAGCGGCTCGTGAGGTCTACCACCACGTTGGCTGAAACCGTCGGTGGGCGATTGTCCGGACTGGGCCCTATGCCCAGGATGGCCGCCAAGCCAACTGCCAAGACCATCAGGCGGCTCAGGAGTGCAAGCGCCCAGAGGCGCTTCCAAGTCGCCGTGAACGTCAGAATGCTTGGCCGCTCGCCAACGTCTTCGGATGGATTCATCGAAAATGCGTTGCACACGTCTACCACTCGCGCTACGCGAACTCGACGACGAGCGGGGCGTGATCGCTGGTGCCGAACTCGCGCTGGCACTCGGCGCGGGTGGCGGTGGCGCCGAGCGCGGCAGTCGCCAGCACATAGTCGATCCGCCACCCGACGTTACGTTGCCGCAGATTGCGCCACGGCGCCCACCACGTGAACAGCCCGTCATCGTCGGGGTGGAGGCTGCGGTGCGTGTCGGTGAGCCCGAGGTCGATGATCCGCTGCAGCAGTGCGCGCTCGTCGGGCCGCTGGCCGATGCCAAGCGCCTTGCGTTCCTTCTCGTGCAGGTCGCGGTCGGTCAGCGCGACGTTCAGGTCGCCGCAGATCAGCAGGCGCTTTCCCGCGAGGTGGACCTGCGCGACGTAGTTGCCCAGCTCACCCAGGAACTGCATCTTCGCGGCGAAGTCCTTGCCGCCGTTCGGTACGTAGACGCTCAGGATCTCGAGATCGCCGAGCGCCACCGACGCCACGCGGTACTCGAAGTCGAAGGCAGGGTGAGTTGCCTCGCAGGTCGTGCCGGCGAGATCGCGGTGAACGAGCAGAGCGACGCCCGAGTAGCCGCCGGACCCGTGCCAGCACGTCCAGTAGTCGTCGCGGGCAGCCAGTGTCATCGGCACCTGGTCGCGTCCGGCCTTGATCTCCTGCAGGCACATCACGTCGGGACGCTCGGCGTCCAGCCACTGTTCGAGTTGGCCGCCGCGCGCACGGATGCCGTTGACGTTCCAGGTCGCGATCTTCACTTGACGATGGCGTCGATCGATTGGGCGGACACCGTGTGATACGAGGCGCGGGCGCGCGCGAACGTCCGCCTGGCGATCGGCTGCCCCCACGGCGTCTGCATCAGGTCCTCGTACAGCGGCCGGAGGAACTTGCGGCGTCCCTGCGTCGTCAGCAGGCGCTCGATCGCCGGCACGGCCGGGTCGTACTGGCGGGCGACCGCCACACGCAGCCAGGCGAACAGGATCTCGCTGTTGCCCGAGTCGCTCAGCCGATACGTCTCGTCGAGGTCGCGCATCTGCGCGGGTGTGAGCCGGCTGGTGCGCAGTGTTTCGAGCAGGTGCTGCCACTGCTGCGGCGTCCATCCCGATACCTGCAGGCTCGACGCGTCGGCGCCGTCGGCGAAGCGCGTCGCTTCGCCCTCGACCTGCGTGAAGGCGGCCGAGGCGGGCGGCGCCGCCGTGGCGGGCAGGCCTGGCTGGTTCAGCCAGGCGGGGATGTCGATCCGCTCGAACAGCGCCTGGTCGCCGCGCAGCAGCTCCTGCTGCAGATCGGCGACGAACTGCGGCGCCGAGATCGACGTGAACGCGTGCCGGTTGAAGTAGCCGCGCAGCCACGGGTCGAACCGGTCCCGGCCGACCATCTGCTCGATCGTGAAGAGCAGTGCCGCGCCCTTCTCGTAGGCCACCGGCGTCATCCCGTCGTCCGGGTTGCGGCCCTCGAGGTCGATGACGAGCCTCGTGTCGGCGGCCGGCAGCGTCGCCATCTCGCGGGTCAGCTCGTTGCGGCCGAGCACGGCGAGCATCGCGGCCCGATCGCGGCCGTACAGCGACTCCATGATCCGGTTCTCGAAGTACGTCGTGAAGCCCTCGTTCAACCAGAAGTCCGACCACGTGGCGTTTGTCACCAGGTTGCCCGACCACGAATGCGCGAGTTCGTGCGCGAGCAGCGACACCAGGCTGCGGTCGCCGGCCAGGATCGTCGGCGTGACGAAGGTCAGGCGCGGGTTCTCCATGCCGCCGAACGGGAACGACGGCGGCAGCACGAGCACGTCGTAACGGCCCCACCGGTAGGGGCCGCCCAGCGCCTCGGCCGCGGTGATCATCCGCTCGAGATCGACGAGCTCGCTGGCGGCGCGGTTCAGCGTCGCCGGCTCGGTGTAGACGCCGGTGCGGGGCCCGAGGGAGCGGAACGCGATGTCGCCGACCGCCAGCGCGATGAGATACGGCGGTATCGGCTGGTCCATCCGGAACTCGAAGGTGCGCATCCCGCTGCCGACGTCGCGGCCTTCGGGCGTCAGCATTTCTGCCGACATCACGGCCGTGAGCGGCCGCGGCACCGAGAGGCGGGCCGAGTAGGTCTGGCGGATGCCCGGACTGTCCTGCGTCGGCAGCCAGGTGCGCGTGAGGATCGCCTGACCCTGTGAGTAGAGGTACGGGTGCGTCTTGCCGGCGGTCTGGGCCGGCGTCAGCCACTGCAGCGCGGCGGCATCCGGCCGCGTCTCGTACTCCACCGTGATCTCGTCGCCGCTCTCGGGCAGCGTGACGACGAGCGGCTGCCCCAGGATGGGCACTTCGGGATCGAGCCGGAACGTGAGCGGCTGCCGGCGCGCATCGAGCACGCGCGCGATCGCGAGGCCGCGCGTGTCCAGCACGATCTCCCTGGCCTCGGCCCGGCGCGCGAGCGTCAACGTCGCGGCACCGCGCAGCACGTGCGCGGTGAAATCCGCCTGCAGGTCGATGGCGACGTGGGTGACCCTGGCCTCGGCCGGGCGGGCGAAGGAATGGATGTCGTCGACTGGCGGGGCGTCGGGCATCGGGGCGCGGTCCGTGCCACGGGTGCAGGCGACCGCCGCGGCGAGGACGAGAACGGCAAGAACGAAGCGGATCACGGCGTGTACGCTGAGGGTCAGGCGGCGCGGGCGACCGGCAGCCGCCCGTTGTGCCAGTTGGCGCGGCGGTGCGCGGTCCAGGCGGCGATGAGGTGACACACCCACCCGAAGAGGCCACCCGTGCCGATCCAGAAGCCCGGCGTGACGATCAGCCAGAAGATGCCTCGGAGGAAGTCTCCGTTGTAGATCTGACCGATGCCCGGCACGACCAGGCTCAGCACCGCGGCCAGACCGGCATCCTTGCGCGCGTTCGCCATCCCACAGTGATAGCACAGTGGGGCCGCCGGTCGAGGTGCCTCGCCACAACTGCCGGTTTCGCCGTCACTACGCCAGCCGGTAGACCTTCTTCACGAGCCGCTGGCTCAGTTCGACGATCACGTCGTGCGCCTCGGCCTCGTCGAGCACGTGCCGGGCGACCTGGCCTGCGAGGAAGGTGGCGTCGACCCGGCGCGCCACGTCGTGACGCGCGGGAATCGACGGGAACGCGCGGGTGTCGTCGTTGAAGCCGGCCGTGTTGTAGAAACCGGCGGTCTCGGTGGCGGCGTGGCGGAACCGCAGCATCCCTTCGACGCTGTCGTGGAACCACCAGGGCGGACCCAGGACGACGGCCGGGTAGTGGCCGGCCAGCGGCGCCAGCTCGCGGCTGTACGACGTTTCGTCCAGCGTGAAGAGCACCAGCGTGAAGCCCGGCGCGTTGCCGTACGCGTTGAGCAGCGCGTGCAGGTTGCGCGTGTACTCGGTCGCCAGCGGGATGTCGCAGCCACGGTCCGCCCCGAAGCGCTCGAACACTTGCGCGTTGTGGTTGCGGAAGCTGCCCGGGTGCAGCTGCATGACCAGCCCGTCCTCGACGCTCATGCGGGCCAGCTCCATCAGCATGTGCGCGCCGAAGCGGTCCGAGTCCGCCTGGCTCGCGTCACCGGCGAGCGCCCGCGCGTACAAGGCCTCGGCCTCGTGATCCGACAGGCGCTCGGTGTACGGCACGACCACCGCGTGATCGGTCGCCGTGGCGCCCATCGACTTGAAGAACGCGCGGCGCGACTCGATGGCACGGACGAACGACGCATACGTGCCCATCGATTCACCGGTCGTGGCCGCGAGTCGATCGATCTCGGCGCGCCAGGACGGGTGCGACAGCGTCACCGCCATGTCGGGGCGGAACGTCGGCCGCACCGCGCCCCAGCCCTCGGCCCGCATGGCGGCGTGGTGCTCGAGCGAATCGCCGGCCGCGTCGGTCGTGCACAGCACCTCGATGTTGAACCGCTCGTAGAGGGCGCGCGGGCGGAACTCCGGACGCGACAGGCACTGCTCGATGTGGTCGTAGACCGCCATGGCGTTGCCGCTGCCCAGCGTTTCGGTGATGCCGAAGACACCCTCGAACTCGTGGCGCAGCCAGGCGCCGCTCGGCGTGCCGCGGAACAGGAAGAAGTGGTCGGCGAACAACTGCCAGATGCGGCGCGGGTCCGTCTCCACGGCGGTGCCGTCGCGCGATGGGATGCCGAGCCGCTCCAGCGCGACGCCCTGCGAATAGAGCATCCGCGTCACGTAGTGGTCGGGGATGACCAGCAGCGTCGCGGGATCGGGAAACGGCTCGTTGGCGGCGAGCAGCTTCGGCTCGACGTGGCCGTGCGGACACACCAGCGGCAGCGCCTCGACGCGCGCGTAGAGCTCGCTCGCGATGGCCCGGGTCGCAGGATCGGGGTCGAAGTAGCGTTGCGGATGCAGCATGGCGGCCCCAGCATAGACCGGCGGCCGGGTGCCGCCGCAATGCCCGGCATCGGCCCCTGCCGATTACTCTGCGCGCAGCGACTCCAGTGGATCGCGTCGCGCCGCGCGCCACGCCGGGATCCAGCACGCCAGCAGCGCCGCAGCCGCGATCGTCAGCGCCGTCGCGACGAGCACGGCCGGATCGGAGGCGCCAACGCCGTACAGTTCGCTCGCGAGCAGCCGCGCCGCGACGATGGCGCCGACCAGGCCAAGCGCCAGGCCGGCGGCCAGTTGGCGGACGCCTCCCACGAGGACCTGCCGGACGATCGCCGCACGCACCGCGCCGAGCGCCAGCCGGATGCCGATCTCGCGCCGCCGCGTCGCCACGGCATACGCCATCACGCCGTAGATGCCGACGCAGGCCAGCACGAGCGCCGCCGCCGCGAAGGCGCCGACAAGGCCGAGCACCACCTTGCGCTGTGTGAGCGATCCGGCCCGCGTGTGATCGAGCGACCGTGGGTTGGCCAGCGCCACGCCGCCGTCGATCGCCGCGAGTTCCCGCCGCACCGCGCCGACCTGTGCGAGCGGCAGCCCCGGCGTCCGCACGGCGAAAGACAGGCGGCTCGCGTCGAACAGGAACGGCACCCAGGCAAACGGCTTGCGCTCGCCGTCCAGCCGGCGGTCGACGATGTCGGCGACGACGCCGATGACGCGCCACTCGCCGCCCTGGATGCGGAGCGTCTGACCGACCCCGTCGCCCTTCGGGAAGAAGCGCCGCGCCGTGGTCTCGCTGATCACCGCGACCCGTGCACCATCGCCGACGATGTCGCCGCTCGCGACCAGGCGGCCGGCCCGCACCCGCGCGCCGAGCGCCTCGAGATAACCGGGCGACACGAAGTCCAAGCGCCCGAGCGTCTGCGTGTCGGCGGCCCCCGGCCGTGCGAAGTACTCGCCGTTGCCACCGCCACTGAACGGGATGGCCAGGCCCGACCCGGCGCGCTCCACGCCGGGCAGGGCGCGCAGCCGCTCGAGCAGCGTCGCGACGAACGCCACGCGCTTCTCGCGTGACTCATAGGACGTGCGCGGCAGCGAGACGTCGAAGGCGAGGACGCGTTCGGCGTCGAAGCCGGGATCGACGCGGGACGTGTTCGTCAGGCTGCGCATCAGCAATCCCGCCGCGGCGACCAGCATCATCGTCAGTGCCACCTGCGCGACGACGAGGATCGACTGTGTGCGGTGGTGGCCGGCCGAGGTGCTGCGTCGTCCACCGTTGTTGATCGCGAGGTTCAGATCGGGCCGCCGGGCGCGGATGGCGGGCACCACGCCGAAAAGGAGTCCCGTGAGGACGGTGACCGCCATTGCGGCGAGCAGGACGCGCGTGTTCAGCTGAGGCGTCAGGGCGATCGGCAGCGCGTCGGCAGCGACCTGGCGGAGGACCCGCACGCCGGCGGCGGCCACCAGCAGGCCGGCGACGCCGCCCAGCAGCGCGAGCGTCACACTCTCGGTGAGCAACTGCCGCGCGAGCCGTCCGCTGCCCGCGCCGAGCGCAGCGCGCGTGGCGAGCTCCTGCTCGCGATGCCGGCCGCGCGCCAGTACGAGGTTGGCGACGTTGGCGCAGGCGATGAGCAGCAGCAGCGACACGGCTCCGAGGAGCAGCAGCATCGGTGTTCGCGTCATCATTCCGAGCGCAACGTCCACGGGTTGAGCGAGGACGCTCCAGTCCTGCTTGTGGGCGGGATAGTCGCTGGCGAGCCGCTTCTTGATCGCCTTGAGCTCGGCGTCGGCCGACGCGAACGTGCTGCCCGGCGCGAGCCGGCCGAACACCGCGGCCCAGTGCGAATCGCGCCGCGACCGCGATGAGTCGGGCATCAGCACGGCCGGCACGAAGAACGTGTCGGTGGGGAAGATCCAGGCCTTGCGCGGCAGCACCCCGATCACCGTCCGCGGCACGTCGTCCAGCACCAGGCGCTGGCCGAGGATGCGCTCGTCGCCGCCGAAGCGCGTGCGCCAGAACTCCTCGGTGATCATCACGACGTCGGTGGGCCCGCCGGGGCGATCCTCGTCCGGGAGGAAGCCGCGGCCGATCACCGGCGGCACGCCGAGGACGCGCAGGAACTCGTGCGACACCTCCATGCCGGTGAGCCGTTCGGTGACGCCGTCGCCGCGCAGGTTCTGGGCGACGGGGTTCATCAGCACGATCGCGTCGAACTGCGTCTGGTGTGTGCGCCAGTCCGTGAAGGCGCCGCCCGACGCGCTGTTGGTGCCGCCGTCGGGGCGCGTCTCCCAGATCAGCGCGAGCCGTTCTGGTTCCGGCAGCGGCACCGGCCGGAGCAGGACCGCGTCGAGCAGGCTGTAGATCGCCGCGTTGGCGCCGATGCCCAGCGCCAGCGTGCAGATCGCCGCGGCGGCAAAGCCGGGGCTCCTGAGGAGCAGGCGGATGCCGACGCGCGTGTCCTGCCACAGCTCGCCGAGCAGCCGGTGCCAGCGGCTGCGGCGTTCGGTCACGCGATCGATGGGCTGGCACGTCCGATCGTACGTGGCGCGATCGCCGAACTCCCGGGTCGCCTGCGCGCGCGCCTCTGCCTCGCCGAGTCCGTCGCGGCGGAGGTCGTCGATGCGCATCGCCAGGTGGAAGGCCACCTCGTCGTCGATGTCGGTGCGGATGTCGTCGGCGGTCCGCGACGCGAACCGGAACAGGCGCTTGCTATTCCAGGGACGCATGGCGGGATCAGGCCGGTTCGATGACGCGCGACATGGCCGCCGCGTAGCGCTGCCAGGTCGAGACCTCGTCGCGCAGCTGGCGCCGGCCGGAAGTGGTGAGGCCGTAGAACTTGGCGCGCCGGTTGTTCACGGAGAGCCCCCATTCGGCAGCGATCCAGCCGCGAGACTCGAGGCGGTGCAGCGCCTGGTAGAGCGCGGCATCTTCCATGGAGATGACTGCGTCGGTGCGTTCGCGAATCCAGCGCGACACCGCATAGCCGTGGGCCGGACCGTCCTGCAGCGCGCGCAGCACCAGCAGGTCGACCGTGCCCTGAATCAGGGAAAGGGAAGTGTGTCCCATGGCGTCGCCCCGTTCGACGGACGGGGCGCCGACAATGTTCCACTAATCATGTGAGGGGAGCAATGCCTCAGCGTCGGGCACGGCGGGTGCGCGCCGGACTGGCCATGGTGTGCTCCCAGGCCAGCACGACGGCGGCGCGGGCCGTCGCCGTGTCCACGGTCTGCAGGTCCATCAGCGTCCAGCCTTGTCGTCCCCAGGCGCCGGCAGCCGGTGTGAACACGGTCGGCGCGCTGTCCAGCAGCGCTTGCTGCTCGACCGGCGGCAGTCGGAGCGTCGCCTGCCGCTCGTCGCTGGTGAGGCCGGCGAAGACGCGCCCGCCGGCCCGGAAGTCGGCGTGGCCCATGTGCGCGCCCTCGACCACCTCGCGCAACGAGAGTACGAGATCGCGAAAGGAGTCTGCCGTCACGGGAACCAGATCGTGAAGCGCGTCGGGCCGCCCTCCGGCCCGTCGAGCGTGAACGCGAAGCCGTGCCGCGTCAGGATCTCCTGCACGAGCGTCAAGCCTATACCCTGGCCCGACTCCTTGGTGCTGTAGAACGGCGTGAACAGGTGAGCCCGGACCTCGGGCGCCAGGCCGGGCCCGCTGTCTTCCACTTCGAGGAACGGCCGGAGGTTGGCGACGCCCGTGCGCAGGACGACCCGCCCGTCGTGGCCGACGGCCTCGATGGCGTTCTTCACGACGTTGACGAGCGCCTGCTCCATCAACGTGCGGTCGAGCGGCACGGCGGGCACCGGCCCGAGCTCCAGCGTGAGCGTCACGCGACGACGCTCGGCCTCCGCCGCCATCAGCCGGCCGAGATGCCGGAGCAGGTCGTGCAGGTCGCAGGGCGACGGCCGCGGCTCGGGCAGCCGCACGACGTCGGCAAACGCCTTCATGAACGCGCCGAGCTGCTCGGTGCGCGTCATCACGACGCGCAGGGCGCCTTCGAAGTCGATCCGGCTGTCGTCGGGAAGCTGTCCGGCGAAGGCCAGGCAGGACGTGAGGAGCGAATTGGACGCGGCGACAGAGTTGTTGACCTCGTGCGACAGCATCCGGATCAACTTCTCGTACGCGGCCTTCTCGGCCTGCCGCAGTTCCTCGGTCAGTTCCTCGATCAGCAGGAAGGTGCGGCTGAAGCCGCGGTCCATGAAGGTGCCGCGGCTGGCCTTGGCCCGCCGCCCGCCCGGCAGCACGACCAGCGCGGTGGCACTGCGGTCGAGGGACGTCATCACGTCGTGCAGCACGGTGCCGGCGCGCGCCGCCGGCACGCCGGCGCTGACCTCGGCTCCGAGGAGCCGGGCCGCCGCCGGGTTCACGAAATCGACGCGCGCATCGTGATCGAGGATCACCGCGCCCGACGGCGAGACGTCGAGGAGGCTCTGGAGGAAGTGATGCTGCTCGCGGACGCGCACGCGTTCGGCCCGCAGGGCGTCGGCCATGCGGTTGTAGATCTCGATCAGCCTGTCGATCTCGGCCTGGCCGGTCGGCCGGAAGCGCGTCGTGTAATCGCTCTCCTCGAGCAGTTGGGCGCTCTCGCGGACCAGCGCGTGCGCGCGGAGCAGCCGATCGATCAGCCACGCGCCGATCAGGGCCGAGACGATCAGTCCCGCCTCGATGGCGATCAGCCCCCACACGACATCGCGGGAGAGTCGCCAGGCCAGCCAGCACGCCACGGCGTGCAGCACGAAGAGGTAGGCGTAGAAGAGGCGCCGAAGCGTCACGTGGGCGTGTCGGTCAGACGGAGATGCCGTATTTCTCCAGGCGACGATACAGCGCGGCGCGGCTGACGCCCAGCGAATCCGCGACCCGGCTGACGTTGCCGCCGTGGTGGCGCAGGGACTTCAGGATCATCGCCCGCTCGATCTCCTCCATCGTCATGCTGCCGACCGGCGGCAGCGGGTCGTGGCCGGCTGGCGGCGGCGCGCCTTCCATCTCGGAGGTCGCCCGGAAGTCGCCCACGTCGAGCACCTGGCCGGCGGTGACGAGCGCGGCGCGCTCGATCCACTGTTTCAGCTGGCGGATGTTGCCGGGCCAGGGCAGCGTCTGCAGCCACTTGGCGGCAGCCGGGCTGAGCGTGAGCGTCTCGCGGCCCTGGTGCTGGGCGATCGCCTGGACGAAGCGCTGGGCCAGCAGCGGGATGTCGCCGGCGCGCTCGCGCAGGGCCGGCAGGTGCACGGTGATCAGGTTGATGCGGTAGAGCAGGTCCTCGCGGAACTCGCCCTGCCGCACCATCTCTGCGAGCGATCGGTTGGTCGCCGACACGACCCGCACGTCGACCGAGCGCTGCTGGCTCGAGCCGAGCACCTCGAAGGTGCGGTCCTGCAGCACGCGCAGCAGCTTGACCTGCGACGACGCGTCGAGATCGCCGATCTCGTCGAGGAAGATGGTGCCGCCGTCGGCGAGCTCGAACCGTCCCTGGCGATCGTGTCGCGCATCGGTGAAGGCGCCGCGCACGTGCCCGAACATCTCGCTCTCGAAGAGCGGCGCCGAAATGCCGCCGAGGTTCACCTTCACGAACGGCTTGCGCCGCCGGTGGCTGTTGCGGTGCAGCGCGTCGGCAATCAGTTCCTTGCCGGTGCCGCTCTCGCCGGTGATCAGCACGGAGGCATCGGTGGCCGCGACCCGTCCGACCAGCTGCAGCAGCTTCAGCATCCGCGGATCGGCGGTGAC
The DNA here is from genome assembly GCA_966211945.1 of uncultured bacterium. Classification (GTDB taxonomy): domain Bacteria; phylum Acidobacteriota; class Vicinamibacteria; order Vicinamibacterales; family Vicinamibacteraceae; genus Luteitalea. The sequence goes on from CBIHOS010000093.1 coordinate 13,698, forward strand.
GATCGCGTCGAAGTCGTAGCTTGCGTCCAGGTCCTCGCGGCTGATCGGCGCGAGGTCGTGGCTGCCGGTCGATCCTGCCAGCCGCAGCGCCGTCTGCACCGTCTGCAGCAGGGCCTGGTTGGTCCATGGCTTGGTCACGAAGTCGGCGGCGCCCGACCGCATGCCGGCCACCGCGAGCGAGATCGATCCCCAGGCGGTGATCAGGATGACCGGCAGCAGCGGATGCGCCGCACGGATCCGGCGCAGCAGCTCGAGGCCTTCGTCGCCGGATGTACGACGCGAGAAGTTCATGTCCTGCAGCACCAGGGCGCAGGGGTGCTGGGCCAGCCACTCGATCGCCGCATCGGCGGTGCCGACCGCGTGCGTGCGGTAGCCGGCCTGCTTCAGCAGCAGCGCCAGCGACGCACGCACGGCCTCGTCGTCGTCGGCGATCAGGATCGGCGCGGTGTCCGTGCGGACGGGAGATCCCATGGTCACTCGTAGCGTAGCGCCTCGGCCGGCGGAATGCGCGTGGCCAGCAGGCTCGGATACCAGCCGCAGAACGACGTCAGGACGAACAATCCGGCGGCAGCCAGCAGCAGGCTCAGCGCGTAGACGGACGTCGGCACCGGGCCGAGCCAGCCGAGCACCGGCACCTGGGCGAGCAGCAGTGCGCCGCCGGCGATCGCGATGGCCGTCATCAGCGCGAGCTCGAGGAAGATCTGCCGCCGGATCCTGGCGCGATCGGCGCCCTTGGCCCGGCGCAGCCCGAGCTCGCGGATGCGCTGGGTGACGTTCTGCCACAGCACGCCGCTCAGGCCGAGCGTGACCATCACGAGGAGAAAGCCCGCGACCAGGCCCATGATCGCCAGCGGCGTCAGGTAGTTGCTGCGCAGATATCCGGCCCGCACGTCCTCGATCGGCTGCATCGCGAAGCTCCAGTCCGGCGCGAGGCCCTGGAGCGTCTTCACGAGCCGCTCCTCGAAGGCGGCCGTCACCCCGGGCTGCGCGCGCAGGATGATCACGCCGGGCAGTTCGGCGCGGACCCGGTTCGGCTCCTGCGCGGTATCGGGCCGGTTCGACGTTCCGCCGGCCGCCGCGGCCGTCGCCGGCGCCGCCGCCGTGTCCCCTGCGCCCTGCGCTGCCGCTGCCGGTTTCGGTGCCGGCTCGGCCGCCGCCGTCACGATGTCGTTCCGTTCGAACAGGTAATTGCCTGGTGTCGCATACTCGCCGAACTGCCTGAAGTCCTCCATCACCCCGACGACGCGGCGGGGGCGATCGGGCTCACCCCGCGCCGCACTCTGGCGCGTGTCGGGCTCGACCGGGATCACCTGCCCGACGGCCCGGGCCTGCCCGAAGATGTCCTCGGCCATCGCCTTGTTGATCACGACCGCGTCCCAGCTCTGGCCGCCGTCCTCACGCGAGAACCAGCGGCCGTCCACCATCGCAATCGACATGGCGTCGGCAAGTTCGTCGCCGCCATGGTTGCCGTTGAAGTCGATGCGCTTGCCGCCCTTGATCCGGATGTCGCTGCTCCACTCCCAGTTGCGATACGTCGGCAGCTGGCTGTGGCTCACCGCCTCGACCTCGGGCATCTGGCGGACCGCCTCGACCAGCCGCACCATCTGCTGCAGGCGCTGCCGCTCCACTTCGGGCGTGCTGTCCAGCCCGCGCGGCACGCGGACGACGATGTCCCAGACGCGCTCGTACGAGAACCCGAGCGGCGACTGGTAGTTGCGGTAGTAGTGCACCGCCACCGTCGTCACCGCGGCGAGCACGATGAACGACAGCAGGATCTCGGTGACGATCAGGAAGTTGGCGCGTTTGCGGTTCCAGATCAGTTTCAGCAGGTGGAGCGCCATGGTTACCTCGCGCCCTTGAGGGCGATGACCGGATGGACGCGCGACATGCGCCACGCCGGGTAGACACCGGACAGCAGGCCGAACACGACGGCGAGCCCGAGGCCCCAGACGAAGATCCGCAGGTTCAACGCCAGGTTGGCGTACGGGATGGCGCCGCTGTCGTTGATGGCGCGCAGCGCGAACCCCGCCAGCACGAATCCGACGAGGCCGCCGATCATCGTGAGCGCCAGGTTCTCGACGACAAACTGCACGATCAGCGTGCGGCTCGACGCGCCGAAGGCCTTGCGCACGCCGATCTCCGAGGCGCGCTCCATGATCCGGCTCACGTTCAGGTTCACGAGGTTGATGGCCGGCAGCGCCATGAACAGCAGCGCGGCGCCGGCGAGCGCGGCGGCGAGGTAGCCGCCATACGTCCTGGTGTACTCGGTCTGTCCCGGATACAGGCTGCGTCCGGTGCGCTCGAAGCGCGACTCCAGCGTCGCCGACAGTGTCTTCCACTGCGGCTGCGGCGACTTCCAGGTGGCCAGGCGCGAGGCCAGTTCGGCCCGCACGTCCTCGGCGCGGGCGCCCGGCGCCAGCAGGAACGTCGGCTCGAAGTTGCCCAGGTACTCCTCCTGCCAGCCCTTGGACTTCTGCGTCGTCAGGGGCGCGTACAGGTCGGCCGAAGGCGTCCGCATCGACGGCACGTCGGTGACCACGCCGATCACCTGGAACCGCTGCCCGTCGGCGTCGATATAGCGACCGACTGCCGTGTCGTTGCCGAAGAAGCGGGCGCGGCTGGTCTCGTTGATGACCACGACGAGGCGCGCCGACTCGACGTCGCCGGTTCCGAAGGGCCCGCCCTCGACGAACGTGAACTGATACAGCTTCCAGAAATTGGCGTCGGCGTGTTTCAGCTGCGACTCGATCTTGCGGCCGTCGACGAACGAGGTCGCCAGCGAACTGCCCGTCTGCACCGTCATCAGCTCGACGCCCGGCAGGTTGCGTGCGTAGTCGTGAATCAGCTTGTACCCGGGCGAGCTCTGCCACGTGTTGTTCTCGCCCTGCATCCGCGCCCGGTCCATCTCGAGCGTGCGCTGCATGTGCACTTCGGGCGGCATCGGCGAGAAGGTGTGGTCGAAGAGCGCCACGGCCACCGTGAGCACCACCAGCGTGAAGCTGGTGCCGAACAGGCTGATCGCCGTGAACACCTTGCGGCGCTGCAGCACCTTCCAGGCGAGCTTCAGGTAGTTCTTCAGCATCACTGCACCTGCCGTCCGTCGAACAGGCGCACGGTCCGGTGCGTCTGCTCGGCCTTCTGCGGATCGTGCGTGACCATCACGATCGTCGTGCCCTCGGCATTGAGCGTCTCGAGAATCCCCATCACGTCGTCGCCCATCGCCGAGTCGAGGTTGCCGGTCGGCTCGTCGGCGAGCAGCACGATCGGCCGGCCGACGATCGCCCTGGCAATGGCCACGCGCTGCTGCTGTCCGCCCGACAGCTGCGAGGGGAAGTGGTCGACGCGCGAGCTGAGGCCGACGCGGTCCAGCGCCTCGAGCGCCAGCTCACGCCGCTGCTTGCCGGTGCCCTGGCGATAGAGCAGCGGCAGTTCGACGTTGTCCACCACCTTCAGATCCGGGATCAGGTGGAACGTCTGGAAGATGAAGCCGATGTCGCGATTGCGCATCTTCGCGAGATCGCGATCGCGGTAGGACTCCACCCACGTGTCGTTGAGGCGGATCTTGCCGTCGCTCGGTTCGTCGAGCAGCCCCATCAGGTTCAGCAGCGTGCTCTTGCCGCAGCCCGACGGACCCATGATCGACACGAACTCGCCCTGTTCGATGTGGAGGTTGATGTCGGCGAGCGCGACCGTCTCGATGCGGTCGGTCCGGTACACCTTCTGGATCTGCTCTAGATGAATCAT
>CBIHOS010000094.1:0-17286 GCA_966211945.1 uncultured bacterium
CGTGGCCTGCGGCCCGGGACTGGATCCTCGCGTCGCCGACGTGGTGACGCGGCCCTTCGGCATCGCGCTGGCCGGCGGCGAGGCGCGGCGTCGCGACGGCGGCGCGGGTGGACTGGTGGCGCAGGACCCGCGGCATCCGATGCTCGCGGCGCTCGGCGAGGCTCGCGTCGATCTGGCGCGGGCGACGGTGTCGGAGGCCTGCGACATGACGGTGTCGGGCACGGCGGTGACGATCAGCCGCTTCACCGACGGGCGTGCGGCGATGGCCGAAGCGCGCGCCGGCGCCGGTCACCTGCTCGTCCTCGCGACCGACCTCGGGCGGCAGTGGAACAACCTGCCGGTGCAGCCGGCGTTCGTGCCGCTGGTCGGCGAGCTGACGCGGCATCTCCTCGGCGACGGCGCCGGGACGCGCGTCGCGCTCGCGTCGGTCGAAGATCCGCGCTATCAGCGACCCGGCGTGTGGCCCGTGGGTCCGCGCGGCCAGCAGGCGGCCGTCAACGTCGATGTCTCCGAGTCCGATCAGGCGACGCTGACGGTGGAGGAGTTCCAGCAGGCACTGGCGCGGCCGCCGGCCGACGAGGCGCGCATCGCGCAGACACGGGCCGTCAGGCTCGAACAGGATCAGGGGCTGTGGCGGTACGGCATCGCGGTGCTCGGGCTCACGCTGGTCGTGGAGAGCCTGATCGCCCGTCGTCCCCGCCGCGGCACGGAGGTGGTGGTGTGATGAGTCCCGCAGCCGATCCGCTCCGGCAGTCACTCGACGTCCTCGCACGCGCCTGGTGGCGCGTCCGCTGGGCGCGCGTCCTCGCCCGCACCGGCGCGGTGGTGGCCGGTGTGCTGCTCGCCTGGGCACTCGTGGACTGGCTGCGGCCGCTGGGCCGCTGGCCGCTCGTCACCTCCGGTGTCGGCGTCGCGCTGACCGTGGCGGTGGCGGCGTGGTGGCTGCGGCGTCGCGCCCGGGCGCACCCGCCGGCCGAACGCATGGCGCGTCTGGTCGAGGAGCAGTGCCCCGAACTGGAGGCGACATTGCGGACGGCGCTCGATCCCGCCGTGGACGGCAGTCCGTTCGCATCGGTCGTTCGAGACGATGCGGCGACGGCGCTGTCGCGGTTGGACGAAGCCCGGGTGATCGACCCCGACGATCGTCGCCGCGCCTGGCTGTGGGCCGGCGGCGCCGTGGCGGCGGTGCTCGTGGCGGCCGGCCTGGCAACGCCGACGGCGGTGCGCGCCGCGCGCACGGCGCGGTTCGTGGTGGCGCCGCCGCAGATGGCGCTGCGGGTCACGCCCGGCGATCGACGCGTGGTGAAGGGCTCGACGCTGACCATCGCCGCGGCGATCGACGGGGCGCCGGCCGGTCTCGACGTGCCCATCCCGCAACTGATCGTCGAAGGCGACGGCGCGCGTGCTGTCGGTGCGCTGTCGCGGACTCCCCTGGGCAACTACCAGGTGCGCATTCCGGCCGTCGACAGATCGTTCACGTATCGGGTGCGCGCCGGCGGGCTGCGCACCGGCACCTACCGCGTCGAGGCGCTCGATCGGCCGCGCATCCTCGGGATCGATCTCGCCTACGAGTACCCGTCGTTCTCGGGGTTGAAGCCGCGCCAGGAAGCCGACACGGGCGATATCTACGCGCCGGCGGGGTCGAAGGTCACGGTCCGGGTGCGGTCGTCCAAGCCGCTGCGTGCCGCCCAGCTGCGGGCCACCGACGGCGACGGCGCGCGGGCGATGCCGCTGCAGGTGACCGGCGAGAAGCAGGGCGAGGTCGCGCTGACCATCGCTCGAGACGGCGCCTACCGCATCGCGCTCACCGACACCGATGCGATCGACAACGGCGAGGAGACCGAGTACTTCATCCGGGTCATGGACGATCGTCCACCGGACGTGCGTGTGATCCGGCCGGCCGGCGATCGCGGCGTGACCCGGCTCGAGGAAGTGGCGCTCGAAGCGCGGGCCGAGGACGACTACGGCGTGCAGTCGCTCGAACTCGTGTACGCGGTGCGCGGCGGTCCGGAGAAGGTGGTGCCGCTCGGCGGCAACGGCCAGTCGACCGCGGTCAGCGGCAAGCACACGGTCTATCTCGAGGACCTCGACGTCAAGCCCGGCGACTTCGTCAGTTACTACGCGCGGGCGAAGGACATCGGGCGTGGCAAGCGATCGACGGAGGCCCGGAGCGACATCTTCTTCCTCGAGATCAAGCCAACGGCCCAGGAGTTCACGGCGGCTCAGAGCGCGGCGGGCATGGGCGGTGGCGGCGCCGGCGAGATGACCGACCTGGTCGCCGCGCAGAAGGACGTCGTCGCAGCGACGTGGAAGCTCGAACGGCGGTCGTCCGGCGGGCGATCACCGTCGGACATCCGTGCCGTGTCGCGGGCCCAGGCCGAAGTGCGAGAGAAGCTCCGCGAGGCGGCGTCGATGTCCGGTCCGCCGCCGATGCCGCGGCGCCGGCGCAGCGTCGAGCCCCAGCCGGAAGCGCCGCCGGTGCCGCTGCAGGCGGCGGGCGAGGCGATGGAGCGGGCCGTTGCGCAACTCGAGAAACTCGACACCCGCAGCGCGATCACCCACGAGATGGAGGCGCTCAACCAGTTGCTCAAGGCCGAGGCCGAGATCCGGCGCCGGCAGTTGGCCCGCCAGCAGGGCGGCGGGGGCGGCGGGCGCGGCCGCTCCGGCAACGAGGACCTGTCGGCGCTGTTCGACCAGGAGTTGATGCGCCAGCAGACGAACTACGAGCAGCAGAGCAGCGTCGAGTCGCGACAGGACGCGTCGAAAGGCGAATCGGCCCTGGATCGGATTCGCGATCTGGCGCGCCGTCAGGATGATCTGGCCCGCGAGCAACAGCAGCTGGCCCGTGAGCGCTCGCAGCTGACCGCCGAAGAGGCCAAGCGCCGCCTCGAACGCCTCACCCGCGACCAGCAGCGGCTGCAGCAGGAGGCGCAGCAGCTTGCGCAGCAGATGCAGCAGAACGGGCAGCAGGGGCGACAGGGAGAAAAAGGGCAAGAAGGGCAGCAAGGACAGCAAGGACAGCAAGGACAGACAGGACAGTCCGGCCAGTCAGGACAGCAGGGCCAGCGAGCCTCCGGCAGCCAGGGCGGCGGTGCGTCCTCGGCGTCGCGTGATCGGCTGCGCGAGGCGGCGCAGCAGATGGGTGAGGCGACCTCGCAGCTGCAGCAGGAATCTCCGGAGCAGGCGGCGGCGCGTGGTTCGCGCTCGGCGCAGGCGCTGCGCGACGCGGAGCGCGCGCTGCAGGCCGGGACGCCGGGCGAACGGCAGCGGGCCGCTGGCGACGTCCAGCTCGAAGCACGCGAACTCGCCGAGGCGCAGCGGCAGGTGGCCCAGCAGGCAAGCGAGCTCGGACAGTCGCAGAGCGGGACCACGGCCAACGAACGCCGCCGGCAGCTGGCGGGCGAGCAGGGACGCCTGGCCGATCGCGTCGCATCGCTCGAGCGGCAAGTGCGTGAGCTGGCCCGCGGCGCCGACCCGGCGCGCGACGCGCTGGGACAGGCGGCTCGGGAGCTCCAGCAAGGCAAGACGGCGCAGCAGCTGCAGGACGCGGCGCGTCAGCTTCGCGACGGCGGCGCGCCGCGCGGTACCGACCTCGCGCGCCAACAGCGTGATGCCGCCCGTGTCCTCGACCGCGTGTCGTCGCTGGCCGCGCAAGCCAGCGGACGGGCGACGGGCGACACGCAGGCGCTGTCGACGCGGCTCTCGGACACGCGCGATCTGCGCGATCGCCTGAAGTCGCTCGAGGATCGGATTGCGGGCCTCGCCCAGCAGGCCCAACGCGAGGCGCAGGCCGCCGAAGGCCGCGACGGATCGGCGGGGAAGTCGAGTGGCAAGGACGGTTCGCGCGGCCAGTCCGGCCAGCCCGGACAGTCGCAGTCCGGCGAGAACGGCACGCCGCAATCGGGCAGGTCCGGCCAACCGGGTAGCCCCGGTTCGGCACAGGGGCAGGGCGGTGGCGAGGGTGGCGGGGAAGGTCGCGGCGACACGCTCGACCAGCTCCGCGACCTGCAGGCCGAGTACGCGCGCGAACTCCGGCAGGCGGGGCAGATGATGCAGGGCAGCAACCAGGGCGGCGCCGATCGCGGCGGTCGCATGTCGACGCCCGAAGGCCACGAGTTCAGCCGGTCGGCGCCAGGGACCGAGGCCTTCAAGCAGGACTTCGCGCGTTGGGAGACGCTGAAGAAGGGCGTGGCGACCGCAATGGATCGCTACGAGGCGTCGCTGGCGCAGCGGCTCGCCGAGCGTGAAGCGGCCGAGCGCGTCCAGGCACCGCTCCGCGACAAGGTGCCCGACCGCTACGCCGAGTCCGTCGTCCGCTACTACCAGTCGTTGAGTCGTCGACCGGAGTCTCGCTGACGTTGGACATTCGTTTCGCATACGCGCCACCCGCCTGGGCCTGGGTGCTCGGCGGGCTGGCTCTCCTCGTGCTCGCGGTTGCCGTCTACCGGCACGCGCGGGCCGCGCTGCCGGCCCATCGCTGGGGCGTCCTGGTCGTGCTCCGCCTGCTCACCCTCGTCGCGGTGGCGCTCATCCTGATGCGGCCCGTCCGACTCGAGCCGGCGCCAGCGGCGACAGGCCGCTCCGTCGCCCTCGTGCTCGACGACTCGCGCAGCATGCGGCTTCCCGCCGCGACCGGCCCCGAGACACGGCTGCAGCGGGTTCGGCAGCTGGTGGCGGGGCGGTTACGCCCGCTGCTGCAGGGCGACTTCGAGCTGCGGATCTTCGCCGCCACCGACACCCTGCGCGAGATTCCCTCCGAGGAGGGGCTGACCGGCGATGGCCGCGGCTCGGATCTGGGCGGCGCGGTGACCGCGATGGCCGAGCGGGCGGCGGCCGGCGAGTTCGTCGGCATGGTCCTCGTGAGTGACGGCGCCTCGTCCACGCCACTGCCGGCACGGGGCAGCGCCCTGCCGGTCTTCACGATCGGCGTCGGCGCCGCCGGCGGCGTCACCGATCGCGAGGTGCGCGACGTGACGGTCAGCGACGTCTCGGTCGTCGACTCGTTCGCGGAGGTGGTCGCGAGCCTGGTGTCGCACGGCGGTCGCGACACCGCCGACGTCCGGCTGCTCGAGAACGGGCGGCCGATCGAAGTCCGCCCCGTGCGGCTGCCGGGCGGCAGTCAACAGGTACGCGAACGCTTTCGCGTCTCGCCGTCGCGGACGGCGGCCACGGTGTACACGGTGGAAGTCGGTGAGGCCAACGGCGAGCTGACCGCGGGCAACAACCGCGGCACGGTGTTCGTGCCGGCGCCCGGCGACCCGCACCCGATCCTGATGCTGGAGGGCGCGCCGGGCTTCGAGCACAGCTTCCTCACGCGCACGCTGGCGCGCGACACCGGGCTGGACGTCGACGTCGTCGTGCGCAAGGGCCGCAACGAGCGCGGCGGTGCGACCTACTACGTCCAGGGCGCGGCGTCGCGGACCGGGGCGCTGGTGGACGGCTTCCCGCGCACGCGCGACGAGCTGTTCCGCTATGCGGCCGTCGTGCTCGGCAACGTCGAGGCCGACTACCTCTCGCGCGAGCAGATCGAGATGCTCCTTGCGTTCGTCGAGCAGCGCGGAGGCGGACTCGCCATCATCGGCGCGCGATCGTTTGGCGAGCGCGGCGTCGTCGGCTCCGATCTGGGGCGCGTGCTGGCGGTGGAAGCGCGCGGCGCCGGGGCGGTGAACGCGGCCGCCGCGGCCAGTTCGCGCCAGGGGACACGGATTTCGCTCACCTCGGCCGGGGCGCAGCATCCCGTCATGCAACTGGCCGCGACCGGGCCGGGCGGCGAGTCGCCCTGGAATACGCTGCCATCGCTCGCCGCCGCCGCGGCGGTCGGCCGGGCCAGGCCGGGCGCGGAGATCCTGGCGATGGTCTCGGGACCGGCCGGCGAGCCGCAGCCGCTGGTCGCCGTGCAGCGGGCCGGGCGCGGACGCACGTTCGTCTTCACAGGTGAAGGCGCGTGGCGATGGCGCATGGGGTTGACGTCGAACAACCGTGCCTACGAGACCTTCTGGCGACAGGCACTCCGCTGGATCGCCGTACAGGCGCCGCCTCCGGTCGAGGTGACGGTCGAGGCCCCGCCGCTCGGCGTCGCCGTACCGGTCGCGGTTCGCGTGGTCACGCCGGCATACGAGCCGGTCAGCGACGCGAGCGTCCAGGTGCGGGTCGAGGAACCGGGCGGCGCCAGCCGGATGCTGGCCGCGACGCTCGACACCACGGAGCCGGGTCTCTACAAGGCGAGTCTGCTGACCCTGGCACCTGGCGTGCATCGACTCGACGTCGAGGCGACGCGGGCCGGCGCCCGCCTCGGCCGGGCCACCGTGCAGGTGCTCGCGGGGGGTGTCGACCCCGAGCTGCTCGATCCGCGGCGCAACGACGCGGTCCTGCGGCGGCTGGCCGAGTCCACCGGCGGCGCGCCGCTCGACGCCGATCGATTGGACGGCCTGCCGGCGTTGATCCGGAAGGCGGCCGCGGCGCCGACCGCCCGGCTGGTCGAGCGCGACGTCTGGCACAATGGCTGGAGCTTCGCGATCATCTGCGCGCTGCTCGGGACCGAGTGGGCGCTGCGCCGTCGATGGGGACTGCGATGATGGGTCGACTCTGCGGGTGTGTCGTGTTCCTGGCGGGCCTGTTGGCCGGCGCGACGGACACTCGTGCGCAGGCGCCCCAGCCCGCGGCGGTGCCGCAGGTCCGCGTGCTCATCGTGTCGGGTGCGGCCGGCAGCGAGGAATACACGGAACGCCAGCGCACCTGGCGCGAGGCGCTGGTCGCCCAGCTCACGACGCGGATGGCCGTGCCGTCCTCGCGCATCGTCGTGCTGACCGAAGCGTTGACGAGCGGTTACCAGACATCGACGGCCGTCAACGTTCGCCAGGCGATCGCGGCGATTCGTGCCTCGCAGACCGCGGCGGACACGCTGCTCGTGGTGCTGTTCGGCCATGGCACGTTCGACGGCGTCGACGCCAAGTTCAACCTCGTGGGCCCCGACCTCACGGCGCACGAATGGCGCACCGCGCTCGAGGAGATGCCGGGGCGCCTGGTCTTCGTGCAGACCGCGAGCTCGAGCTTCCCGTTCCTCGCCGCCCTGGCCGGTCCGAACCGCGTCGTGATGACCGCGACCGATTCGCCGCAGCAGAAGTACGACACGGTGTTCGGCGAGTACTTCGTCGGCGCGTTCAAGCCCGACGCCGAGGGCGCCGACCTCGACACCGACGGCCGCATCTCGATGTGGGAGGCGTTTGCCTTCGCTGCCGATGCCTCCAAACGCTACTACCAGCAGCGCGGCCAGCTCTCGGTCGAACGGGCGCTGCTCGACGACTCGGGCGATGGCGCCGGCCGCGATCTCGCCAAGCCGGGTGACGATGGCTTGCTCGCGAGCCGGCTGTTCCTCGACCCCGATCCAGCGGCCGCGTCGGGAGACCCGAGCGTCACGCTGCTGATCGGCCAGCGGAACACGCTCGAGTCCGAACTCGACGAGCTGCGCCGCAAGAAGGGCTTCATGCCCGAAGCCGACTACGGCCGCGAGCTCGAACGCGTGATCGTCGCCATCGCGCGCGTGTCGCGCGACATCCGCCGGCGCACCCGCAGCTAGATGGCGCGCGACGCGCGACGCGCGGCGTTGTAGGCTGGGCGCCATCATGTCCCTGCGTTGTTCCCCGCTCGTCGGCAGGCTCGCGGCCGCCGCTGGCGCCCTCCTCGTCTGCGCCGGCCTCGCCGCAGCGCAGGATCGTCCCAACATCCTGTGGATCTCGAGCGAGGACAACGGTCCTCACATCGGCGCCTACGGCGATCCCGACGCCAGGACGCCAACGCTCGACGCGCTGGCCAGGCGGGGCGCGCGGTTCACGCGGGCCTGGGCTGCGGCGCCGGTGTGTGCGCCATCGCGCACTGCGATCATCACGGCGGTGCTGCCCCAGACGACCGGCGGCATGCACATGCGCAGCGAGGTGCCGCTGCCGCCCGACGTGCCGATGTTCCCGGCCCTGCTGCGGCAGGCCGGGTACTACACCAGCAACAACGTGAAGGAGGACTACAACCATCCCACGCCGCCTGGCGTATGGGACGAGTCATCGTCGAGCGCGCACTGGCGCAAGCGCCGGGACGGGCAGCCGTTCTTCTCGGTGTTCAACCTCGTGACGACGCACGAGAGTCAGATCCGCAAGCGCCCGCACACCGCAGTCCATGACCCGGCCCGCGTGCGCGTGCCGCCCTATCACCCCGACACGCCGGAGGTCCGCCAGGACTGGGCGCAATACCACGACAAGATGACCGAGATGGACGGCGAGGTGGCCCGGCGGCTCGCCGAACTCGACGCCGATGGCCTCGCCGAATCGACGGTCGTCGTCTACTGGGGCGACCACGGTGTCGGCCTTCCGCGCGGCAAGCGATGGCTGTACCCGGCCGGCCTGGACGTGCCGCTCATCGTGTACGTGCCCGAACGGTTCAAGGCGCTGGCTCCCGAGGGCTACGCCCCAGGCGCGGCGCTGACGCGGCTGGTGAGCCTGCTCGATCTCGGGCCGTCGACGTTGTCGCTGGCAGGTATCCGGCCACCAGCATCGATGCAGGGGCGGGCCTTCATGGGAGCGTTCGCGGCCCCGCCGCGATCATGGCTGGCTGCCGGCCGCGATCGCATGGACGAGCGCGTCGACATGTCGAGAGCGATTCGCGACGATCGGTACCTGTACGTGCGGAACTTCCGACCGGATCGGCCGCAGGGGCAGTACCTGGCCTACATGTTCGAGACGCCGACGACGCAGGTCTGGAAGGCGCGGCACGACGCCGGGCAACTCACGGCGATCCAGGATGCGTTCTGGCGTCCCAAGGCGCCCGAGGAACTGTACGACCTGCCCAACGATCCCGACGCCGTCCACAACCTGGCGGCGGACCCGGCGCATGCCGCGACCCTGTCGCGCCTGCGTGGCGTGCTGCACGCGCACATGCGCGACACGAGAGACCTCGGGCTGCTGTGGGAAGTCGAGATGCATCGCCGGCGCGGCGATCGCACGCCGTGGGCGCTCGCCCATGACGATGCGGCATTTCCGGTGGGTAGGGTGCTCGACGCCGCCGAGCAGGCATCGTCGCTGCGTCCCGAGGTGTTGCCCGCGCTTCGGGCCGGCTTGCGCGATCCCGACGCGGCGATACGCGCGTGGAGTGCGCTCGGCCTCGGGTGGCGAGGGGCCGAGGCGGTCCGCGGATCGCGTCGCGATCTGGTGAACCTGCTGTCCGACGAGGCGGCAGCGCCGCGCATGGCCGCCGCCGAAGCGCTCGTGCGGCACGGCGGCGCCGACGAGCGCCGCCAGGGGCTCGCGGCGATCGCGGCGGCCGCCGACCATCGCCGCGACGGCCACCAGGCCGCGATGCTCGCGCTCGACACGGTGATAGCGCTTGGCGAGCTGGCCGGGCCCATCGTTCCCGTGATGCTGAACGTGCCCGAGCCCACCGCCGGCGTCCCGGCCCGCGAGCGGGAGTACATCGGAAGGCTCAAGGCTCAGATCGCCAAGCCATAGCGTCGAAAGTCAAAAGTCAAAAGGCAAAAGGCGCAAGGGTGAGGCCCGCTTACGCAAGTGTGTCCCACCAGTCGACGCGCATGCGCTCGGGACGCCGGAACAGGAAGACGAGCGCCGTTCCCGCGGCAAAGCCGCCGGCGTGCGCCCAGAAGGCGACGCCGCCCATGTCTTCGGGGCGTACGGCGGCCAGCGTGCCGAGTCCGCTGAGCAACTGGGTCACGAACCACAGGCCGAGGAGCAGCACGGCCGGCACTTCGATGAACGCCACGAACACGAGCGTCAGCACGCGCGAGTGCGGGAACATCACGAGATAGGCGCCGAGGACGCCGGCGATCGCGCCGCTGGCGCCGACCATCGGGATGCGCGAGCCGGCCTCGAAGAAGCCTTGCAGCAGCGCCGCGGCCAACCCGCACAGCAGGTAGAACGCGAGGTAGCGGCCGTGGCCCAGCCGGTCCTCGACGTTGTCGCCGAAGATCCAGAGGAACAGCATGTTGCTGAACAGGTGCCCGAATCCGGCGTGCACGAACATCGCGGTGAGCACTGCCGTGAGATTGAAGTCGACCGGCGTCACGCCCCACGTGCGGATGAACAGTTCGAAGGCGGCGCTGTCGCCGGGCGGCATCTGCAGGAACACCAGGACGTTCAGCACGATCAGCGAGATCGTCACGAACGGCGTGGTCCGGGACGGGATCACGTCGCGGATCGGGATCACGCGGACATTGTAGACTCGGGGTGCGCGTCGACTCCTGACTCCTGACCTGACTTCTGACTTCTGACTTCCTGACCTCCCGCCGATGATCTGCTCCAACTGTGGCACCGAGATCGCCGAGAAGGCGTTGATTTGCTACCGGTGCGGCCAGGCCACCTTCGTGGCGAAGCGGGCGCCGGCCGCGCCGAAGGCGAAGGGGCGTCAGCTGATGCTCGTCGTTGCGATGATCGTGCTGATCCTGGCGGCGCTGTTCATGGGCCAGGTGCAGACCGGCACGGTGCCCGACTGGGTCCGTTACACGGTGATCGTGCTGGCCGCCGTCGTCATCGGCTACCGCCTGCTGGTGCGGCGTCGCAGTGGCGGCGGGAGGATCCGCGGATGACCTCCCGGCGCGCCCGGCTGGTGGCCTACCTGCTCTGTCTCGGGTCGGCGTTCGTCGTGTGGAACGGCGTGTTCGGCCTGCTGGTCAGCCGCGGCGAGAAGCAGTACCTGCTGGATCAGGCGAGGCACGAAGCGGGGCTCGGCCCGGAGGCCTCGCTGCCGTACCGCATGGACACCACGATTCGCGGCGGTGTGCGCGAGGCGTCGCGCTGGGCGGTCGTGGTCTTCGGGCTCGGTGCGGCGGCGGTGTGGCTGGCGAGCCGCCGCCGGGACGACGAGCGCGCGGACATTGCCGACGGCGAGACCTACGAGGACGATTAGGAAAGCACGTCGCGTCGGACCGGGATCCGTCCGTAGCCGCTCCGGCCGGACAAGTGACCCATGGCCTTGCGGCCACCACGGACCATTGAATCTGTCCGTAGCCGCCCGACTTGTCGGGCGGTTTCATCGTCCGGGTCGAGTTACACGGGGCACGCGGACAGCTCACGCGGAGCCGCGGAGTACGTCAGCGCGTTCGCCGAGCCGCGGAGGGGAACTGGGGATTCCACGAGTGCCGACGCCCGGTTATCGACGAGCAGGTCGAACTCAGTCCCACTTGAACAGCAGCAGTCGAACTCGAGCTGCAACGGTTTCCCCGCCTCTCCGCATACGCCGCGCCTCCGCGTGTGATCCAATCGAGGCGGCTCTTCGATAGCGGTCGGCTTCATGGTTCCGGTCCGGCCGGACAAGTCCGGCCACTACGAATTCATGAGGGTCCGATACCCGATACCCGATACCCGATACCCGATACCCGATACCCGATACCCGATACCCGAGCTACTTACGCTCGTCGAGCGGGACGTAGTCGCGCTTGCGCTGTCCGGTGTAGATCTGGCGCGGGCGCGCGATCTTCTGGTCGGCGTCGCCGTGCAGTTCGTCCCACTGCGCCACCCAGCCGGCGGTACGGGGAATCGCGAACAGCACCGTGAACATCTCGGGCTGGAAGCCGAGCGCCTGATAGATCAGGCCGGAGTAGAAGTCGACGTTCGGATAGAGCCGTCGCTTCACGAAGTACTCGTCCTCGAGCGCGATCCGTTCGAGTTCGAGCGCCAGGTCGAGGAGCGGGTTCTTGCCGGTGACCTCGAAGACTTCGTAGGCGGTCTTCTTGATGATCTTGGCGCGCGGATCGTACGACTTGTAGACCCGGTGGCCGAAGCCCATGAGCCGGCCTTCGCCGTTCTTCACCTTCTCGATGAACTCGGGCACGCGGTCCTTGCTGCCGATCTCGCGCAGCATGGTCAGGACCGCTTCGTTGGCGCCGCCGTGCAGCGGTCCGTACAGGGCCGCCGCCGCGCCGGCCATCGCCGAATACGGATCGACCTCGGAACTGCCGATGGCGCGCATCGCGTTGGTGCCGCAGTTCTGCTCGTGATCGGCGTGCAGGATGAACAGGATGTCGAGCGCCCGCTCGAGGACGGGGTTCACCTGGTACTTCGCTTCGGTCATCTTGAACAGCATGTTCAGGAAGTTGCCGGCGAAGCTGAGGCCGTTGTCCGGGTAGACGTAGAACAGGCCCTTGCTGTGGCGGTAGGCGTAGGCGGCGATGGTCGGCGTCTTGGCGATCAGCCGGCGGATGTGCCGTTGGCGCGCCTCCGGGTCGTGCACCTTCTTGGCGTCCGGGTAGAACGTCGAGAGCGCGCCGACGGTGCTGAGGAACACGCCCATCGGGTGCGCGTCGTAGCGGAAGCCGCGCATCAGGTGCTTGATGTTCTCGTGCAGCAGCGTGTGCTTGGTGACCCCGTCCTGCCAGTCCTTGAGCTGCGACGGGGTCGGCAGTTCGCCGAACATCAGGAGGTAGGCGACCTCGAGATACGTGCTGTGCTCGGCCAGCTGTTCGATCGGGTAGCCGCGGTACTCGAGCTCGCCGATGTCGCCGTCGATGTACGTGATCGCGCTGCGGCACGACGCGGTGTTGGTGAAGGCCGGGTCGTACGTCATCAGCCCGAAGTCCTCGGGCGCGGTCTTGATCTGACGCAGGTCGATGGCCTTGATGGTGCCATCGGTGATGGGCACCTCGTACTGCTTGCCGGTGCGGTTGTCGGTGATCGTGAGCGTGTCAGCCATCGCGTCGCATCAGGGGTGCTGGCGCCTACAGGTCGGCCTCGTCGGAGTCGTCCGGGATGTCCCAGCCGTCCTGGTCTGGCGGCGTGCCATCCGACCGACCTTCGACGCGGTAGTCGCCGTCGAGCCAGTGGGCGAGGTCGAGCAGATGGCAGCGTTCACTGCAGAACGGCCGCCAGCGCGGGTCCACCGGCTGTACGCGACAGTATACACAGAGGTCAGCGCCGTCCACGGAGCGATCGTAGCAGTGTGACGCGCCTGGCGCGCAGGGCAGGGCGCCCCCTCACGTGCCGTGACCGTGATGACGCACATCCCGCCCCGAGACCATGAAGATGACGTCCTCGGCGATGTTGGTGGCGTGATCGGCAATCCGCTCGAGATGGCGGGCGATGAGAATCAGGTCGAGCGCCGGCTCGATGGTCGACGGCTGCTGACGCATGACCGGCAGCAGATCGAGGGACACCTGCTCCTTGAGCGCGTCGACCGTGTCGTCGGTGTTCAGGACGTGCTCGGCCAGCGGCACGCTGCGGTTGACGTAGGCGTCCAGCGCATCGCGCAGCATGTGCTGCGCCAGGTCGGCCATGCGAGGGATGTCGACCAGGTGCGCGACGGGCGGGTGCAGCAGGTAGCGCTGCACCGCCTGCGCCACGTTGACCGCCAGGTCGCCGACCCGCTCCAGGTCGGTGTTGATCTTGACCGCGGCGAGCACCGCCCGCAGGTCCACGGCCACCGGTTGATGCAGGGCCAGCAGGCGGACGCACCGCTGGTCGATCTCGATGTGCAGATCGTTGAGCGGTTCGTCGCTGGCCTGCACGCGCTGCGCGAGGTCGGGGTCGCGTTCGACCAGTGCCTCGGTCACGAGCCGCACGCGCTCCTCCGCGAGCCCGCCCATGACCAGCAGGCGCTCCTTGAGCGCGTCCAGGTGCTCCTGGACCTGCGGCACGCGCCGGGCGATCGGCTCCATGGGCGCCACTCTAGCCGAACCGTCCCGTCACGTAGTCCTCCGTGAGGCGCTCGCGCGGGGCGGTGAAGACGTCCTCGGTCCGGCCGTACTCGACGACCTGCCCCATCCACAGGAACGCCGTGACGTCGGAGACGCGGGCCGCCTGTTGCATGTTGTGCGTGACGATCACGATGGTGTAGGTCTTCTTCAGCGCGAGGATCAACTCCTCGATCCGCTGCGTGGCCATCGGATCGAGGGCCGACGCCGGTTCGTCCATCAGCAGCACTTCGGGCTGCACGGCCAGGGCGCGGGCGATGCACAGGCGCTGCTGCTGGCCGCCCGACAGGGTCAGCGCCGAGTCGTGCAGGCGCCCCTGGACCTCGCTCCAGATCGCCGCGGCACGCAAGCTCTCCTCGACCCGATCGGCGATCTCCCGGCGGTCGCGCAGCCCGTTGACGCGCAAGCCGTAGGCGACGTTTTCGAAGACCGAACGCGGGAACGGGTTCGACTTCTGGAAGACCATCCCGATTCGCCGCCGCAGCGCCACCGCGTCGGAGCCCGGCGCGAGGATCGAGGCGCCATCGAGCAGGATGTCGCCCGTGACGCGGGCGTTCGGCACGATGTCGGTCATCCGGTTCAGCGTGCGCAGCAGCGTCGTCTTGCCGCACCCCGACGGGCCAATCAAGGCGGTGACGCGGTTGGCGCTGAGCGGCAGCGTCACGTCGGTGAGGGCGCGTGTCTCGCCGTACCACACGCTGAGATCGCGCACCTCGATCCTGGCAGCCGGCAGGGCCACCGGCGGCAGCGCGCGGCCCGGCGCCGCGAGGCTCAGTGCGCTCGGCACGCGCGGCGGCATCGTCGGGCCCATCAGGCCGACCTCCGTCGCGTGGCCCGATCGCGGGCGAGAATCGCCACGCCGTTCACGAGAAGCAGCGTCGCGAGCAGCACGAGGATCGCCGCGGCGGCGTTGGCGCGGAAGCCCTCGCGCGGCCGCGAGACCCACGTGTAGATCTGGATGGGCAGCGCCGTGAACGGCGACCGCGGCCCGTCGGGCACGAACGGCACGTAGGTCAGCGCGCCAATCACGAGCAGGGGCGCGGTCTCGCCGACTGCACGCGAGATCGCCAGGATCAATCCCGTGAGCAACCCGGGCAACGACATCGGCAGCACCTGATGCCACACCGTCTGCCACTTGGTGGCGCCCAGCGCCAGCGACGCCTCGCGCACGCTCACGGGCACGGCGCGCAGCGCCTCGCGGGCGGTGATGATCACGATCGGCAGCACGAGCAGCGCCAGGGTGCCGGCCCCGGCCAGCAGTGAGCGATCCCAGCGCAGCGTCTGCACGAACACGCCGAGGCCGAGCAGACCGTAGACGATCGATGGCACGCCGGCGAGATTGGCGATGTTGATTTCGGCGAGCCTGGCCCACCTGCCGCGGCCGCCGTACTCCTCGAGCCCGATGGCCGCGCCGACGCCGATCGGAATCGCCATCAGCGCGGTGAGGCCGACGAGCCAGAGGCTGCCGGCCAGCGCCGGCAGCAGGCCCGACGCCGACGCGCGGCGCGAGGGGTACCCGGTCAGGAAGGCCCAGCTGAGACGACTGGCGCCGTCGCGGGTGACGTCGATCACCAGCACGGCGAGGGCGCCGAGTGCAAGCGCAAGGACGATCAGGCCGAGCCCGTGGAAGGCGCGATCGGCGAGCCGGGCGCGCGTCATCGGGCAGCTCCCGGCACCCGCCGCCGCAACCAGTCGCTGCAGAGGTTGAGCACGAACGTGCCCGCGAACAGCAGGCTGCCGACCGCGAAGATCGTGCGGTATGCGGTCGTGCCGGCCGGCACGTCGCCCAGGCGCACCAGCACGAGGTAGGCGGTCATCGTCTCGATCGGCACGAGCGGACTGACGGTCAGCCGCGGCTGCTGGCCGGCGGCGATCGCGACGATCATCGTCTCGCCGATGGCGCGCGACATCGCGAGCACGACCGCGGCCGACACGCCGGACCAGGCGGCCGGCAGCACGACGCCGACCGCGGTCTGCAGGCGGGTGGCACCGAGGGCGAACGACGCCTCACGCAGTCCGGACGGCACCGCCGACAGCGCGTCCTCGCAGAGCGACGACACCAGCGGCACGATCATCAGGCCGAGAACGAGGCCCGGCCCGAGCGCGTTGTAGCCGGTGAGGCCGGGTATCCACTGCTGCAGCCACGGCGTGACGAAGAGCAGCGCGAAGTAGCCGTAGACCACGGTCGGGATGCCGGCCAGCACTTCGAGCGCCGGCTTGGCCACGCGTCGCACGCGCGGCGGCGCGTACTCGCTCAGATACAGCGCGCTCACGATGCCGGCGGGCACCGCCGTCGCCAGCGCGATCGCCGCGACCAGCACCGTACCGACGACCAATGGCAGCACGCCGAACTGCTGGTTGAAGAAGAGCGGCGTCCACGTCGTGCCGGTGAGGAAGGCGACCGGCGACACGTCGCGGAAGAACGCGACCGTCTCCGCCGCAAGCACCGCCACGATGCCGGCCGTGACGAGCAGCGAGAGGCCGGCGCAGGCCGCCAGCCCGATCTCGATGGCGCGTTCGCGCGCCCGGCGCCCTGTCGGGCTCACGGTGTCGGCTCCACGCCGAGTCGGGCCGCGAGCGCCGCGGCGGCCGGATCGTTCGACGCGCGTCCCGTGAACAGCGAACCGGTCGTCCGGGCCGCGACGCGGCGGCGAACCGCGGCGTGGGCGTCCTGGTCCAGCGCCACGTAGCCGACGTCGGCGGCGACGTCGGCGACGTGTGCGACGTAGAAGTCGAGGAAGCCGGCCACATCGGGCCGGCCGAGCGCGCCGGCGTTGACGTAGACGAAGATGGGGCGCGACAGCGGATGGTACGCGCCCGATCGGATCGTGGCGCGCGACGGTGCGACGGCCGGTCCGTCCGGCGACGACCGGATTGGCACCGCGCGCAGGTACTCGCGTTGCTCGTCGAAGTACGAGAAGCCGAAATAACCGAGCGCGAGCGGGTCGGTGGCCACGCCCTGCACGAGCGTGTGGTCGCTCTCGCTCGCCGTGTAGTCGCCGCGGCTGTCGCGCGGCGCGCCGGTGACGACGCCCGTGAAGTAGTCGAACGTCCCGGAATCGACGCCTGCTCCGAACAGGTGGATCTCGCGGGCCGGGAACGACGGCCGCACGTCGGCCCAGCGCAGGACGCGCCCTTCGGCCTCATGACGCCACAGACGCCGGAGTTCGTCGACAGACAGCGCATCCACCCACGTGTTGGACGGGTGGACGGCCACGACGATCCCGTCGTAAGCGACAGGTACCTCGAGAAACGCGACACCGGCCGCGGCGCAGGTCGCGGCCTCCTGGCGCGTCATCGGCCGCGACGCGTTGGCGAGGTCGACGTCGCCGCGGCAGAACCGCCGGAACCCCCCGCCCGTGCCGGCCACGCCGACAGTGACGCGGGTGCCGGGCCGGGCGTGCTGGAAGTCCTCGGCGACGGCTTCGGTGAGCGGCGCGACCGTGCTCGATCCGTCGATGGTCACGACCGCGTGGACGGCGGCGTCGGGGCGGCAGCCGGTCAGCGCCGGGATCGCGGCCAGCGCCAGGACACAGGCGCGCCCCACCAGGGACGCCCGCATCCGGACAGCCTACCGGCCGTGCGAATCACCACAGTATCGCGCC
>CBIHOS010000095.1:0-17087 GCA_966211945.1 uncultured bacterium
CTGCAACAGCTCGGTGGCCCGCAGGCCGAGGCGCGCGAGTTCCGCTTCGAGATCGAGCCGCCGCTGTTCGAGCCCCGCCTCGTCGACGTCGGCGGCCACCAGGAACGGCGGGCCGACGGCAACCGCCACACGGGTGAACGGCCTGGGCACCTGCGTGCGGTCCCAGCTGTGAGCGTGCCAGGCCGACGCCGCCTCGATGTGAAACGGAAGGATCGGCTGACCTGTCGCCTTCGCGAGCCAGACCGCGCCGGGCTGGGCGCGCCCGGCTGGCCCGCGCGGGCCGTCCAGCGTGAACGCGGTCGGCCGGCGGTCCTGCTGCATCAACCGTTTGAGCTGTACGAGCGCCCTGACGCCGCCGCGCGACGACGATCCGCGCGCCTGGCCGTAGCCGAAGCGCGTGATGATGCGCGCGATCCACTCGCCGTCGAAGTTCTCGCTCGTGATGACGACGATGCCGCGGTCGCGCCAGAAGATCGTGGCCGGCAGGATGCGCCCGTGCCAGAACGCCATGATCGGGCGCTGGCCCGCCGCGACAATCTGATCATAGGCGTCGGCCCCCTCGCTGGTGAACCGCCAGGTGCGGCCGAGAGCGCCGATGAGCGGAGCCCCGACGCGGGCAATCCACGCCGCCTGGCGGCGCTTGGACGCCGACTGTTCCCAGGCCGGGCGATCGCTCACTCGCGGAGTGACTCCGGGCCGGCAACGCCAGCCGCGTCGCTGCCGCCGCCCCCGACCGGCGCATCAGGCGGCGCCAGACGCCCGGCCTTGCGCAACCGGCCTTCGGTCCACGTCATGAGGTCGACCATCTGGAGGTCGTCGGCACCGGGCGTGCTGGCCTTCGCGCCCTTCAGCATGATCGAGCAGAACGGGCAGCCCATCACGATCGTGTTGGCGCCGGTCGCCTGCAACTGCTCGAAGCGAGCCTGGCTGATGCGGGTGCCGGACTCGTGCTCCTCGAACAACAGGCCGCCGCCAGCGCCGCAGCAGAACGGGTTGTCCTTGGTGCGCTCGGGCTCGGACACCCCGGCGCCGTAACGCTCGAGCAGCGCGCGCGGCGCCTCGTGCTCGCCCGCATAGCGCCCCAGGTAGCACGGGTCGTGGAACGTCACGGCCTCATCGTCGAGTTGCACCGGCTGCTCGTGACGGGTCAGCTGCTCGACGAGCACCGACGAGTGCACGACCTTGCCGGTGAAGCCGAACTGCTGATAGTCGTGGCCGAGCGTCTTGAGACAGTGCGGGCAGGAGGTGACCACCTTGTTGACGCCGGCGTTCTGCAGGTCCTCGACGTTGGCGGTCGCAAGCTCCTGGTACTGGTACTCGTTGCCGGTGCGCTTGGCGACGTCGCCGGTGCACCGCTCCTTGCTGAGCACACCGAACGTCTTACCCTGCGCCCGCAGGATCTCGCCCAGCGAACGCAGGGACTTCTGGAAGTCCGGCTCGGTGCCGCCGGCGCATCCGAGCCACAGCAGGTACTCGTGCTTCTGCGGATCGAACGTCTCGAACCCGGCCGCCGCCACGAACTTCTGCCGCACGTCGGAGGTCTGCCCCCACAGGTTGCCGCGGCGTTCGAGGTTGTTGTAGACCGGCGCGAGGAAGTCCGGCGCCTCCCCGTTGCTGACGTCGCCGCGACGCGCCCCGATGATGACCGGCGTGTGCTCGATGCCGACCGGACACTCGTTCTCGCAGGCGCCGCACGTCGTGCACTGCCAGAGCACGCCGGGGTCGTACACGTCGTGCAGTCGGGTCTCCTGCCTCCCTTCGAGCAGCGCCGCCTCGTTCTGCAGGATCAGCGCCTTCGGGTTGAGCAGCTTGCCGGTCGCAAAGGCCGGGCAGTTCTCCTGGCAGCGTCCGCACTCGACGCAGGTGAAGGCGTCGAGCACCGCCTTCTTCGGCAGGTCCTTCACCGTCTCGAACCCGACTTCCTCCTTCTCGAAATCGAGGTTGGGCACCGTGCCGAGCACGGGCGCCTTCAGGTACACGGTGCCCGGCGACAGGATCAGGTGCAGGTGCTTGGAGTTGGGCACGAGCGCCAGGAAGGCGAAGATCACCAGCATGTGCACCCACCAGTTCACGCGGGCCGCGATGCCCTCGTCGAGCACCAGCGCGAACAGGAAGGTCACCATGAGCGTCGCGATGAACAAGCCGATGAGGATCGACTCCCACGACACTTTCGTACCGAGCGCCCGCGGCCGCACGAGGCCCCGCCGGATCAACAGCAGGACGATGCCGGCGAGCACGGCGATCGAGAACGGCACGAGCAGCCAGCAGTAGAGGCGGAACGCGAAGGTGCCGGTGAGGTCGACGAGGCCGAGGCCGTGCAGTGTCTCGACGAAGGAATAGCCGCCGAACGCGACGAACCCCCAGAACACGAACAGGTGCGCCATGCCCACCCAGGGCTTGCGGCCGATCACCTTGCTCTGGAACACGATCTCCTTGAGAAACCGTTCCAGCCGCTGCGGCACCTGATCGATCGAGAACTGCCCCGGCGCGGCCTGCAGGAGGCGCCACCGGGTGGACATCTGAGCGGAGAAGACGCCGACGCTGCCGAGGACCACGACCCAGAACGCGAGCGTCTCGAACATGCGGAATCGAGCTTATCAGGAGAGAGAGGTTGGTAGGGGCACGTCCCCGACGTGCCCTGACAGGGCGGCTCGGGGAGCCGCCCCTACCTGCGCGTTTATTTCTTCAGTTCGGCGATGAGGGCCGGAACGATCTCGAACAGGTCGCCGGCGATGCCGTAGTCGGCGATCTCGAAGATCGGCGCCTCGGGATCCTTGTTGATCGCGACGATCGTCCGCGCGCCCTTCATCCCGACGACGTGCTGGATGGCGCCGGAGATGCCGAGGGCCAGGTACAGCCTGGGCGCGACCGTCTGTCCGGAGCTGCCGATCTGCCGATCCATCGGCAGCCAGCCGTTGTCGCAGATCGGACGCGACGCCGCGATCTCCGCGCCGAGCGCCTCGGCCAGCTGCTTCACGAGATCGAGATGCTCGGGGCCCTTGATGCCGCGGCCGACCGACACGATCCGCTCGGCCGCCGTGAGGTCCACCGCCTGCTTGGCCTCGGTGAACGGCGCGTCCGGCTTCTGCCGCACCGCCGCCGCGTCGAGCGTCACCGACTGCGTGGAGACGGGCGCCGTGCCCTTCTGCAGGGTGTCGGCGCGGACCGCCCCGGCCTGCAGCGTCGCGAAATGCGGCGCGGCTCCGGTGGCGCGCACGTCGGCCTGCAGCCGCGCCTGGAACACCGGCCGCGTGAACCGGTAGCCGTCGCCGTCGACGGCAATCGCGACGCAGTCGGACACGAGTCCGCGCGAGAGCCGCGTCGCCAGCCGCGGCATGAAGTCGCGAGCCTGGTACGTGTGCGCGGCCAGCACCAGCGACGGCGACAGTCCGCCGATCACCTCGGCAAGCGCCGCCACGTAGCCGTCGGCCGTGTAATCTGCAAGCCCCGCATCGTCGACGGCGATCACCTGTGCGACCTGCGCGCCGGCCAGCGCTGCGGCAATCGCCGCGACGTCGTGCCCGGGCACGAGGACCGTCACCGGCGATCCCAGGCGCTGTGCCGCCGCGATCGCTTCCCACGACGCGCGATGCACCTGCCCGCCCTGATGTTCCGCGACGACGACGATCATGACGCCACCACCCGCGCGTCCTCACGCAGGGCCCGCAGCAGTTCGCGCGCGGCCTCGGCCGGCGTACCGCCGATCATGCGCGTCTGTTTCTGCTTGTCGGGCGCGCGCAGGTCGACCACTTCCTGGGCGGCGGTGGCGCCCGGCGCCGCCACCGCGCGGATTTCCTTCTTCTTGGCGGCCATGATGCCCTTCAGTGTCGCGTAGCGCAGCTGGTTGATGCCGCTCTGGATGGTGAGCAGCGCCGGCAACGGCATCTGCAGCCACTGGAACCAGCCGCCTTCGAGCTCGCGCTTGACGCGCAGCACGCCGCCCTCGATCTGGACGTCCATGATGATCGTCGCATGCGCCACGCCGAGCTTCTCGGCGAGGACGACGCCGGTCTGGCCGAAGCCCATGTCGTCGGACTGCAGCCCGGTGAGGACCAGGTCGGGCGACTCGGGGCCGATCGCTGCCGCCAATGCGCCGGCCACGACCAACGCATCGGCCTGTGGCAGCGCGTCGCCCTCGACGTGCAGGGCGCGATCGGCGCCGCGGGCCAGCGCCTCGCGCAGCACCTGCGTGACCCGCGCCGGCCCGGCCGAGACGGCGATCACCTCGCCGCCGTGCGCCTCGCGCAGCCGCAGCGCCGCCTCGAGCGCGTAGGCGTCGGGCTCGTTCATCTCGAACTCGGCGTCGGTGTCGCGGATCCAGGTCCGCGCCTCGTTCGGGCGCACCTGCCAATCGCGGGTGACGACCTGCTTGATGCAGACAACGATCTTCATGGGGAATCTCACGGCCTACAGCCTTCAGCCTGCAAGCCTACCTGACAGGGACTCGCGAGGCCGTCGTGACGCAGCCTGTAGGCCGTAGGCTGTAGGCGAAGCTATTCGTCGTACGCCTTGAACAGCAGCGACGCGTTGGTACCGCCAAACCCGAACGAGTTCGACAAGGCGTACCGGATACGGCCGGGACGGGCCGTGTGCGGCACGTAGTCGAGGTCGCAGCCGGCGTCGGGGTTGTCGAGGTTGACGGTCGGCGGCATCAGCTGGTGCCGGATGGCCAGCGCCGTGATGCCCGCTTCGAGCCCGCCGGCCGCGCCGAGCAGGTGCCCGGTCATCGACTTGGTGGACGAGACGGCGAGCTTGTAGGCATGCTCGCCGAAGGTGGTCTTGATCGCCTGCGTCTCGGTCGGGTCGTTGACCGGCGTCGACGTCCCGTGGGCGTTCACGTAATCGACCGCCGACGGTTCGATGCCGGCCTTGCGCAGCGCCATCCGCATCGAGCGGACCGCGCCCTCGCCGCCCTCGGGCTGGCCGGTCATGTGGAACGCGTCCGACGTCGAACCGTAACCGACGACTTCCGCGTAGATGGAGGCGCCGCGGGCCCTGGCCCGCTCCAGCTCCTCGAGAATGACGATGCCCGACCCTTCGCCGATGATGAAGCCGTCTCGGTCCTTGTCGAAGGGCCGGCAGGCGCGCTCGGGCGCGTCGTTGCGGGTCGACAGCGCCCGCATCGATCCGAAGCCGCCGACGCTCATCGGCGTGACCGCCGCCTCGGCGCCGCCGGTGATCATCACGTCGGCGTCGCCGCGCTTGATGATCTCGTACGAATCGCCGATGGCGTGGGCCGAGGCCGAGCAGGCCGTGCACGACGCCTGGTTGGGGCCGCGCGCGCCGAAGCGGATCGACACCTGGCCCGAGGCCAGGTTGATGATCGCCGAGGGAATGAAGAAGGGCGAGATCTTGCGGGGACCGCCGCCCAGGTAGGCCTCGTGTTCGCGTTCGATGGTGCCGAACCCGCCGATCCCCGACGCGATGTACACGCCGATGTCGACGGAGTTCTCCCGGGTCACCACCAGCTGCGCGTCGTCGACGGCGAACTGGCTGGCCGCGATCGCATACTGGATGAAGGGGTCGATCTTCTTGACCTCCTTCTTCTCCACGAACCGCAACGGGTCGAACGCCTTCACCTCGCCGGCAATCTGCGTGCTGAAGGCCGACACGTCGAAGTGAGTGATGCGGGCGATCCCCGTCCGGCCGGCGCACAGCGCCTCCCAGTTGGCGTCGGTGCCAATCCCGATCGACGACACCAGACCGACCCCCGTCACCACGACTCGCCTGGACACTCCCCCTCCATCTCCGGTCCGCGACCGGCGTGGCAGTATCTGCCTACTTCTTGCCCTTGCCGTGCTGCTCGATGTAGGCGATGGCCTCACGCACGCGCGTGATCTTCTCGGCGTCGTCGTCCGGGATCTCGACCCCGAACTCCTCTTCGAACGCCATCACGAGTTCGACCACGTCCAGCGAATCGGCGCCGAGGTCGTCGACGAACGAGGCATCCGGCGTGACTTCTTCCTCGTCGACGCCCAGCTGCTCCACGATGATGCTCTTGACCTTGTCTGCCACAGACGACATCTGCCACTCCTCCTGCTCAGGCGTACATGCCGCCGTTGACGGCGAGCACCTGCCCGGTGATGTACCCAGCCGCATCTGATGCCAGGAAGCACACCGCCGCGGCCACATCCTCCGGCGTGCCTAAACGACCGAGCGGGATCGCCGACGCCCAGTTGGCCTGGGCGTCCTGGCTGATGTCCCGCGTCATGTCCGTATCGATGAGCCCCGGCGCCACCACGTTGACGGTGATGGACCGCGAGGCGACTTCACGCGCCAGCGCCTTGGAGAAGCCGATGATGCCGGCCTTGGTCGCGGCGTAATTTGTCTGCCCGGGATTGCCGCTCTGACCGACCACCGAACTGATGCTGATGATCCGTCCGCTGCGCTGCTTCAGCATCGTCTTCAGCACCGACTGCGTGCAGAGGAACGTGCCCGTGAGGTTGGTGGCGACCACCGCGTCCCAGTCGTCGCGCTTCATCCGCAGCAACAGCTGATCGCGGGTGATGCCGGCGTTGTTGACCAGGACGTCCAGCCGCCCGAACCGGGCGAGCGTCGCCTCGATCACGCGGTGCACCGCGTCGGCATCGGCGACGTCGGCCGCGAGCGCGAGCGCCTGCCCGCCCGCTGCGCCGATCTCGTCGGCCACCGCTGCCGCCGCGTCGCCGCGCGAAGTCAGTACGACCGCCGCGCCGGCGCCAGCCAGCGTCAGCGCCGTCTGGCGTCCGATGCCGCGCGACGCGCCGGTGACGAGGGCCACCTTGCCTGAAAGATCGATCCTCACGATGCTGCGACGAGCGCCTCCACCGCTGCGAGTTGTTCAGGGGCGCCGAAGCTCACCACCCGAGCCTCGCGGTCGATCTTGCGAACGAGTCCTGCCAGGACCGTACCTGGACCGACCTCGACATATGCACGCACCCCAGCCGACACAAGATACCCGATGACGTCCTCCCAGCGCACGGCACCGGAGACCTGGGCGACCAGCGCATCGATCGCCGCGACGGCCTCGCGCTTGGGCTGGGCATCGACGTTGGCGACGACGGGGACGGCCGGCGCCTGGACCGCCAGCGCCCGCAGCTCCGGCTCGAGCCGCGCCTGCGCCGGCGCCATCAGGGCGCAATGAAAGGGCGCGCTGACGTTCAGCGCGATCACCCGCTTGGCACCACGCGCCCTGGCTTCGGCACCCGCCCGCTCGACCGCCGCCCGCGCGCCCGCAATCACCACCTGCCCGGGGGCGTTCAGGTTGGCGGGGCTGACCACCTCGCCCTGTGCCGCCGCGTCGCATGCCGCCGCGACCGCAGCGCCGTCGAGGCCGAGCACGGCCGCCATCGCGCCCTCGCCCACCGGCACCGCCTCCTGCATGTACCGGCCGCGATGCGACACGATCCGGAGCGCGTCGGCAAAGCCGAACGTGCCGGCCACGACGTGGGCCGAGTACTCGCCCAGCGAGTGACCGGCCGCCCACGCCGGCACGATGCCGCGCGCCTCGAGCACGCGCGCCGCGGCCACGCTGGCCGCCAGGATCGCCGGCTGGGTGTTGGCGGTGAGTGTCAGCTGGTCCTCGGGGCCCTCGAAACAGAGGGTGCTGAGCGGTCGGCCGAGCGCCGCGTCCGCCTCGTCGAAGGCCGCGCGCGCCTCCGGAAAGGTCTCGGCCAGCGCCTTGCCCATGCCGACCGACTGCGAGCCCTGTCCTGGAAACAAGAAGGCAATCATCTACGCGTCCGCGCAGCGGCGCCGGGACCGGCGCCCTGCAAAGAGTCTTCGAGCCGCGCCACCAGCCGTTCGCGCGCGAACCGCGCCGCCAGCCGCACGCCCGTGGCAATCGCGCGCGGCGACGATCGCCCGTGCCCGATCACGCACACCTGCCGCACGCCGAGCAGTGGCGCGCCGCCGTACTCGGAGTAGTCCAGCCGCGCCCGGAACCGCCGCAGCGCGCCACGCGAGAGCACGGCGCCCACCTGCGCGGTCACCGATCTCGCCACTTCGTCGGCCATCAACGCATCGATCGCCTCGACCAGCCCCTCGCTCGTCTTGAGCACCACGTTGCCCGTGAAGCCGTCGCAGACGATCACGTCGACAGCGCCCGAGAACAACTCCGAGGCGTCGATGTTGCCCACGAAGGCCAGCGGCGTCGCGGCGATCTGCTCGTGCGCACTGCGCACCAGCGTCGTGCCCTTGCCGGCCTCTTCCCCGTTGGACAGCATGCCGATGCGCGGCCGCTCGATCCCCAGTATCACCGTGGCGTACGCGGCGCCGAGCCGCGCGAAGACCACCAGGTGCTGCGGACGGCAACTCACGCTGGCACCGGCGTCCACGAGAATCGCAGCGCCGTCGCGGGTCGGCAGCGTCGCCGCGATCGCCGGCCGCTCGATGCCGTCGAGCAGACCGAAAGCACCATGCGCGGCCATCACCGCGGCACCCGAATGGCCGGCGGTGAACAGAGCGCAGTCCTCTCCCGATGCGACCGACTCGGCCGCCACGCGCACCGACGCGTCGCGCCGGCGCCGGACGGCCATCGCGGGCTCGTCCATGCCGATCACGTCCGAGGCGTCGAGGATGCGAAGGGAAAGGGCGTCGGCTTCAGGGAATCGTGCGAGCTCGTCCTCGAGCCGCGACCGCGCCCCGACCAGCGTCAGCGCGAGACCGTCCTCGCGTGCGGCTGCCACTGCCCCCTGCACGACCGTGCGCGGCGCATCGTCGCCGCCCATGGCATCGACCGCGATGCGCATCCGCCTACGCCTCGCCTGCGCCAAGACTTCGGCGCGGCACGTCCGTGACGCACTGGCTGCGGCGCGGCAGGCCCTGCGCCGTTCGTCCGGCAGGAGCCGAGCAGGCGCTCACGCGAAGTGCCGGAATCAGGCTTCCTCGGTCACCGGGCGCACCTGGCGACCGCGGTAGTGCCCGCAGTTGCTGCACACCACGTGGGGCGGCTTGAGTTCGTTGCACTGGGGGCACGGGCCGAGGGCCACGGCCTTGAGGGCATCGTGCGTCCGGCGCTTGGCCGTGCGGCTCTTCGAATGACGTCGCTTGGGATTCGGCATGACTGGTTACTCGCGCGGCGCCTGCTGGTCCGCGTCCTTCAAGAGGGATTTCAGGCCCGCCAACCGCGGGTCTTCCCACCGGTTCTCACACGTGCACGTGCCCAGATTGCGGTTGATGCCGCAGTGCGGGCAGAGGCCCTGGCAATCAGGCTGGCACAACGGCTTCATGGGCACTGCCAGGTACAACTGCTCGCGGGCGACCTGCGCCAGGTCGATGCGCGGCTCGTCGTACACGACGAGCGCCGGATCGTCCTCGGCCATCTCCCTGCCGTCGTCATCGTCATCGCCCGACGAGGCGTCGGCGCGCACGCCGGCACGCTCGGACTCGGCCGGCACGAACGTCAGATCGACCGGCGCCTCGACGGCCAACTCGAACGGCTCGGCACATCGCGCACAGGTCAGCACCACCGTCCCACGGACCTGGGCACGGAGGTGGTAGGACTCCCCGCTGCCCCGCTCCACGTCGCCTTCGACGTGCACCGGCCCCTTGACCGCGAAGTCCTCGGCCGGGACGTCGAGCGCCGCCGGCGGGATGTCGGCGACGACCGGGACGCGGTCGGAGGCAAGGGTCGTGAGGTCGATCAGCATGACGTGCAGGTGTGCGCCGGCCTCCCAGGCCCGCGCGAACACATAAGGATACCAGAATCGTGGACCCGGCTCACGTACGCGGCAGCTCGATCCAGGGCCGCGGGATGAACAGTTCCTCGAAGAGTCGGACGGCGTAGCGGTCGGTCATGCCGGCCAGGAAGTCCCTGGCCGCAGCGTCCAGGCCTTCGCGCTCGATCGTGCCGCGATCGAGCCAGCGGTCCGGATCCAGCCGGACCTTCTCCCAGAGGCCGCCCAGGATGCCGGTGGCCTTGGCGAACTCGGCGGTCGCGGCTTCGTTCTCGTACACCCGCTCGAACATGAAGGCCCGCAGGTCGAGCAGCGCCTGCAGCACCGGCTCGCTCATGCACAGCGAGTCGAGATCGACCGCCAGCGTCTGCTCGACGACGTCGATCACCATCGCGCCGATCCTGGCCGACGATGAGGAGCCGAGCACCTCGACTGCCGACGCGGGCAGGGTCGCCGGGTCGAGTACGCCGGCACGGACCGCATCGTCGATGTCGTGATTGACGTACGCGATGATGTCGGCCACCCGCGCGATCTGGCCTTCCAGCGTGGCCGCGCGGTCGGCGGCCGGCACGTTGATCGGCAGCCCGTGCTTGCCCTTCGAGTGGGTCGAGATGCCCTGGCGCACCTCGTGCGTCAGATTCAGCCCGTCGCCGCCCTGCTCCAGGACCTCCACGATCCGCAGGCTCTGCGTGGCATGGCTGAACCCGCCCGGCACCAGCTGGTCCAGCACGCGTTCGCCGGCATGCCCGAACGGCGTGTGTCCGAGGTCGTGCGCCAGCGTGATCGCCTCGGTGAGCTCCTCGTGCAGGCGCAGCACCTTGGCGAGCGTCCTGGCGATCTGCGAGACCTCGAGCGTGTGCGTCAGCCGCGTCCGGTAGTGATCGCCGGCCGGCGAGAAGAAGACCTGCGTCTTGTGCTTCAGCCGGCGGAAGGCCTTGGAATGGACGACGCGGTCACGGTCGCGCTGGAAGCACGGCCGGATCGGGTCCTCGGGTTCGGGCCGCGCACGGCCGCGGCTCGCGTCGCTGAACGTCGCGCGCGGTGACAGCACGTCGTGCTCGCGGGCTTCGAGTTCCTGGCGGATGGTCGTCATGCGTGCGGACGGGGCGGGGCGGGCGGCGTCATGCCCGGGCCGGCCCGCCGAGGGCCTCGAGGAAACTGGTGCCGTGCGCGAGCGCCGGCACGCTGAAGTTCGCAGCGATCGTCTGCCCCAGATCGGCAAACGTCTCGCGCGTGCCCAGACTGACACCGGGCGACACCTGGGCGCCAGTCGTCAGCAGCGGCACGTACTCGCGCGAGTGATCGGTGCTCGGCGTGGTGGGGTCGTTGCCGTGGTCGGCGGTCACGACCAGCAGGTCCGTCGGCCGGAGGTGCGTGAGCAGGTCGGCGAGGCGCGCATCGAACCGTTCCAGGTTGCGGGCATAGCCGTCGACGTTGTTCCGGTGTCCGTACAGCTGGTCGAAGTCGACGAGGTTGGCCCAGATCAAGCCGCGCGGCACGTCCCGCATCGCGTCGTCGATCCTGTCCATCCCCTCGTCGTCGGAGGCCGTTGGCAGGTGGCGCGCAATGCCACGACCGGCGAACAGATCCTTGATCTTGCCGATCGCCACCACCGGATGACCGGCCTCCGTGAGGTGATCCAGCAACGTCGAGCCCGGCGGCTCCAGCGCGTAGTCGTGCCGTCTGGCGGTACGCGTGAACGCGCCGGGCGTGCCGACGAACGGCCGGGCGATCACGCGCCCGACTCCGAGGCCGCGGCCCACCAGGTCGAAGGCCACTTCGCAGAAGCGATACAACTCGGCCACCGGCACGACGTCCTCGTGCGCGGCGATCTGGAAGACGCTGTCGGCGGAGGTGTAGACGATGGGCGCGCCGGTGCGCAGGTGCTCGGCTCCGAACTGCTCGATCACCTCGGTGCCCGAGGCGACGACATTGCCGATCGATCGGCGGCCGATGCCCTGTTCGAATGCCGCGATGACCTCTGGTGGGAACCCGCCGGGAAACGTCGGGAACGCGCCGTCGAGCACGACGCCGGCCATCTCCCAGTGACCCGTGACCGAATCCTTACCGGGTGAGGCCTCGGCCATGCGGCCCCAGGCGCCGGCCGGCGCGCCGATCGGCTGGCCGAGCGCCGGCACCAGACGGTCGAGCCCGAGGTGCCGCAGCGTCGGCAGATGCAGCGGCACCCGGCGGGCGATGTTGCCGACGGTGTCGCTGCCCTGATCGCCGTAACGCGCCGCGTCGGGCAGTTCGCCGATGCCGACGCTGTCGAGCACGACCGCGACGATCCGCGCGAAGCGGACTCCCATGGACCCGCTCTATGCCTCGTGGGTCGACGACGAGAAGTAGTTGGGCACCGATCGGTTCGACTTGATGGTCGCGATCGCGTGCTTGAACACCATGTGGTCGACGCCGTCGTGCTCGACGACGAGCGCGAACCGATCGAAGTTCTTGATGCGGCCTTCGAGCACGGTGCCATCCATCAACCGGATGTGCACGACGAGCCGCTCGCGGCGCGCCGAGTTGAGGAAGACGTCCTGGATGTTGGGCGGCGCTGACGGCTTCGACTCGCGGTGTGTGGGCATCAGCGGGGAACTCCGTTCACGACCTCAGGTCGGACGCGCCGGCGGCGCGCCCCTGCCGGTGTGCCTCGATCAGGGCACGGGCCGCGACGAACGTCTCGTCCTGCTCACCCGCGCCGTCCAACCATATCACCCTCGGCTCCTTCCGGAACCAGATCAGCTGCCGTCGTGCGTAGTGGCGGTTCTCGCGCACGATCAGGGCGCGCGTCTCGGCCTCGTCACGCACGCCGTCGATCATCTCGAGGATCTGCCGGTAGACGAGACCGCCGAACGGGTTGGCGCCGCGCGGGATGCCGGCCGCGAGGTTGTCGCGCACTTCGTCGACGACGCCGCGGGCCCATTGCGCGTCGACGCGACGCGCGACGCGCGCCGCGATGTCCTCGGACGGCAGCCGCAACCCGATCGCGCAGACGTCGTACTCGGGCAGTGGCGATCGCGTGCCGGCAAAGTGTGCCGACAGCGTCTCGCCGGTGAGCAGCCAGACCTCCAGCGCCCGCACCAGCCGCTTCTCGTCGCGCGGCATGATCCGCCGCGCCGAGTCGGCATCCACCCGCTGCAGGACGCGGTGCAGGTACTCGGCGCCGCGCCGCGCGGCCAGACCGTGCAGCCGCGCGCGGACTGCCTCGTCGCGGCCGGGACCATCGAACAGACCGTCGACCAGCGCGCGGAAGTAGAAGCCGGTGCCGCCGACCAGCACGGGCAGGCGCCCGCGGCCGCTGATCTCGCGGATGCGCGCCGCCGCATCGCGCGCGTACTGGGCCGCCGAGTAGACGTCGGTCGGATCGACGACGTCGATCAGGTGGTGCGGCACGCCGCCCTGGTCGCCGGCCGCGACCTTGTCGGTGCCGATGTCGAAGCGGCGGTAGACGGCCGTCGAGTCGCAGTTGATCACCTCGCCGCCATAGGTCTGGGCGAGGCGGATGCCGAGGGCGCTCTTGCCGGTGGCGGTGGGCCCGAGAACGGCCACCAGGAGCGGCCGGCTGCTGGCGGAAAACGGCGCGGTCACGGCAGTGGGGCTACTGCGAGGGCGGCTGTTCGTTGTAATAGAAGGTCACCGTGAAGAACGCCGTCGGCGACGGGTACTCCGGCGGCAACGCGATCGTCGGATTGGACCACTGCAGCGAGTTGGCGGCGGCGCGATCGAAGGCGTCGATGCCCGACGGCTGCTTGATCGCGATGTCGGTGATGCGGCCGTCCTTGTGGACGTTGAAGGTCACCACGACGTGTCCCTTCATGACCATCGCGGCCTCGGGGATCAGCCAGTTGCGCTTGATCTGCGCGACGAACCGGCGAATCCACGGGCCGAACTCGACGCCCTTCGTATCGAACTGGATGTAGGGACCAAACGGCGAGTTGCCGCCGTTGGGGTTGTTGAACGCCTCGTTCTGGACGTACTTCTCCAGGTTGCGGAGCGCCTGTCCGAGTGAGCCGCCCGGCGGCCGCATCGCCGGACTGGCCGGTGACGTGCTGGGACGGGCCTGCGGCGTCGCCACGACGCCGGTGTCGCCGCGCGCGAGCAGCCCGCTCTGGCCGTCGCGCACGTTCACGCCCTGGTCGGTCTGCGTCGGAGCCGGCGTCGGCTGCGCCTGTGGCGGCGCGGCCGGGGCGACGCGCGCCTCGCGGCCCTGCGACTCGCGCGGCGACTCGGACGGCTCGGGAGCCGGGCCCTTGCCCTTCGCGAGGTCCTTGGCGGCCGAGCGCTCGACGAACTCGAGCGAGTTGCCGCGCGAGAACGGCTGGTCGTTGGTGGCGTTGGGGGCGCGCTGCGTGGTGCGCGAGGTGCGGTCGGCGTCGGCGAGCGCGGCGTCCTGCTTCGGTCGCGCACTCTTCAGGTCCATCTTCGGCTGCACGAACACGAACCGCGGCCGCTGCTGCTGTTGCTGCTGCTGCAGCGCCATCTGCTGCTCCTGCTGGAGCCGCTGCTGCTCGGCCGCCTGCGCCAGGTATTCACGGATGAACGGCAGACGCGGGCCGAAGAGGAACAGCAGGATCAGCCCGCCGTGGAGGAACACCGACAGGAGCACGGCCTCACGCCGCGACATCGCCGAGTCGATACTCGGTGGCTCAGGTCGATGGTCTTCGAGATCGATGAACATCCGGTCGTTTCAGTATAGAGGCGGGGCGGCTGAAGCAGGTCCTTGCAGCAGTCCGGCGCCGGGCCGCGTTGGGACCCGCCGTCGCCCTGGGGCTTCGGCGGGCAAGCAACGGGTCAGGCCGCGTGGGGACAACGGGCCCTACCTCAGCGCTCCGCAACGTAGAGATAGACGACGCCGAACGTCAAAGGGACGGCTTCACAGCGCGTCAGGCCGGCCCGCTCGCACAGCGCGACGAACTCGGCCGGCGGCGTGAAGTTCTCGACCGAGGCCGGCAGGTAGGCATAGGCCTCACCGTGCCGCGAGACCAGTCGGCCCAGCCTCGGCAGGACGTTGCGGAAGTACCACAGATAGGCGGCGCGGACGATCGGTTGTCGAGGCGTCGAGAACTCGAGAATCGCGAGCCGGCCGCCGGGCTTGAGCACCCGGGCCACCTCCGCCAGGGCGGTCGCCGAGTCCTGCACGTTGCGGATGCCGAAGGCGATCGTCACCGCGTCCATCGAGCCGGTGGCGGCCGGAATCCGCATCGCGTCGCCCCGCACCAGCGGAATGACCCCGGCGCGGCCCTCGGCGACGAGCTTGCGCCGGCCGACCCGCAGCATCTCGCTGGAGAAGTCGATGCCGAGGACGCGACGGGCCAGCTTGCGCCGGACCATCGTGCGCGCGACGTCGCACGTGCCGGTACACAGGTCGAGCACCTGTTCGCGGCCGGTGAGCCGCAGCCGCCGCACCGCCCGCCAGCGCCAGTACAGATCCTGCCCGCCGCTCAACACGTGATTGAGCAGGTCGTAGCGGCCGGCGATGGCGTCGAACATCCCGGCGATCTTGGCCGGCGCCTTGCCCGTGTCGGGGCTGAGCCCGCCATACGTCGTCCCGACCTCGGACGCGCTCACTCGCCGTCCGCCTTGGGATCCCACGCCGGGTACAACTGGTGTTCGATCCGCAGCAGCGAGAGCACGCGACCGGCCATGAAGTCGGCCAGGTCGGCGATCGTCTTCGGCTGCTGGTAGAAGCCGGGCATCGCCGGCAGGACGATCGCGCCCGCCTCGGCACAACTCACCATGTTGCGCAGTTGCGGCAGGCTCATCGGCGTCTCGCGCGGCACGACGATCAGCGGACGCCGCTCCTTGAGCATCACGTCGGCAGCACGCTCGACGAGCGACCGCGACAGGCCATGCGCCACCGCCGCCATCGTCTTCATGGAACAGGGGACGATGACCATCGCGTCGGCCCCCTTGCTGCCGCTCGCGATCCGCGCGCCGAGGTCCTTGTTGCTGTGGAGCACCCAGCCGCCGCGGCGCACACCTTCGCCCCAGGTCTCCTCGAGGTACGCCTGCAGCCGATCGACACGCGCGGTCGCGCCGAGTTCGTCGACGAGCAGGCGGCGGCCGAACTCGGTGATCACGAGGTCGACGTGCTGTCCGTGCTGCAGGAGCGCCGACAGCGTGCGCATCGCGTAGAGCGCGCCGCTGGCGCCGGTCACCGCGAGCACGACGCGGCGAGGGGTTTCACCCGACATAGACACTCAATCCCGTCGTGACCAGATAGAGCAGGCCGACCCACCCGTTCAGATCGAACGCGCGTTTCACCTGCGACAGATCGGCAGCGCTCACGAGCGACTGCTCGAAGCCGAGCAGCAGCGTCACGAGCGCCACGCCAGCCTGGTAGAAGACGCCGAGTCCGGCCACCACGCCGAGCGCCGCCAGACACACGACCGTGACCACGTGCAGCACCCGCGAGATGGCGATGGAGCGCGCGACACCGAATCGCGTCGGAATCGACCGCAGGCCGTGCGCACGGTCGAAGGCCAGGTCCTGGCAGGCATAGAGGACGTCGAAGCCGCCGACCCAGGTGCCAATCGCCACCGCGAGCAGCACGGGCTCCCACGACGGCCCACCGCCCGCCGCGATCCAGCCGCCGACCGGCGCCACCGCCATGGCCAGCCCCAGGAAGAACTGCGTCGCCCACGTGACCCGCTTGGCGAGCGAGTACCAGAAGACGATGGCCAGCGCGACCGGCGACAGCCAGAGGCAGGTGCGGCTGATCTGGGCGCACCCGACGATGAAGGCGGCGCTCGTGGCGACGAGGAAGATCGACGCTTCACGCCGCGACATCGCGCCGCTCGGAAGCTCGCGCTGCGCGGTGCGCGGGTTGAGTGCGTCGAGGCGCGCGTCGACGAGACGGTTGAACGCCATCGCCGCACTGCGCGCCGCCACCATCGCGACGACGATCCAGCCGACCCGGCTCCACGTCATCGGCACGACGCGGCTCGCCAGCAGCGCGCCAACCAGCGCGAACGGCAGTGCGAACACCGTGTGGCTGAATCGCACGAACGCGAGATAGGTGCTGAAGCGCTCGAAGAGGGACATGGTCTGGGTCAAGAGCCGGGTATCGGGTATCGGGTACCGGGTACCGGGTACCGGGTGCCGTCAGCCAACGTGGTCGCGTACCAGAGCGTCGAGCCAGCGCACATCGCGCGTGTCTGCCGCGTCGGCCACCAGCCATTCTTCCACGTCCGTGACGCCGGCGGGAGGCGTGCGGACCACGGCGCGGCTCGAGGCGCCGGGCCCGAGCAGGCCGAGCGTCGCGCAGCCGAGCGCCCGGGCCCCGCCGAGCGTCGCGGCCCTGAGCAGGACAGCCGCAGGGACCGACGGGGCGCACGCGCGCAGGAACGCCAGTTCCGCGAAGAGGTTCAGGTCCTCGACACTGGCCAGGCTGTCGGTGCCGATCGCCAGCGGCACGCCGGCCGTGACTGC
>CBIHOS010000096.1:0-16940 GCA_966211945.1 uncultured bacterium
GTCGGCAACCGGCAGCCGCGCGAGGTTCTCCGCGAGGGCGGCGACCACCAGGACGTCGCGCTCCGGCGCCCGCGCCTCCCGCGGGGCGGTGGCGGCGCTCGCGCGCGCCGTCGGCGCGTTGCCGATGTGGGCCACCGCGAAGGCAGCCTCGCGCCGCACGTCGATCGACGGATCGCGCAGGGCCGTCACTGCATCCGTGAGCAAGTCTTGACGCATCGTCCGACCGGCGGCCCGCAGGGCGAGGACGCGGATCTCTGGCGCGTCGGCCGTCAGGCCGGCAACGACGGCGGCGCGATGCGTGGCCCCGACCAGCCGCGCATCGTCGGCGGCGAGGATGGCCGTCCGCAGTGCGGCCTCCGCTTCCGGCCGCGGCTGCGCTCCGGTCAGCGCGGCGCCGCCGGCGACGACGAGCGTTGCGAGGGCGAACGTCGCCGCCGGCTGGCTAGACAGCAGACCAGGACGCGAGGACCCGACGGTCCTCCGGAGCCATCGCGTAGCGCGCCGAGTACTCCAGCATCTGTGTGGCGAGGTCGAGCGGATAGGACACCTCCACGTCCTCGATCGCGCCCTGCTCGTTGCGCACGGGCGTCAGGCGGGGCATCACGAAGCCGGTGTAGGAAGGCAGATCGAGACGGTCGACGCGCGCCACGACCTCGTCGCGCAGGGCGGTGTCGACGTGGATGCCGTAGGCCTCGAACAGCGCGACGGCTTCGTCGTAGAGTCCTTCGGACTTGATGCGCTGCACGAGGGCCAGCATGCGACCAACCCCGTCGCGAAACGCGCCGACGTCGACGACGACGAAGTAGGTGCGACCGTCGCGCTGGCGACGCTCGATGGCCGACGAGTGCGCAAACAGCCAGTGCACGATCGCCTGGCGGTTGCGCATGTGATCTTCCTCGAGGTGCGTGCCCTGCCGCACGCGCCGCAGCTGGACGAGCGCATTGCGCGCATAGCCCTCGTACTCCGCGCGCACGACGTCCTCGTGATCGTCGGCTTCGATCAGCCCGAGTTCGACCATCACCGGATCGGCGACGAACCACAGCGCGACGAGATCGGAGCGGGTCTCCTCGAGTGCCGAGTACTGCTCGCGCAGCGCCCCCTGTGGTGATCCGACGTGTGACGCCATCCGACCCGAACCATGGCCGATCACTTCGTGCAGGCTGGTCGTGAGCTCACCGGCCAGCGACTGCCAGCGCTTCGATCGCTCGCGTTCGGCGTCGGACCAGCAGAACTCCTCGCGCAGGCTCTCGGGCTGCGACTCGTCGTACGCGTGGATCACGTTGGCGAGCGACACCGACTTGCTGCCGTACACCTCGCGAATCGCTTCGTCGTTGGGCAGGTTGATGCCGATGGCGGTCATCGGTCCGGCGTCGCCGCATTCGACAATGACGTCGATGGCGCGGGCCGACACGCCGACGACGTCGGTGCGGCGGTACCGTGCCTCGTACGGCATCTGGCTTTCGAACCATGCCGCGTGCTCGGCAATCCGGCGGATGTGCGCCGTCTTCCCCGGGTTCTCGTGGAAGACGATGCCTTCGAAGGCGCCCTTGTGGCCGCGCGCGTCGAGGTACACCTCGATGAAGCCATTGATCGTGTCGACCGGGGTATCGGCGTCGGACACCCACGCGACGTCATAGGCCCGCCGGTCGTCTTCCTCGCCGGTCCGGTAGAAGCGAATGAGCGCGTCGAGTGCCGCGGCGGTCGCCGGCGGCGCTTCGTGGCGGGCGGCCTCGAGGTGCGTGACCAGACGCGCGAGCGTCGCGCCGTATCGTCCGCCGATGCGGTAGACCTCTTCGCGAAGCCGTCCGCCATCGTCGCGCACGAGCCGCGAGTTCAGCGCGTAGGCCTCGTCGAACCCGGTGAGGTCGGCGGTCGTGACCCCGGCGTACAGGTTGTTGGCGCTGGCGCTGAGGATGTCCTCGCCGGGCGCCGGCGTCTTGCTCGTGACCAGCGGCCGCCACGTCGCATCGAGGAAGTCACGCGCGTGCGCGTCGAGCAGCGCGTCGATGGTGGCGTGCGGACCCAGCGGGACGGCGACACCCGCGGCTTGCACGACCCGGGCCGCGCCGAGCAGCGCCTCGCGAGACGACTCGAGGACGAACTTGCGCGACGTGATGTGGTCGTACGGCCCCGAGTTGAGCCAGAACAGCTTCGTGTAGCGTTCGACGGCCTTGGCGACGTCGGGCGCCAGATGCTCGCGGCCCACGAACAGCGCCTCCATGAAGTCGCGCATGACGAGGGCGTGCTCGAAGCGCTGGTCGTAGTACACGTCGCGGCCGGCCAGGGCGGCCTCATAGAGGTGCCACGCCAGCCGCTTCTGGGCTGGCGTCAGCGTCCCGAACGCGTCGGCATACAACTGGACGACGGCAGCCGGGCCTACGCGCTCGAGCAGGTAGCGTTGTTCGGCCATGGTGCTTCAGCCCGTTTGCAGCAGGCTCACGGTCTCCCTGTGGGCCGGTTGGTGCACACGCCATCCGAGTTCCGCGGCGATGCTCGTGGCCAGCACGCCCATCGCATCGGGCTCGCCGTGGACGAGGAACGTGTGCGCCGGCGGACGTTGGAAGCCGCGGAGCCAGCGGAGGATCTCGGTGCGATCGGCATGGGCCGACATCTGGTCGTTCTTCACCACGCGCGCCGCGACCGGAATCACCTCGCCGTGGATCTTCACCGTGTCGGCGCCGTCGACGAGCGACCGGCCGCGCGTGCCGGCCGCCTGGTATCCGACAAACAGCACGGTGTTCCTCGGATCCGGCAGCATCTTCTTCAGGTGGTGCAGCACGCGTCCGCCGGTCGCCATGCCGCTCGACGAGATGATGATGGCCGGTCCGGTCGACCGCGTCAGCTCCTTGGACTGCGCGGCGTCCTTCACGACCTGCAAACGGCGCGGGTCGAACATGCGTTCGTGGCGAGCCGGCCGCATCTCGGGGTCGAGTTCGTCGGGTCGCGCACTGTAGAAATGCAGGGCCTCGCCGGCCATCGGGCTGTCGACGTAGATTGGCAGCGTCGGGATCCGGCCGGCCGCTTCGAGCCGCTCGAGCCAGTACAGCACTTCCTCGACCCGGCCGATCGCGAACGACGGAATCACCAGGCGGCCGCCGGCCTCGAATGTGCTCGTGACGACCTCGGCCAGCATCGCGCCGTCATCGTCTGGGTGATGGGTGCGGTTGCCGTACGTCGACTCCACCAGCAGCACGTCGCACTCGGCCACCGGCGTCGGATCGGGCAGCACCGGACGGCCGTAGCGTCCGAGATCGCCGCCAAACAGGATCGTGCGCGGGTGCTCGGCCTGCGTCAGGCGCACGAACGAGGAGCCCAGCAGATGCCCGGCCGGGATGAATTCGGCAGTGGCGCCCTCGGCCACCTCGATCGGCACACCGTAGCCGACCGGCTGCAGCAGCGTCAGCGCCCGCCGCGCGTCGTTTTCGGTGTACAGAGGTTCGGCGGGGACGTGCCTGGAATAGCCGCGACGGTTGGCCAGGCGCGCGTCCTCTTCCTGGAGTCGCCCGGCGTCGGGCAGTACGAGGGTCGCGAGGTCGCGGGTGCCCGGCGTGCAGTAGACCCGGCCCCGGTAGCCGGCGGCCACCAGCCGCGGCAGCCATCCCACATGGTCGAGATGCGCATGGGTCAGGACGACCGCGTCGATCTCGTCCACCGGCACGCCCAGGCCCTGCCAGTTGCGCTCGCGCAGCGCCTTCAGGCCCTGGAACATGCCGCAGTCGACGAGGATCCGGCGGCCGGCGTTGGTGCGCAACAGGTGCCGCGAGCCGGTGACCGTCTGCGCGGCTCCAAGAAACGTGATTTCACTCATGGGCGGGAATCAGGCGTGGCAGGAGCCGTATTCTATACTTGCGGGACGAAGTTCCCCTGAAGGAGTACGCACGATGCGAGTTCGTATGGCGGTGGTGACACTCGGCCTGCTGGCCTGCGCGACGACGGCCTCGGCCGACGTCAAGATGGTGGCGCAGATGTCCGGCAAGATGATGGGGATGAACCCGTCCGGCGAGACGGTCACCTACATCAAGGGCAGCAAGATGCGCACGGACCAGACGATGGGCGGCAACATGCTCTCCACGATCATGGACGTGGAAAGCGGTGAGTTGATCAGCATCAACCACAAGAAGAAGGAAGCCGAGATCTGGAACATCGCCGACATGCGCTCGGTGCTCCAGGGCAGCGGCGTCGAGGCCAGCGGCGTCGACGTCACGATCACGCCCAACGGCCAGTCGAAGGAGATCGCCGGCTACAAGGCGGTGGGCCACGACATGAGCGTGTCGGTGAAGTCGTCGATGGGCGGCCCCGGCGGCATGGAGATGACGGTCAACATCTCCGGGCCGGCGTTCCTCTCGACCGCCGCGCCCGGCGCCAAGGACTACGCGGCCTTCTACACGGCGGCGGCCGAGAAGGGCTTCTTCTTCGGCGACCCGCGCGCCGCCAAGGCGCAGCCCGGCAACGCCAAGGGCATGATGGCGCTCTACAAGACGATGGCCGAGAAGGGCGTGCCGCTCGAGTCCAAGCAGATCATCAAGCTGTCGGGCGACGGCCCGATGGCCGGACTCTTCGCCCGCATGGGCGGTGGCGAGATCAACAGCACCGTGACCAGCGTCTCGGCCGATCCG
This sequence comes from uncultured bacterium, assembly GCA_966211945.1. Classification (GTDB taxonomy): domain Bacteria; phylum Acidobacteriota; class Vicinamibacteria; order Vicinamibacterales; family Vicinamibacteraceae; genus Luteitalea. The sequence continues at coordinate 4,617 of CBIHOS010000096.1, forward strand.
CTCGCCGACGATCTGTTCACCGTGCCAGCCGGCTACAAGACGAAGCGGCAGAAGCTCGATTAGCGCCGCTCGCGTGCCCGCATTTGCCGACGCCCTGCACGGGCCTTCGTCAGTCTTCGCCGTCGAACTCCGTCCGCCGCGCGCCGAGTTGAGTGCCGCGGCGGGCATGGACGCGTGGATCGACACCTACCACGCCGTCCGCCGCCTCGTGCGCCGCGGCCATCACGTGTGCCTCACCGACAGCGCCGTCGGCGCGCAGGAAGAGGACAACCTGCGGCACCTCGTGCTGAACCTCGGCGACGATGTGCCGCGCGACCACGTGGTGCCGTTCCTCACCTCCAAGCACACCCTGCAGTACTGCCTCACCTATGCCGATCGAGCGCACCTGCACGGGTTTCCGTCGCTGGTCGTGCTCGGCGGCGACAAGGAGGTCGGCACGCCCCGCTGCGTGACCCACGCCTGGGAGCTGCGCGCTGCCATCCGGCACCGCCAGCCGTCGCTGCTGCTGGGCGGCTGGGCCAACCCCCACCGGCAGCCGGAGCGGCAGGTGGAGTTCCTGCAGTCGGACACGTTCACGGGGGAGTACTACCTGACGCAGGTGGCGACGCACCACCAGGTCGGCGACGTGGAGCGCTTCCTGGACGAAGCGGAGCGCCGCGGCGTGACGATGCCCGGCGTGTTCGGCGTCTTCTACTACCGCAGCGCGCGTCGCCGCACGCTCGACCTGCTGGCCGGCTTCATGCCGGTGCCGGTCGACGCGCTGGTGGAGGAGTTCGGCGCCGGCGCCACGCCGGAGACGATCTGCGCCCGTACGGTGAAAGCGCTGCGTGCGGCGGGCGTCCGCCACTTCTACATCAGTAACCTACCGTTGACGGACACCGACTCGGTCCTGCACCGCATCCTCGACGAAGCGCAGGTCTAAGGGCTGACGCAACAAGGTAGGGCCGGCTGCGTGGCGCGTCGAAGCCTGGCGAAAGCGGGTCCCAGCCCGGCCTTGGGCGGCGCATCGCTTGTCGAATGCAACGCCCGGACGGCCGTCGTCGTTCGGACTCGCTGGAGGGCTACCCATGCTGACCCGTCGCGACTGGCTTTCGCTCACCGTTGGGACCGGAGCCGCGCTGGCGCTCGACCGCGCCCGCCTGCTCGCCCAGCAACCGCTCATCACCCGTGCCATCCCGTCCTCGGGCGAGAAGCTGCCCATCGTCGGGCTCGGCAGTTCCGCCACGTTCTCGCAGGTGGCGCGCAGCGAGGACGTCACCGCCCTGCGCGAGGTGCTGAAGGCGTTCACCTCGAACGGCGGCACGGTGTTCGACACGGCGCCCAGCTATGGCGCGTCGGAAGACGTTGCCGGCCGGCTGGCTGGTGAGCTCGGTATCACCGAGAAGATCTTCTGGGCGACGAAGGTCAACGTCGCGCCGCGCGGCGGCGGCGCCGCCGATCCGGCCGCCGCCAAGGCCCAGATCGAAGCCTCCTTCACGAAGCTGAAGAAGCCGAAGATCGACCTCATCCAGGTCCACAACCTGGGTGATGTCCCGACGCAGCTCGGTCTGCTCAAAGAGATGAAGAAGGCCGGCAAGGTCCGCTACATCGGCGTGACGTCGACGAACGAGTCGCAGTACGCCGATCTGCAGACCGTGATGCGCAACGAGCCGCTCGACTTCATCGGCGTCGACTACGCGATCGACAATCGCGACATCGAGCAGAACATCCTGCCGTTGGCCCAGGAACGGAAGATCGGCGTCCTCGTGTACGTGCCGTTCGGCCGCAGCCGCCTGTTCGCCCGCGTCGGCGATCGAGCATTGCCCGATTGGGCGTCGCAGTTCGGCGCCGCCAGCTGGGCGCAGTTCTTCATCAAATACGTGGCGGCCCATCCGGCGGTGACGGTGGTCACGCCGGCGACCAGTCAGGCCAAGAACGTCATCGACAACCTCGGCGCGAGCCGTGGCTCACTGCCCGACGAGGCCACGCGCAAGAAGATGGTCGCGTTCATCGACGCCCTGCCGCCGGCCCCCGCGCGTTAGCACACTCTAACGATTCGTTGCGGCCGGGATGGATGACCCGGCCGCGCCGGTCGTGTCGGAAACGGCTTCGACGACGGCAGAGGCCCGGGCTGTGCGGACGTTCCCACGGTCCGCCGTTCCGACGTTCTGGCGTTCCGACGTTCGACGTTCCGACGTTCGGCGTTCACTCGAGATGCCGTCCGCCGTCCACGCGCACCACCTGCCCGGTCACCCACTCCTGCTGCAGCAGTCCGACGATGGTGTGCGTGATGGCGTCGGACCCGCCCCAGCGCCCGAGTGGCGTGGCCGCGATGACAGCATCCTGCATCGCCGCGGTCGTTCCCGCCGCCGGCAGGATCGGGCCGGGAGCCACGGCGTTCACGAGGATCCCGTCACCCGCCACTTCCAGGGCGAGCGCTTCGGTGAGCGCGACGATTCCGGACTTGGCGACGTAATACGGCACATAGCCCGCGTAGCGCGGCCGCCCGCTCGCGGCGACCCAGTCACTGCACAACACGATGTGTCCGGCGCCGCGCACCCGCATGTGCAGCGCGGCGGCGCGCGCGCAGTGGAAGCTCGCATCGAGATCGACGGCGAGCTGGGCGCGCCAGTGGTCGGCGGTCAGCGCCTCGAGCGGCACGCGTTCGTAGACCGATGCCAGGCACACGAGGATGTCGAGGCGCCCGCCCCACGCGATCACGTCGTCCACGAGGCGGGCGCAGGTCGACGGCGACGACAGGTCGGCCTGGAACGCGCGCCCGCGGCGCCCGGCCGACGACACTCCGCGGATGGCCGCATCGGCGGGCGCGGACGACTCGCGGTACGAGAGAGCGACGTCGGCGCCGGCGGCAGCCAGCGCCGCGGCGAGCGACGCGCCCATGCGGGCTCCACCGGTGATCAGCGCGACCGCGCCCTGCGGGATCATCGGGAGAGCCTCAGGCTGCTTCAATCTCCGCTGCGCCCGGGGCCTGCTCCGGCCGAGAGGATGCGCGAGCGGGCTTCGAGCCGCGGGAGACGATCGCCGAGCCGAAGAGAATCACGGCGATCGCACCGACGATGCGCCAGCTGATTGGCTCGTGGAGCAGCCAGGTACCGAGCAGGACTGCCACGACAGGATTCACGTACGGATAGAGCGACACGATCGAGATCGGCAGGTGCGCGAGCGCGTACGTGTAGGCGACGAAGCCGATCAGGCTGCCGGCGAAGAACAGATAGACGACGGCTGCGAGGCTGCGGGTCGTCCATGTGAGGTGGCCGAACTCGCCGGTCAGCGCCGACACCGTCATCAGCACGAGTCCGCCCGCGAGCATCTGGAACGCCGAGGACACCAGCGGATCGACGTCGCCCAGCCGTTGCTTGGAGATCGTCGAACCGATGGCCCACCCGATGCAGGCCAGCTGCGTCGCGATCAGGCCGGCGACCCACGTCCAGCCGGTCGTGGCCGAGAGCGCGGCCCGCAGATCCGGCCAGACCAGCAGCAGGATGCCCGAGAGCCCGACCAGCAGTCCGCCAACCGTGCGGCGCGTCAGGCGGTCGCCGCCCGAGGCGGAGGCGATGCCGACCATCCAGAACGGCGTCGACGCGACCAGCACGGCGACGAGTCCACTGGCCATGAACTGCTCGGCCCACACGACGCCGCCATTCCCGAAGCCCAGCATGGTGAAGCCGACGAGCAGGAAGACCGGCGCCCGCCGGAGCTCCGGCCACGGCCGGCCCATCGCGCGCAGTGTGACGGCGAGGACCGACCCTGCCAGCGTGAAGCGGATGCCCCCCAGCAGGAAGGGTGGGACCGTCTCGAGGGCAATCTTGATGCCCAGGTAGGTTGTTCCCCAGAAGAAGCACACCGCGATGAACGCGGCCCAGGCGAGCCGATTCGTCTGCCCGCTCACGACGCCACCACTTCGTCCGGCTGTTCCGCGACGGCCTGTGCCTCGGCGTCCGTGCTCTCGCCGAGCGGGAGGCGCGGCGTTTCCTTGACGGTTTCGAGGACAACCGTCGTCCGCGTGGAGACCACGCCGGGAATCCGCCCGAGGCGCTGGCGCAGCAGCGTCCCGAGGTGCTGGGCGTCGCCGGTGCGGACCTTGAGCAGATAACAGTCTTCACCCGCGACGTGATGGACTTCGAGGACTTCCGGCACGGCCGCCAGGCGGGCGCCGGCGTTCTCTTCCTGCTCGCCGCTGCCGCTGACCCGCACCGCCACGAAGGCGAGTTGGCCGAGTCCGACGGCGCGCGGGTCGAGCAGGCCAGCGTATCCGGTCACCACGCCGCGCTGTTCGAGCTTGCGGAGGCGTTCCATGACTGCCGACGGGGCCAGCCCGACGGCCCGGGCCATGTCGGCCTGGGAGACGCGGGCGTTCTCCTGGAGCATGTTCAAGAGTCGGAGATCGATGGCGTCTGTCTGGCGTTCGGCGGACACGTCTCGCATCGTACAACAGGAGACGAAACGAACAGAGAAATGTTCTGCCGATATGACAATCAACAGAACAAAATTCTGTTATGTCGAGTTTCTAAGGTAGGGCCGGTTGCCCGGCGCACCGTAGCCGCCAGGCGAAGGTGGGTCCCCACCCAACGCTCGCAGACTGAGGTCGGGACTCGCACACTGAGGTAGGGACCGCTCGCCGAGCGGTCCGGACGACGGCCGTCCGTACCGACGCCTCGGTGAGAGCAGGAATCGAATGCGATGCGGTGAGTGGAGGGCCGGAAGCGCGAAGACCGGCCCTCGCGAACGAGGACCGGCCACCGTGCGCGGCGCCTGGCCGCCAACGCTGGGGAGCGTCGACACGCTGCGAGCGACCCTGGTTGGCCGAGCCCCCGGGGGAGGGCTCTGGCGGGTGCGCTCGGGCGCGGGAGGAACTGGGAGAGGCGATTGAGGCGGAGGACGCGCCGCCTTCGCCAAGGCTCTGGCGGTCAGCCCGGCGCGTCCGCCCTCAGAGGTACAGCGACCGTAGCCTAGCGGCGGCGACGCGCGATGAAGCTGGCGCCGAGCAGGCCCAGGCCCGTCAACACCATCGTCGTCGGCTCGGGCACCGGCTTGTCGCCACCGTCCGTGGTGCACTCGCCGGTCGTGTCCACGCCCACGATGCAACCGCGGCCGGCGCCGGAGCCCGACCCGGACTGCCCCTGCGGGTAGGAGATCCCCTGGTATCGGGCTACGAAGTTATCGAACGTCACGCCGTTCGAAATGTTCGAGGCGAAGTTCAGCGTCAAGTAGAAAACGCCCGACGCGCCCTGCGCAACGCCACCGTTGCTCCCATGGCAATTGTTGTTGTTGCCGTTCTTCACACAGACGTCGAGGGTGTCACTGATCCCGTGTGGCTGGAACGAGCCACCAAGAACGTACGTGCCGAAGATGCCAGTGACTGAGGCGCCGGTCGCGTCGGGGTCGACATCGAACCCGAGCCCCGTCACGCGCGACGCGTAGGGCGACTGAGTCGTGTTCGCAACAGTGCCCTTCAGCTGCAGCGAGTCGGTGCCGAAAGCCTCGACGTAAAACAATACGCTGGAGGTCAGCCAGGGATCGATGGTGCTGATGCTGTCGTCGCTGCCGTTGAAGTTGACCGTGAACTGGTCGCCGACGCCGTCGACCTTGATGGAACCTGCTTGGGCGACTGAGGTGACGCCGAGCAGGAGGGCCAGCGCCGAGAGGAATGAGAGGGTCTTACGCATGATGACGACCGCAACTTCTGGGCGAATCCTTCGCCCGTTCGAGGCGTCGTCTGGGGCCGACGCGATGTTGACCCCAATAAGAGCAAACGCGATGCCAGTCGAAAAATAGGCTATTGCCGCACGGAACAGCGACACTGCGATGTCGGCTGTCCGATAAAGTCTTCCGAGCGTCGGACTTCAGACAGCGTGGAACGCGTCAATGGAGTGCCACAAGCGGGTACGCGACAGGTTGTCGTGAGTTCTGCTGACAAGGCATGCGTGTCGTGTGGACGACACGTCAGGCTGCCTTTACGCGGGAGAGCTCAGGTCGGCATAACTGTTCACGCCGTCGATCCCAAACAAAAAACGCCGGCACCCGAGGGTACCGGCGTTCGACCAAAAGGGAGCTTCGGCTTCTACTTACTGCTTGCGGCGGCGAGCATATGCCGCACCGAGCAGGCCAACCCCGAGGAGCGCCAGCGATGTCGGCTCCGGCACCTGGTCGCCCGGGTCGCAACCATTGGGGTCCGTGCAGGTGTTGTTGTACAGGCTGAAGTGCGAGATGCCGTACGGCTGCGAACCGGCAGCACTGGGAATGTCAACGATTTCGTTGATGTCCGCCACGTACCACACGAGCACGCCGTAGTTCGGACCGTCGTACTTCGCGAGGAGGTACGTCCAGTTCGTGACGTCGATGCCGGTGTTCTTCTTCGTCTCGTCCTTGACACCGCCGGTCGTAACCGCGGTCGGGAAGGCTGCCACGATCGTGCTCGAGAGTCTGTCGCAATCCTCGGTCGGCGCGGCCGAGCAGGGAACCTGCGCGGCGCCCGGCGCCATCCCGATCAGACTGTTGATGATGTTGACTTCGGCGGTCGAGTTCGCCGGGACGCCGTCATCGGCATATCCCAGGTAGTACGCGTCGCCCAGCGTCAGGATCGTGGCTGCTTCGGCCGATGTCGGCATGGCTGCGACTGCCACCGCACCGCCGAGGGTCAAAGCCGCGACTTTCAAACTAATGAGCTTCATTCAGTATCCTCCCGTGTTGCCGCGCCCGGGAGGGAGCAACCATGCTCCCAAAAGACCCTGCCTCCCCCCGAAGGCACCACGCGACTTGCGTGGAACTCCAGAGCACGGGGCGTGCCAAGGCAAGAGCAGCCTCAGAATGCGAGATTTTCGTGTGATCCCGGGAGAGGCTGCACGCTGGTCCCGAAGTAGGGATCCAGTGAGGAGACTTTTGTTCCGGAAGGGAGATCCGGCCCGGCGCGTGAGCGACGGGATCTTGTGCACGTGGAGATGCGCTGTTCCTGGATGACGCGACCAAGGCGCCGACGAGCGTCGGCGCCTCGGCGTGAACTTGATTAGCGCTTCCGGCGCGCAAAGCCTGCTGCAAGCAAACCGGCGCCGAGAAGGGCGAGACTGGTCGGCTCTGGAACGTCGTTGGGCGGACAATTCCCGAGTTCTTCACAGGTCGGCGCGTCTGTGTTGATCAGAAAGATGTTTTCTCTGCCATCCGTCGCGTCCTGGATGATCGCCCGAAACATGACCTGATCAGCTCCTTGGAGACCGGCAAGGTTGACGGTGCTGAGGAGAGCGTCCGAGAATCCGGTGCCGTTATTGGTGATGTACAGCGGCGTCGGCGCGCCGCCAATCGTGCCGTACTCGTACAGAAGCACGTTGTTGACGTAGACGCCGAAGAACTCCAGATCCTCGGTCGCGGGATTCGACCTCGTCGAATTGACATCGATTCCAACGAAGAAGCTGGTGCCGATGAAATCGAGAATCTGCTGACCGGTATACGTGGCCGTGGCGTCGTAGGTCTGGCTCCCGCCACCAGTCGGCAGCACGGTAAATGCAAAGCCGGCCGGTTCGACTGCATTGCACTGGTCGCCACCGATGATGCAGGGATTCTGCGATGTCATCTGGTACGGATCTGTAACTGGATTCGTCAACGTCAGTGGAGCGGCGCCTGCGCTTGCGGAGCACGCCACGACCAACGTTCCGGCTAGACACCCCTTCAGAATGCTCATGTTCTTCCTCCCGTGTGCCGCGCGGAGAGAGGGAGCACACGCGCTCCAGCCCTCTCTCGCCTCCCCCCGAAGGCATCTTGCAGCGTGAAGCTCTACGGAACAGCATTCGCTGTGCCAGAGCGGATCTCTGCGGACGCGACACTTTTTGTCCCTTCTCGCGCTGGCTTACATGGAAACTTTCGAAAAAGTAATCAAAAGCAAGGACTAAAGGTGTGATATGGACGCGCGGCGGCCGTGCTAGCCTTGACGTCTTCCACCTCAGAGAGGCCCTATGCCCTCGCGTCGCGCGTTCCTGAACCGCATTGCCACCACCGGCACCGCTCTCACTGCGGCGCTGACGGCCGACGGTCTTTCCCACATGGCCTGGGCAGCCGACCAAGTCCGCGGACGCACCGCCGCCGAGCTCGCCGGCGACGAGGACTTCTGGCGGGAGGTGCAGCTCGGGTTCACGCTCGACCGGACTGTCATCAACTTGAACAACGGCGGCGTGTGCCCGAGCCCGCGCGTGGTGCACGAGGCGTTCAAGCGGTACCTCGATCACGCGAACCAGGCGCCCGTGTTCAACATGTGGCAGGAGCAGGAGCCCAACCTGGAGCGGGTGCGCGCCGGCCTTGCACAAGATGCAGGCTGCGACGTCGAGGAACTCGCGATCACGCGCAACGCGAGCGAAGCGCTGCAGATCGCCCAGCTCGGCATCGACCTGCAGCCCGGCGACGAGGTCGTGACGACGACGCAGGACTATGGGCGGATGCTGGACACGTGGGAACAGCGCGTCCGGCGAGACAAGATCGCACTCACCAAAATCAGCTTCCCCGTGCCGCCGCCGTCACTGCACGACTTGACGCAGCGTCTCGAGCGCGCGCTGACGCCAAAGACCAGGATCCTGCACTTCTGCCACATCACGAACCTCACGGGACAAATCTTCCCCGTGGCCGACATCTGCAGAATCGCCAGGAATCGCGGCATCCAGACCATCGTCGACGGCGCCCACGCGTACGGACACTTTCCCTTTTCCTTACGTGAGTTGGGGTGCGACTACTACGGCACGAGCCTGCACAAGTGGCTGCTCGCTCCCATCGGCACCGGCTTCCTCTACGTCCGCAAGGAGCGCATCGCCGACCTCTGGCCGCTGACACCCGCCAGCGCCTCCAAGGCGGGCGACATCCGGAAGTTCGAAGAAGTAGGCACGCATCCGGCCGCCAATCACAACGCGATCGCCGAGGCGCGCGTGTACCACCACACCATCGGCGGCGAGCGGAAGATTGCCCGCCTGCGCTACCTGCGCGATCGCTGGATGCGCCGGCTGTCACAGCATCCGCGGGTGAAGATCCTCACGAGCTTCGATCCGGCGCAGAGCGGCGCCATCGGCAACCTGTCGACGCCCGGCATCGACCCCGCCCGGCTCGTCGCCCACCTCTACGATCGCCACCGCATCATCGTCACACCGATCAAGCACGCGGAGTTCGACGGCATCCGCGTCACCCCGAACGTGTACACCACGCTCGACGAAGTCGACACGTTTGCGACGACGGTGGAACGGATCCTCGAGAAGGGTCTGCCCGCAACGGCGTAGGTGGCGGCAGGTCGATCGAACGCCGGCAGGCGCCAGGCCGGCTTGGGACAAGCGGCCCTACCGCGCTGACCTGCGCCAGGAACCTGGCACGCGGAAAGTTCTCTGCTGGGCTATGCTGTGCAGCGCCCAACCCAGGAGGACTGACATGAAGCAAGGACTCATGATGGCGACGCTCGCGTGCGGCTTGCTCGCCGCGGGAGTGTCGACGGCTCAGGCGCAGAACCCCAATCGCGTGACCGTCAGGGCGATGCTGGGTGGAGGCAATGAAGTACCCGGCGTGAGCGCCGGGGCGCACGGCGAAGCCGTCGTCACGGTCGACCGCAACGCGGGGACCATCGACTACGAAGTGAACATCTACAACCTGCCGACAGGCATCACGGCCTCGCACATCCACGCGGCGACGGCCGGCGTGAACGGCCCGATCGTCATCAACTTCCCGGTGGCCGCGGTCGGCCAGTCGGGCACCTTCCAGTTGAAGGGCAGCGCGCGCGCCAGCGAGCTCATTCAGCGGCCCGAGTCTGGCGTCAGGGCCTTCGACGATGTGGCGTTCGCGATTGCGAGCGGCGCGGCATACGTCAACGTCCACACGCAGGCGAACCCGGGCGGCGAGATTCGCGGTCAGCTGTGCCCGGAAAGCGCGTCGGCCAACACGTTCAACGGCGTCGCGCTCTGCACGTTGCCGCGGCGATAAGGACGCCGCAACGGGCCGAGGGCCGAGGTGGGTAGGGACGCGCCGCCGGCGCGTCCGTCATGCACGTGTCGGGCGGCTCGGCGAGCCGCCCCTACCTATCCGTCCTGACGTCCTGTCACCCGACGAACCTGTATCCCAGTCCGTGCACCGTCAGCAGGAACTGCGGGTGTCGCGGGTTGGGCTCGATCTTCTGCCGCAGCCAGGCGACGTGGACGTCGACAGTCCGCGTCGACGGCATCGCGTTGTACCCCCACACCTCGTTCAGCAGCTGATCGCGCGAGATGATCTCGCCGCGATGTTCGATCAGGTAGCGCAGCAGCTGGTACTCGCGCGCCGAGAGGTCGATCGTCTCGGTGCCGCGGAAGATCTCGGCGCTCCGGTAGTCGATCCGCACGTCGCCGAACTGGTATCCCTCCCCGGCTGCCGGCGTGGTGACGGTGGCCCGTCGGCGTAGGCGTGCCTCGATGCGGGCCAGCAGCTCCATCATCTCGAACGGCTTCGCCAGATAGTCGTCGGCCCCGAGCTTGAGGCCGACAACGGTGTCCACGACCTGGCCGCGTGCGGTGAGCATGATCACCGGCGTCTCCACGCCGCGCTGCCGCAGGTCGCGCAGCACGTCGAAGCCGTTCTTCTTCGGCAGCATCACGTCGAGCAGCACGAGATCGAAGTGGCCGGATGCGGCCTGCTCGAGCCCGCTGAGGCCATCGCCCGCCGTGTCGACCATGTAGCCTTCGCGGCGGAGCCGATCGGACAGGGTCAGCTGCAGCCCGGGCTCGTCCTCGACGAGCAGGATGCGGAAACTCTCGCTCACGAGAGATGGCCGCGTCGGGCGAACCGTGTCTCGGCCGCCATCGGCTGGTCGACGGTTGCCGCGGCCGGGATCTCGGGCGCGGCGGGAACCAGGAGCGTGAACGTCGTGCCCTTCGAGGAACTCTGCACATGGACGCGTCCGCCGTGCTGGCGCACGATGCGGTCGACAAGGCTGAGGCCCAGTCCGCTCCCCGGCACATGGCCATCGGTGGCGTGCTGGCCGCGGTAGAACGGCTCGAAGATGCGCGGCTGGTCCTGCTCGGGAATGCCCTTGCCGTGATCGGCGACCGAGATCGCCACCGTCCGTTCGTCGGCCGCCGACACCCGCAGACCCACCCAGCCATCGGCGCCGCCGTACTTGATCGCGTTCGAGATCAGGTTCTGCACCGACCGCGCCAACGCCGCATGATTTGCCTTGACCACGAGTGCCTCGTCCGGCGACTCGAACTCGACGTGCGTGTCGGTTTCGGCCAGCAGCGGCCCCGATGCCTCGATCGCCGCCTGCGCAATGTCCACCGCCGCGACCGGCCGGGTCTCGAGCGTGCGTCCGGCGTCGAAGCCGGCAAACTCCATCACCTGCTCGACCATCTCGGTGAGCCGTCGTCCCTCGCTGACGATCAGCTGTCCGTACCGCTGTACCTGCGCCGTGTCGCCGACGACGCCGTCGGCGAGGTTCTCGGCGGCCGAACGGATGACGGCGAGAGGCGTCCGCAGCTCGTGCGACACACCGGCCACGAACTCCATCTGCTGGGCGGCGAGCCGGCGGGCCCGCGTGCTCGAGATGAGGAGCATCGTGATGCTGGCGCCGAGCAGCGCGAGCACGCTGCTGCTGATGAACAGGTTGCGGCGCCGTGTCGACGCCAGGACCGCCTCGAGCGAACCCGACTGGTGGGCGAAATCGGCCCGCCAGATCTCCTGCCGATCGTGACGACGATCCCGATCGCCGTCCGGCGGCCGCACGATGTTGACCTGCATGCGCGGCGCGGGCGCACCCTTGTCCGGACTCGCGGCGCGACCCGGCGCCGCCAGGCCGGTAGCCAGCGGCGGATCACCGGGCTTGGCCTGGCCGCCGCGCGCGGGCTGGCGCCGGTCGTCGACCACGACGAACCGGTTGAACTCGCGCATCCGGACCTCGAAGAACTCCTCGGACGCATCGGGCTTCTGGATCTGGCAGCGCGTGTCGACGCCGTCGGAGCAGAAGATCTGCGCGCCGCTCTCGCGATTGACCACCGACACGCGGTACGCCGACGTCTGTCCGAAATGCCGCGTGAGCAGATCGGGCAGGAACGTCTGACGCATGTATGCGGTGTCGAGCACGACGACCGTGTAGTCCCACGGGCGCTCGTCCCTGGAGAACATGATCGAGCCGCCCGCCCCGACGATCGGCACGGGTGGACGCGGGATCACGAGGGCCGGCCCTTCGGCGGCGACGGCGCTGGGCAGGGGCGCCTGGTGACGGTCGAAGGGCACCGGCTGGGTGCGCAGGCGCTCGACGAGCGGCGCGATCTCGGCCGGCGGCGCCGACGGCACAAGCGTGTCGCGCGCTCGATCGTAGGTGGAGAGGCGCGCGCGCGCGCT
>CBIHOS010000097.1:0-16670 GCA_966211945.1 uncultured bacterium
CTAGGCCAGCGCGATGCTTCGCTCAGCGCACTGCAGGACTTCGCTCACGCGGTCGCGTCGGCAGGTGTTGACGCCGTTCGCGGCCGCGATCGCCGGCACGTTCATCGCTGTCACCGCGGGAGGCACGGCGCACGCGCAGAGCGCGACGCCCGCGCCCATTCGCGCGCTCTACGTGACTGGTGGAGGGTTTCACGACTTCGTGAAGCAGGCCGAGATCGTCCCGCCCGGGATTGCCTCGCGCCTCGCCATCCAGTGGACCGTCGACCACACGGCAGGTAAGGCCACCGACGCGTTGATCGAGCGCCACAAGGACACGGCCTGGACCAGCCAGTTCGACGTCGTCGTCTACAACATGTCGTTCTCGCACGTCGTCGACGGCGCGTGGATCGAGCGCTTGACGACGGCGCATCGCGAGAGCGGCGTCGGCGCCGTGATCCTGCATGGCGCCGTCCACAGCTACCGGCGCTCGACGTCGAAGGCGTGGAGCGAGCTGATGGGCGCGTTCAGCATGCGTCACGATCGCCAGCGGCCTCTGACGGTGAAGGCGGTCGCGCCGACCCATCCGATCATGGTGGGCATGCCGGCGTCCTGGGCCACGATCGACGAGGAACTCTACGAGATTGTCCAGACGTGGCCGGGCATGACGCCGCTGGCCGAGGCGCACAGCGGGGAAGTGAACAAGACGTCGCCGGTGATCTGGACCAACACCGCCGGCAAGGCCCGCGTGTTCGTCACCTCGCTCGGCCACAACAACGAGATGATGGCCGACCCGCTGTACCTGGGCCTCGTCAGCCGCGGCCTCCTCTGGACGGTCGGCAAGCTGCAGGACGATGGGACGCCGGCGGCGGGGTACGCCGCCCGCAGGTAGAAGCGAGAGTGCGCGCCGCCGTGGCCTAGATCCCGCCGTCCAGCGCGCGCCGCGTCGCGATCTCCACCGCATGGGGCACCGCCGCTGATCCGCCGGAATCGTTGGCCAGGAGCGGCGGTTGCGCGAGAAAGCGTGGCCGGGTGCCATGGTGCGGCTGCGCGGCGTGCACCAGAAACGGATGGCACAGGTAGACGGTGCCCGCCTCGCCGGTCGCGGCCACTTCGGATCGATGCGCGCTCTCCGCGAAGCCGGTGGCGGCAAGCTCGCCGAGCGTGAGGCCGGCCTCGCCGGCCGGCGCCAGCCGCCGCGCGATGTCGGCGTGCGAACCGACGCGGATGCGTGTCGGCGCATCGGTATCGTCCACGTCCGAGAACAGGAACAGCATCAGCAGCGCGCGTCCCTTCGAGTGGATGTTGGCGCGCCACGACATGAAGTCCGGCGACTCGGTGCCGAAACTGACATCGATGTGCCAGCCGGCGTCGCCCGGATCATATGGTGAGGGGAAACGCACCGGGACGGTGCCCATGGCGGCACATGGCCGCCAGCGCCCCTCGCCGACCAGCGCGTCGTACGCCTGGCGCAACCGCGGTGTATTCGCCGCGCCGACCAGCGCCGGCTCCGTGAACATGCCGAGCCGTACGACGGGCTTCGTCCAGGTCGCCGGGTCGTCCGGGGTGCACCCGGTCGCCCGCCACAGGATGGCGCGCGCCTCGTTGGCCAGCGCTCGCGGAAAGGCCTCGTCGATCCTCACGAAGCCGTCGGTGATGAACTGCTCGATCTCCATGCGTGTGTCCCGCGCGTGCCAGGAGTGTCGCCTGCGGCCAGGCTACGCAGGGCCCGTGCCGGTGACGTCGATGTGCACGACGCGTGTCTTCGACAGCAGTTCGAACGCGCGCTGGCGCCGCTCGGTGAACAGCGCGAACAGCGCGTCGATCCAGAGCACCTGCAACATCGCCGGCAACTGCCTCACGATCGCCTGACCGAGCGTGATCGGCGCGCCGCTCTCCTGCACCACGTGCAGGCCGCACCGGCGCTTGCCAATCGTCTGGCCCGACCGCCACTCTGCCACGATCGTGTACGTCACGTAGCCGAAGGCCGCAACGACGATCGCGATCACCAGCAGCAGGAGCGTGATCGTCTCGCGCGGGACAAACCAGGACACGGCGGCGAGTGCTGCGGCGATCGCGAACGGAATCGCCACGTCGATGACCTTGGCGATCAGCCTGGCGCCGAAGCCCGGCAGTGCCATCGGCACGCCGGCGAGGTAGGACTCGGCCAGTGTGGCGGGATCCCCGAGCTGCTCGAGCACTTCCGGCAGCGGCTGGCCGGCGGCGAGCCGCTCCTCGATGTGTCCGCGCAGTTCGAGCGCGATCTGCGCGCGGGTGGGCGTCGTCGGCGGCAGGTGCGCGAGCACCTGATCGAGATAGCGGTCGGTGGTCATGGTGGTCATCGGGTCCTGCCCTGCCCGAGCAGTCGGGCCATCGCGTCAGCGAATGCGAACCAGTCCTGCGTCAGGATGGCGAGTTCGTGCCGGCCCGCGTCGGTGAGCCGGTAGTACTTGCGGGGCACCCCGCGCTCCGGCGTGTCCCACCTGACCGCGACGAAGCCGGCGCGTTCCAGCCGGTACAGCACGGGATAGAGGGTGCCGTCGGTGACGTCGAGTGCGCCGGACGTCTCGCGGGTGAGCTTGCTGACGATCTCGTAGCCGTAGGCTTCACCGGGCGCCAGCAGGTGCAGGACGATCAGCTCGAGCGACCCGCGCCTGAGCTCGCGGGTGATGCTGCCCTTGCGGTTGACATCCCGGCTCGGGGTATCCGGCACATCGTCATGGTCTCGCACGTTATCTTGCATGACAAGGCAGTAGACGACACAAGCCAGTCACGGGTTCCGTATGCTCTCCGCGTGCCTGAACTGCCCGAAGTCGAAGGCGCCCGCCGGCTGCTCGCGCCGGCGATGCGCGATGCGCGATTCGAGCGGGTGCTGCTCCGGCGAGCCAACCTCCGCCGGGCGTTTCCGCCCGACTTCTCGGTCCGCTTGACTGGCGCCACCGTGCTCGACGTCGGCCGCCGCGCCAAGTACCTCCGCCTGCCGCTTTCGACCGGCGAGGTGCTCGTCATGCACCTGGGCATGTCCGGCGACTTCCGCGTCGAGCGCGCCGATGATGAGCGTGGCGCGGCGGTGCCGCCGGGGCCGCACGACCATGTCGTCTTCGAGATGTCGTCGGGGTGCACCGTGACGTTCACCGATCCGCGCCGGTTCGGCACCATGGATCTCCTGCCCGCCACGAGCGACGGCCAGCACGCCGTGCTGCCGGGCCTCGGCCCCGAACCGCTCTCGGACGACTTCGATGCCGCGGCGCTGGCGCGCACCTGCGCCGGTCGGAAGGCCCCGTTGAAGAGCGTCCTCCTCGACCAGCGCGTGGTGGCGGGTCTCGGCAACATCTACGTGGTCGAGGCACTGCATCGCGCCGGGCTCTCGCCTCGCCGCCGGGCCTCGACGATTGCGACGCCACGCGGCGCGCCCCGCCCGTCGTCGGACCGCCTCGTCCGGGCCATCAAGGACGTGCTGACGCGCGCCGTCCAACGTCAGCTGCAGCCGTCCTATCGCGCGGCGCGTTTCCGCGTGTACGACCGCGACGGCCGGGCGTGCCCCACGCGCGGCTGCACCGGCACGATCCGGCGCGTGGTTCAGGCGGGCCGGTCGACCTTCTACTGCCCGGTCTGCCAACGCTGAGCGCGTCGGCCTGGGCCTCGGCTGGCTGGTGTGCCGAGCCAATACAAATGACTCGTGCCCGACGCTCGGCCGCGTGCGGCACCCAGCCAAATCGCCGCATTTCGGAGCCCTGTCGACGCGAGCCGTGGTATCCGACTTGCTGTCTCCACGGGCATGACGAACGACACTGCCATCTCGACGCTGAACAATCTCATCGAGACCTGCAAGGACGGCGAGGCTGGCTTCAAGGCCGGCGCCGACGGTCTCAGCGACCCGAAGTACAAAGCCAAGTTCCTCGAGTACTCGCAGCAGCGTGCGGCCTTCGCGCGCGAACTGCAGGGGCAGGTGCGCGCCCTCGGCGGCGACCCCGAGAAGGCCGGTTCGGTGTCCGGCTCGCTGCATCGCGGCTGGATGGACATCAAGTCCGCGGTCACCGGCAAGAGCGACCACGCGATCCTGGCCGAGGCCGAACGCGGCGAGGACGTTGCCAAGGCCGCCTACGAGAAGGCGATGAAGGACGCGCTGCCGGCCGACGCGGCAGCCGTGGTGCTACGCCAGGCCGGCAAGGTGCGCGAGGCGCACGACCACGTGCGCGACTGCCGCGACCGCGAGAAGGTCGCGCACTGAGCGGAAGCGGAAGGCGGAAGGCGGGCGCCACGCCCGCCTTCCCGATCGCAGGTCCGGACTAGGGCAGCTCGCGCACGCGGATGTTGCGGAACTCGACGGGCGATCCCTCGGCTTCGAGGCAGAGGAAGCCGCTGCGCGGGTCGGCGCCGCGGCCGCCCGACACCTCTTCGCCGTTCACCCAGAGGCGGATCTCGCCGTTGATGCCGCGCACGTAGTAGTGGTTCCACTCGCCGACGCCGCGGCTCCGCTCGGCCCGCGGGAAGCTCCGCGATCCGTCCGGCGACCGCGGCTCGAACGGCTCGAGCTTGGAGTTGCCCACCGCGAAGATGTCGCCGTTGGTCGTGAACCAGTCGCCCGGCTTGCCGCCGCTCGTGCGGGCGTGGAACTCACGATAGCCGTGGTCGAGCATCTGCACTTCGATACCCCAGCGTGGGAGCTTGTCGGGCGGCAGGCCGTCGAGCGCCTTCATCGGCACCCACGCGAACACGCCGGAGTTGCCCGCCGCCTTCAGGTGCCGCCATTCGACCACGAGCTCGAAGTTGGTGAAGATGTCGCGCGTGCGCATCACGCCGATCGGCACGCCCGTCGACTGCAGCAGCTCGCCCGTCCACTTCCAGGTGTCGGCGTAGCCGTTGACGGGCGCGAAGTCGGCCGATCCGAGCGTCCGCCAGCCGGGACCCGTGCCGGTGATGAATGCCCGGGGCGTCTCGGTGGGCGCCTGCGTATGGACGACCGGCGGCAGCGCCAGGGCGGCTGCGGCGGCCACGAGGAGGAGTGCGAAACGGGAGCAGCGCATGCAGGGACGGTACGGCGTTGTCAGCTCTGCCGTCAACGTCGGTCGTCCACGGCCGTGGCCCCGGGCAGCGCGCGCGCGCCGCACCCGTAAGAACGTGCTTCTGGAACGTCAGCCGAGCGCGACGTCGAGCACCATCATCACGGCGAAGCCCAGGATCGTGCCGAACGTGGCGAGGTCGCTGTGGCCGCCTGCCTGCGACTCCGGGATGACCTCCTCGACGACGACGAAGATCATCGCGCCGGCGGCAAAGGCGAGGGCGTAGGGCAGCAGAGGCCGCATCACGCCGACTGCCAGCGCGCCGATCACGGCCGCCACCGGTTCGACCGAGGCCGACAACTGCCCGTACCACCAGGCGCGCCCGCGGGACATGCCCTCGCGCCGCAGCGGCACGGCCACCGCCGTCCCTTCCGGGCAGTTCTGGATGCCAATCCCGATTGCGAGTGCGACGGCGGCCGCGAGCGTCGCGGACTCGAATCCTGCCGCCACCGCACCGAACGCGACCCCGACCGCGAGTCCCTCGGGAATGTTGTGCAGCGTGATCGCCAGCACCAGGAGCGTGGTGCGCTTCCACGTCGTCTTCACGCCCTCGGCGTCCTCGAGCCTGCCGAACAGGTGCACGTGCGGCAGCACGAAGTCGAGCAGGCGCATCGCGCCGGCGCCGGCGACGAACCCGACCAGCGCCGGCAGCCAGGCGATGGTGCCCATCTCCTCGGCCATGGCGATGGCCGGATTGAGCAGCGACCAGAAGCTCGCAGCGATCATCACGCCTGCCGCGAACCCGAGCGAGGCGTCGAGCACGCTGCGCCGCACGTCGCCGACGAAGAAGACCACCGCGGCGCCGGCCGCGGTCAGCCCCCAGGTGAACGTTGCCGCGGCGAGCGCCTGCAGCGCCGGAGGCCAGGTCGCGAGCGTCTCGATCACGCCAACAGCCTACGTGGCCGCCGAGCCTCCCGGCAACGGGCACCGGGCCGGCGTCAAGGGCGCGCGCGCCGGCACTCCGTTCTCCTGCAGCGTCGATTGCACCAGCGTGACGATCTGGGTGGGGGTCGAAAGGGGACGTGTCGAACGCGAACCCGGTCGACGAGCATGAGTGCCGAACACGTCAGCGTCGGCTCACAGGTAGCTCATCCACCACGCCCGCCGCCGTCGCTTCACGGCGTCGAACCATCGGCAGACCGGATACATCAGCAGCACGACCAGCACCCATACGAGGTATACCGTGCCGAGCGACCAGCCGAAGTCGAGCGGGAACGCCGTCGCGCTGCCTCCCATCGACGGGAATGGACCCGAGAGGAACGCGAGCCGGCCGTCGCCGTAGCGCCACCACGCCAGGCACGATGCGATGAGATGGGCCAGGAAGAAGTGTCCGAAGTAATAGAAGAACGGCACCCGCCCGATCACGGTGAGCGGTTCCAGCATCGCCGCCCGCGGCCGCCGCTCGAACCAGGCGAGCACGAGCAGCACTGGTCCCATTGTCATCAGCAGGAACAGCAGTGACGGCGGGTACTTCGTCGTGCGCAGGAACGACAGCAGCGTCATCACCGTTGTGGGCTGCGCCGACCAGGGCTGTGGATCGCCGTACTGATTGACGAGGCGCAGTACGACGAACGCGGCAACGAGCCCGACGCCGGTGCTGGCGAGCAGGCGGCTGCGGCGGCCGACGTCGAGGTCGAACAGTGGGCCGGCAGCGAAGCCGACCGCAATCAGACCGATCCACGGCAGGACCGGATAGGCGACGACCGCGACCTGGCCGGCCAGCTGAATCACCCCCTGCTGGTGCAGCACCGTCCACAGCGGGGCGAGCGCACCGAGATCCTGTGCGCTCACGGGGTCCAGCCGATTGTGAAGCGCGATGATCACCACTCCGGCGGCGCCGACGATGCGCGTCGGCAGATGGACGAGCAGCGCGAGCACGATCATCGAGACGCCGATCGCCCAGAGGACCAGCAGCAGGATCGGATCGGGCCCCAGCAGGCGGAAGTTCAGTGCGAACCGCAGCAGCACGACCTCGGCGAGGATCAGCCACAGGCCCCGGCTGACAAGGAATGCCGACAGTCGGCCGGGCGAACCGTCCCGCCGCAGCTTCCGGAACACCCCCAGGCCCGCGAGGAACACGAAGCCGGGCGCGCAGATGTGCGTGATCCACCGCGTCAGGAACAGGACCGGCGTCGTCCTGGTCAGGTCCTCCGGCGAGAACGCCATCGCGCCCACGTGCACGAAGTCGCGCACGTGATCGAGCGCCATGACGACCATGACCAGGCCGCGCAGCGCGTCGATCGCCCCCAGTCGCGGTGTCGCCGGGACGGATTCGGTAGTCATCGCCGAGCCGGAGGTATACCAGATGCCGGGCCGCGATGTAGGCTTCGGCAGCGTTCGAGGAGACGACATGCGAACACGCCGGGAATTCATCACGCGGAGCCTGGTCGGCGCCGCCGGCCTCAGCCTGGGCACGACGGCGCAGTCCTACGCGCAGATACGCGGTGCCAACGACCGCATCGGCCTCGCCGTCATCGGCATCCGCAACCAGGGGACCGTCCACCTCACGAATTACAGTGCGCTGAAGGACAGCCACAACGTGCAGATCCGTACGGTCTGCGACGTCGACGAGCGGCTCTTCGGTCCGGCCGTGAGGCTGGTGGAGGAGAAGACCGGCGCCGCGCCGGCCACCGAGTGGGACCTCCACCGCGTGCTCGACGACAAGGCCATCGACGCGGTCTCGATCGTGACGCCGAACCACTGGCACGCGCTGGCCACGGTCCTCGCCTGTCAGGCCGGCAAGCACGTGTACGTCGAGAAGCCGGCCTCCCACAACATCTGGGAGGGCCGCCGGATGATCGAGGCGCGCGACCGTTACAAGGTGCGCATGCAGGTCGGGCTCAACAACCGATCCTCACCGGGCGTGCGCGAGGCGATTGCCTTCCTGCACGGCGGCGGCATCGGCAAGGTCTTCATGGCGCGCGCGCTGTGCTTCAAGGCGCGCGACTCGTACGGCACGGCGGTCGCCGGCGAGGCGCCCGCCGCCCTGCACTACGACCGCTGGCTGGGACCGGCCCCGCAGCGCCCCTACAGCGAGAAGCGCGGCCACTACAACTGGCACTGGTACTGGGACACCGGCAACGGCGACACCGGCAACACCGGCCCGCACCAGTTGGACATCGCACGGTGGGGACTCGCCAAGCAGGAACATCCCGTCTCCGTCTACGCCGCCGGCGGCATCTACGGATTCGACGAGGACGAGGGCACGCCGACGCCGGGCCGCCGCGTCTACGGCGGCGTCGAGGCCTACGGCCACGACAAGACGACGCAGGAGACGCCGAACACATTGGCGGCAACGTACAAGTACGCCGACGGCACGCTGCTCGAGATGGAGACGCGCGGACGGTACACGAACCACGAAGGCAGCCAGGGCCAGGAGGTCGGCAATCTCTTCTTCGGCAGCGAGGGCTGGCTCGAGATCGACGGCGACAACTGGGCGGCGTTCCGCCGCCGCGAGCGCAAGCCCTTCGCCGGCTCGAAGGCGGATGGGCCGAAGGGCAGTCACTGGGGCAACTTCCTCGAAGCCGTCAGGGCCGGCGCCGACGCGCCGCTGCACAGCGACATCGTCGAGGGGCACTTGTCGACGACGCTGTGCCATCTGGCCAACGTGTCCTACCGCGTCGGCCGCTCGCTGACCTTCACGAACGCCACCGAGCGCTTCGGCGACGATGCCGACGCCAACGCGCTGCTGACGCGCACGTACCGTGCCCCGTACGTCGTCCCGGAGCAGGTGTAGAGGACCAGCCGTGTCCATACGCCTGCTCGCCCTGGTGCTGGTCGTCGTCTTCGCGATCGCTCACCCGTCGCGCGGCGATCAGCTGCTGGCGGGCGTCGCGCGCGTCGACGTCACCCCCGCCGGGTCGATGGCGATGTATGGCTACGCCAACCGGAAGTGCGGTCCATCCGACGGCACGCACGATCGGCTGCACGCCAAGGTGCTCGTGCTCCAGAGCGGCCAGACGCGGGTTGCGCTCGTCACCAGCGACCTGGGGAGCCTGGTGTCGGAGAACCTCCGGCGCGACGTCGCCTCGCGGCTCGGCATTCCGGTGCTGTTGTTGTCGGCGTCGCACACGCACTCGGCACCGTCGTTCCTGCCGTTCGGCAGCGCGCCTGCCGCCGGAGCGGCGGCGACGACGTATCAGCAGGAGCTGGAGCGCCGGATTCTCGGCGCGATCGAGCAGGCGGCCGGCTCGATGTTCCCCGCCCGCCTCGGCGTCGGCAAGGGATCGCTCCAGCTCGGATACAACCGGTTGCTGCAGCGCGAGGACGGCCGCGCCCGGGCGCTCTTCGACAACCTGCAGCGCGTGCCGTACGGGCCCGTCGATCCCGAGATCGTCGTCCTCCGCGTCGAGGACGGCGAGGGCCGGACGCGGGCGCTGCTCGTCCACTACGCGGTTCACGCCGTCGTCATGGGCCCCACGAGTTGCAAGTATTCGGCTGACTACCCAGGGGTCGTCCAGGCGACGGTGGAGCAGGCGGTCCCCGGCGCACAGGTCATGTTCGTGCAGGGCGGCGCCGGCGACGTCAACCCGCTCTTCCAGGCCCGATCGGGCCGCGAGGCCGACGACTTCGCAGTGATGGACACGATGGGCCGGCTGCTGGCGGCCGAGGTCCTGCGCGCCAACGCCCGCGTCGCGCCGCTCGCGCCGGTCACCGCACCGATCGCGGTGAAGAGCGACGTGCTGTCGTTCACCGACCGCTGGGACGCCTCACGCAGCCTAGAGGTGGGGCTCACCACGATCCTGATCGGCCGCGACGTCGCGATCGCTGCCGTGCCAGGCGAACCGATGCACCGGCTGCAGCGCATGTGGAAGGACCAGGCCGACGTGGCCGTGCCGCTGTTCTGGGGCTACACGTGGAGCGCTGGCGGCACCTGGCCCGGCTACATTCCCGATCTCCGCTCGGCCGCGTACGGCGGATACGGCGCCGACGTCAGCACGCGCGTCGCGATTGGCGCGGGCGAGACGATCGTTCAGCGCCACCTGATGCACCTGTACGACCTGCTCGGCATGTGGAAGGCCGCGCCGGGAAAGCCCTGAACGTGGAGGCCTCGGACGGGCCGGTCCACCGGCCGATCATGCTGGCGGAGGTGCTCCGCTGCCTGCGTCCGGCGCCGGGTGACACGGCCGTCGACTGCACGCTGGGCGGCGGCGGCCACGCCCGGGCCATGCTCGATGCGATCGTGCCCGGCGGCCGGCTGATCGGTCTGGACGCGGACCCGATCGAACTGCCTCGCACGATCGCACGTTTGCGCGACTCCGGCTACGGGCCGGGCGTGTTCCAGGCGAGGCACGCCAACTTCGCGGATCTGCCTCGCGTGCTCGCGGCTGAAGGCATCGCGGCGGTGGACGACGTGCTCGTCGACCTCGGAACGTCGGCGATGCAGCACGGGATCGCCGCGAGAGGCTTCAACTACAAGCGCCCGGGGCCGCTGGACCTCCGCATGGATCCGACACGGGGCGAGACGGCTGCGGCGCTGATCGCGCGGCTCGACGCGGCGGCGATCGAGCGACTCCTCGTCGACAATGCCGACGAATTGCACGCGGCGACGATCGCCCGGCTGCTCGAGCAGCGGCCGGTCGCCACGACGCACGCGCTCGAGCGGGTGGTACGGCTCGGGCTGGTGGCGGCTCGTCCGGAACTGCCGAAGGCCGACGTCCGGATGTCGGTGCGGCGGACCTTCCAGGCGCTGCGGATTGCCGTCAACGACGAACTCCGCGCGCTCGACACCCTGCTGGCCGCGCTGCCCTCTTGCCTGGCGCCAGGCGGACGCGTCGCCGTGCTGACGTTCCATTCGGGTGAGGACCGCCGCGTGAAGCAGGCGTTCGGTCAGGGCCATCGGGCCGGGGTGTATGCCGACATCGCCCGTGTCGTCATCCGGTCGGGGAAGGCGGAGACGTTCGCCGATCGCCGTGCCGCCGCGGCGAAGCTGCGGTGGGCGGTCCGTGCCGGTCGGCGAGACAGCTAGGACGCGCGCATCGCGGCCCCCGCACGTCACGGATGCGCCCACCGTCAGGGCCCCGCGCGCTAGCGGTAGAACACGTAATCGGTCGCGTACGGGACCAGTGCCTTGCGGCCGACGTCCGCGGCCGACTTGCAGCCGGTTGCCGGCGCCGGGCCGCCGGCCGTGGCGACGCGCTGGACGTAGAGCGCGCCCGACAGCGCCGTCCCTCCGTCCGGTCCGGCCTCCTGGCCGACGACGCGGAGCAGCAACCACGGGATGGCGCCCGCCGCGACGTAGGCCGGGTCGGAGGACGAGGCGACCGCCACCGCCCAGACGCGGCTCGTATCGCCCGAGTGCTGCCAGGCTGCGCGCGCCGCGCCATCTTCGACGGGGTTGGGACTCAGGAAGTGGGTGGCGACCTGCGTCCCGGCGGCGTCGGCGAGCGTGGCTTGCGGCCCGTGGAACAGCCAGCGGAATCCGCCGGGTCCGGCCACGCACACGTAGTTCTGGGTTCCCTCGGCGTGGGTCGTGAGAAACGGCTGATAGCCGGCTGGCACTGCCAGCCCCGCCGGCACCGGCACCTGTGCGAAGGTCGTCGTGTGGGCGAACAGGGCGAGCAGTGAGAATGCGGTACGTCTCCAGATCATGAATGCATCGCGAACGCGAATCGCGTTCGGCCTCCTGATCGGGAGATCGCGGTTCGGGCGGCGAAAGCGACAGCCCGCTACTCGCCGCCGAGATCGCGACCGTTCGGGACGGCGTCGGACGCCGCCGTCAGGACGCGCACCGGGGCGGGCAGCGACACCTGTCCGGTGCCGAGGGCCCGCCGGCGGCTGGGCACGACATGTGGCGCTCGCGCCCGCACCCGCAGGCTGCCTTCGAGCAGCGGACGCGCAAGATCGGCGCGCCCGTCCGCCATGTGCAGCGCGGCCAGATCGATCGCGTAGATCGCGTACAGCTGGTGCTCCTGGCCGAGAGCGGGCCGGATGATGTCGAGGGCCTGCACCGCCGCGGCAATCGCGGCGGTGCGCTTGCCGCGCAGACTCAGCACGCGGGCCAGGTTGTGCCACGCCGCGGCGACGACCGGGTGCCGCGGCCCGAGCCCCGCGGCCGCCCGCGCGACCGCATCGCGCAGTTGCGTTTCAGCCGCCGGCAAGTCGCCTCGCCCGGCGGTGATGAGCGCCAGGTCGTGCAGCGTGATCGCCGTGTTCGGATGATGCTCGCCCCGGGTCTGCCGGTTGATCGCGAGCGCCCGTCGCAGCAGCACCTCGGCCTCGTCGAGCCGGCCCGCGAGGCGCCGTACCGAGGCGAGGTCGCTCAGGCTGACGGCCGTTTCGCGATGCGCGTCTCCGAGCGCCGCGCGCCGGATCCGCAGCGCTTCCTCATGCGCCGCCCCGGCGCGATCGCCGGCGTCGGCGTCCTGGTAGATGCGTCCGAGTTCGGCGAGCGTCACGGCGACGTCGGCATGTGCGGGCCCGAGCAGCGACTGGCGCATCGCCAGCGCGGCCTCGAGCGTCGCGGCAGCCGTGTCCAGGTACCCGCGATCCGCCTGCACGACACCAAGATCGTGCAGCGTCTGCGCGACCCGCACGTGCGACGCACCGAAGGCGGTGCGGCCGCTGGCCAAGGCCTGTTCGAGCAGTTGCTGCGCCTTGTCGTACTGCCCGAGCCGCCGGTACGTCCGGCCCATCGTCGTGAGCAGTTCTGCCTGCAGTTCCGGCTGCCCGGCGAGCTCCCGCTGCACACGCGCCGCGCCGCCGTCCAGCAGATCGCGCACCGTCGGCACACCGCCGGTGCGCAGCGCGTACGGATCGGCGCTGGTCAGCATGTCCATCAGCATCTTACTGACCTTCGTCGCCTTGGCGGCCTCGTGCTGGGCGCGGTCGCGCGCCGCGGTCACCCGCGTGGCGTAGACGAACGTCATCACCGACACGAGCACGAGCACCGACGATGCCGTCATCACGCCGGTGACGTGGCGGCGGACGAAGCGCGCGGCGCGGTAGCCGAGGCTGTCCGGCCTGGCGCTGACTGGTTCGCTCCGCAGGGCCCGCCGCACGTCGTCGGCGAGCGCGTCGACAGAGCCGTAGCGTTCGGCCGGGTCCTTCTTCAGCGCCTTGGCGACGATGTTGTCGAGGTCGCCGGCGAGTGCGCGTCGCAACCGCGACGGCGTCGTGCCGAAGCGTGCGGCGTGGTCGGCCCGCGTTTCCGCCGACGACACGATGTCGACGGCCACGGAGGGCGGCAGTGGCGCTTCGTCGACGATCGCGCGGATCAGCGTCGCCGGTGATCGGAGTGATTCGGCGGCCGGGTGCCGCCCGGTGAGCAGCAGGTAGAGCAGCACGCCGAGCGCGTAGACATCGGTGGCCGTGGTCACCGCACCGCCCGCCAGTTGCTCGGGGGCGGCGTACTCGGGCGTCAGGGCGCGGCCGATCTCGCGCGTCAGCGCCGCCGCTTCCGCCGAACGGCCCTCGTGCCAGCCCGGCTCGGCGTCGATCAGTTTCGCGATGCCGAAGTCGAGCAGCGTGACGTGGCCCTCGGCGCTCACGAGCACGTTGGCCGGCTTGATGTCGCGATGCACCGTCAGGTTGGCATGCGCGAAGGCGACCGCGTCGAGCACGTCGAGGAACAGGTGCAGGCGCGCGTCCACCGTCAGGGCATTGGCGTCGCAATGGCGATCGATGGCCTCGCCGTCGACAAGTTCGAGGACGAGATAGGGCTGACCGGCTGCCGACACGCCGGCGTCGACGAGGTGCGCGATGCGGGGATGGCGCAGGCGCGCCAGGATGGTGCCCTCGCGGCGGAAGCGCTCCTCGCCAGCGGGGCCGGCCAGCGCGAGGTTCAGCAGCTTGATGGCGACGCGGCCGCGAAAGCGGCCGTCGCAGCGATCGGCGAGCCAGACGCTGCCGCTGCCGCCTTCGCCAATGAGCGAGACCAGCCGGTAGGCGCCGATGCGTTGCCCGGCCATCGACGGCGCGGGCGCGGCCATCGCGGAACCGTCGAGGAAGCCGGCATCGTCCACCGCGCGCGCCTCGCGCAGGCAGTCGTCGAGATCGCGCCCGAGTACGGGATCGCTTGCACGGAGCGTCGCGAGCCAGCCGGCGCGGGCCTCCGGAGGCAGGTCGAGCGCGTCGTCCAGGTAGGGGCTCAGCCGGCGCCAGCGATCAGGCGCGAGCCGTGGCATCGCCGTCGGGCCCGTCTGGAGGTGCGCAGGCGATCGCCTGGTGCAGGTAGATGCGGCCCTTCTCCCAACCACGCTGGATGGTCCGTTCGGACACGCCGCGCATCGCCGCGATCTCGACGAACGAGAAGCCGCAGAAGAACTTCAGATCGATGATCTCGGCCAGGGCCGGATCGATCTCCGCGAGGTCGTCCAGGGCGTCGCCAATCGAGATCAACTCCTCCGGACTGGCAATCCGCTCGGCCCGCTCGGCATCGAGCGAGGTGATGTGGAACAGCCCGCCGCGCTTCTCCGAGCGCCGCCGCCGCACGTCGTCGATGATCAGCCCGCGCATGACGCGCGCGGCATATCCCATGAAGCGCGCGTGGTCCACGAACACGGTGCCGTCCTTGCCAGAAATCGACAGATAGGCCTCGTGCAGCAGCGTGGTGACGCCCAGGCCGCCCAGCGGACCTCGGCGGGCGAGCTCACGGCGCGCGAGGCGGTGCAACTCCGTGTAGAGCGTGACGAACAGCGCGTCGGCGTCCTGCCGTTCTCCGGCATAGGTGCCGGGCATTTCCGCCGTCGCTGTCGTCATGTCCGTTCCTCGTGCTGTCAGGGCGGCCGCACCCAGGTGGCGGCCGTATAGAGCGCAACGTCCCCGACTGACTGGAGCGAACACGCGGCGGAGTCTGCCGGCTCGTCCCTGAGGACTTGAAGGGCCGGGTGTCGTGTTGCCCGCGCCGTTCTCGATTCCTCAAGTGTCGCCGCTGAGCCCGCTCGGTTCCCGGCGGCACGCGTCATTCATCCGCGCCGTGCGCCCGTCATCGCGCCGTGCCGCTGCAGTCCACAAGGAGACAGTCATGAGTGCTCGAACCATCCTGCTCGGAGTTGCCCTGCTCGCGAGTCCGCTGCGCGCCGCCGCGACGACGCCGGCGCCCAACGTCGTGACCGATTGGTCGGCGATCGTCCAGCAGTCCATCCACAACGCCACCGCGCCGCGCTCGGCCGGCACCTCCGAGATCCTGCACGCCACCGTGATGCTCGCCGTCTACGACGCGGTCATCGCGATCGAGGGCGGTTATCGCCCCTACGTCATGACGACCACACCGGTGCCCTACGCCGACGTGCGCGCGGCGGCGGCGACCGCCGCATACCGCACGGCGCGCAGCCGCGTCGCAGCGTCGCAAGTGGCCTTCCTCGACCAGCAGTACACGCTGTACATGGCAGCCATTCCCGGCGGCATGGCCAAGTCCGAGGGCATCCGCGTCGGCGAGGCCGCAGCGGCCGCGGTGCTCGCCGCCCGGGCCGGGGACCGCTTCGGCGCGGTAGTCCCTTACGAGTGCAGCGGCACGCCGCCCGCCGTCGGCGAGTTCGAACCGGACACTGGCTGCCCGACCGGGCCGGCCAGTCCGCAGCCGGTCGACGCCAAGGTCGGGCGCATCTCTCCGTTCACGTTCGTCGACGTCGGCCGATACCTGCCCGACGGGCCCGATCCGCTGACGTCGAGCGCCTACGCCGAGGATTTTGCCGAGACGCGCGACCTCGGGCGCATCGACAGCGTCGTCCGGACGCCTGAGCAGACCGACATCGCGTACTTCTGGTCAGAGAATCCTTACGTGCACTGGAACCGCAACCTGACGGCGCTGGCGGTGCAGCAGGGACTCGACGTCCGCGACACGGCGCGCCTGTTCGCGATGGTCCACACGGCCGCATCCGACGCGGTCATCGTCGGCTTCGCGGCCAAGTACTACTACGCGTTCTGGCGCCCGCGGACCGCGATTGTGCAGGCCGATCTCGACGGCAATCCGGACACGGAGGCCGACCCGACCTGGCGGCCGCTGCTCCTGGTCAACCACCCGGAGTATCCGTCCGGCCACGGCTTCTGGTCGACCGCCGTCGTCGACACGGTCGCGGCCTTCTTCGGCACCAACAAGCTGACTTGGACGCTCACCACGTCCAAGGCCGCGGTGCCGGCGCTGGTGCAGACAGAACGGACCTACGAGCAGCTCAACGCGCTCGTGCGTGAGATTGGCAACGCCCGCATCTACGGCGGCCTGCACTGGCGTCAATCGATCCAGCACGGTGCCCAGGTCGGCCGCCGTGT
This sequence comes from uncultured bacterium, assembly GCA_966211945.1. GTDB lineage: Bacteria > Acidobacteriota > Vicinamibacteria > Vicinamibacterales > Vicinamibacteraceae > Luteitalea. The sequence continues at coordinate 16,248 of CBIHOS010000097.1, forward strand.
CGCTGCGCACATCACGCGGAACTACTTCGAGGCGGAGCGCAAGTAACGCGGCGTCCGATTCTTGTAGACTGCGGCCTTGTCCAGACTCCACCCGGTTCTCCTCGGCGGTGCCGTCGTCGGCGTGCTCGACATCACCGCCGCTTTCGCCCTCCACGGCGCGCGCGGCGTGCACCCGCAGCGGATCCTGCAGTCGGTGGCGGGCGGGCTGCTCGGACCCGCCTCGTTCCAGGGCGGCTGGCGCACGGCGGCGCTCGGCCTCCTGCTGCACTTCTGCATCGCGACGATGGTGGTGCTGGTGTATTGGGGCGTGAGCCGGGTGTGGGCGCGGCTTGGGCAGCGGCCACAGGTCACCGGGCCGCGCAAAGGGGGCGCGGTGTTAGGCGTGATTAAGTAACGCGTGGGGGCGTTTTGGCGGGGCGGGGG